>JBDNCL010000057.1:0-13670 GCA_046719655.1 Fimbriimonadaceae bacterium
CACCCTGTTCGATCGGGAGGGGAGAGTGATTCTGCGCGGGCAGCAGATGCTCAACCTGACCCCGGGCAACTCCATCTTGTCGATGGCCATGGGCGGAGAGCAACCCGGCCCGCGCCCCGCCCCGCCACATTCGAGGGTCCAGACTCCCCCCTCGAACTCTCCTCCGAAACGGCCGAGATGGTCGGCGTCGTCGGACGGATCGTGTCGGGCAATCTGACGCTGAGCCGGGGGCTCGAGGAGAAGCTTCTCCGGCCCGACCAGTACGACCCGCTGTCGTTCGGGCCGTCCGAGGGGCTGATCGCGGCCTCGAAGGCCAAGCGTCTCAACCTCGTGGCCAATCTCCCCGACTCCCTGGCGGGCGGTCTTGGTCAGTTGATGCAGGCCATGTCCCCGGGTTCCGGCCCGGCGTCCACCGTCCACCAGTTTCTGGCCCGCATGTTCGCGTCGAGCGACGTCCAGGCGGCGATCGATGGCGGCTGGCTGACCGTCGAGCCCAAGGAGCCGTCGAAGTCCCGCCGAGAGCGGGTGGACCGTCGGGCTCTGGCCGCCCTTCTCGCCGACACTCGGCGGACCGGGACCCTCTCGCTCGACGCTCTGGCCGCCTACGCCGTCGACAATCCGCCCCCCACCCAGTCTCCTGGCGCCCTCCTGCACATCATGCTGATGGCGCCCGGCGCGGTGGGCGGCATGCAGGGAGCGATGTCGGACTGGAATCTGCTCCGGTTCTGGGGAACCCTCGGGCAGGCGCAGCGCGAAACCCTGTTCCGGGGCGGGACGATCGCGTTCGGCCAGCTCACCCCGGTACAGCGGACGAGCCTGGAGCGGGTCCTGTTCGGACCGAACGCGAACCTTCGGGTCACCCAGGGCACCGGCAATCGGACCCCGAGGGGAGGTCTCATGGGCATGGTCGAGAACATGCTGCCCCGACCGGCCCGCGACTTCCGCGAAGAACCGACCGAGATCATGCCCACCGGACTGCCGGCGATGGGGACGATCTCCGCGTCGAACCGCGTCGAAACGGTCGCGTACCCGGCTGGAACTTCGGCCGGGATCATGGGGCGCATGGCGCTGGGTCCGACCGAACTCGCCATGTTCCAGTGGGTGCGCGAACAGGGCAACCTGCCGATGGGAGGCGTGATGCCCAACATCGAGAACGTGCGGATCGGGGAGAGGCGGAACACCACGCTCACGTTCACCGTGGCGCCCGGCGTCACCGCCACCCGGAACCTGACCGACGATCGGGTGGACGCGAATGCGGCCCCCGTTTCCATGAACAGCCTGCCGCCCGCGTTCCGAGCCGCCGTCGAGCAGGAGCTGAGCCGGCTGAGGCAGGAGGGCAACCGGATCACCGTGTTCCCGGGCGCCCGGCCGAATCCGAACCCTTAGGGTTCGGTGCCCGACCCGAGTCTGGGGCGGCCGCCGGCCGGTCGCCTCAGACCAGCCCCATCGCGCGCCGCACCTCGTCCATCGTTCCCGATGCGAACGCCCGGGCCTGCTCGGCGCCCGACTTCAAGATCTCGAGCACGTCGTCGTCCGAAAGCCGAGCTCGCCGCTCTCGGAACGGCCTCAGCGACTCGTTGATCGCTTCGACCAATTCCCGCTTGTTCTGAACGCAGCCCCGCACACCGTCGCGGCACTCCGCCCACTGAGTTTCCCAGTCTTCGCTGTACACCCGCAACAGGTTGCAGACGGCGCAGTTTTCCGGTACCCCCGGATCGGTCTTCCGCATCTTCGTGGGCGTTGTGAACGCGCTCATCACTTTCTGGGCCGTTTCGTCGGCCGTCTCGTTGAGGTAGATCGCGTTGTCGTAACTCTTCGACATCTTGCGACCGTCGACCCCCATCACGGTCGGCACTTCCGTGATGATGCTCTCGAACTCGGGGAACACCTCGCCGAACAGGAAGTTGAACCTCCGCGCGATTTCCCGGGACAGCTCGAGGTGGGGAGCTTGATCCTTACCCACCGGAACGCCGAACGGCTTGTACAGAAGAATGTCGGCCGCCTGAAGAACCGGATACCCGAGCAGGCCGTACGGCTCGCTCTCGGTGGCGAGATTCTGCTTCTTTTCCTTGTAGGTCGGCACGCGCTCGAGCCACCCGAGAGGGGTCACCATGCTGAAGAGAAGATGCAGTTCGGCGTGCTCCTTGACGTCCGACTGGACAAACACGACCGACTTCTGGGGGTCGATCCCGGCCGCGAGATAGTCCTTGGCCACCTCGATCGTGTTGCGCCGCACCACGCCCTTCTTTTCGGCCAAGGTGGTCAGGGCGTGCCAGTCCACGACGCACAGGTAGAGTCGGTACTTCTCCTGCATCTCGACCATGAGTTTCAGCGGTTCGTAGTTGCCGAGATGGAGACGCGGCTGCGTCGGCTGCATGCCGCTGAGAATGCGAGGCTTTTCCGTCATAGTCGATTCCTAGATACCGAAGAAGAAGCGGGCAAAGAACATCAGCGGCGGCCCGATGAAGGCGCGCAGCACGCTGACTCCGGAAAGCTGGCCCGCGAGCACGAGGAACAGCAGAAGCATCGAGCCGAAACCGAGGTTGAAGCGGATCCAGGACAGACGGGCCGGGTCGCGCAGGAACGTGCTGACGATCCACATCCCGTCCAGCGGCCCCATCGGGAACAGATTGAAGAAGCAGAGCGACAGGTTGATGATCACGCCGTACACGAGCAGGGCGGGCATGAATCCGAGCGAACCCGTCATCGCCTCGCCGATCGCGCCCGGTTCGCTCCCGCCGTAGAGCAACCGGAAGAGAATGCCCCAGAGCACGGCTTGGGCAAAGTTCGAGAACGGTCCCGCCGCAACCGCGACGAAGTGATCCCACTTCGGATTCTTCATCTTCGACGGGTCCATGGGTACCGGCTTACCCCAGCCGATTCCGACCCCGGTCAAAGACGTGAAGATGATCATCAGCGTTCCCAAAAACTCGAAATGCTTCGTGAGATTGAGGGTGACCCGTCCGTAATAGCGCGGGGTGGGGTCTCCAGCCAGATCGGCGAACTTGGCGTGACAGTACTCGTGGATCCCGATGGCCAGAAAGATCACAACGCCGATGGCGACGATCGCGGTGGGCTCCGGCAGAGTCATCGGAAGTCCTCCGGAAGAATCTCGCGGGCGAACATCTCCTCCCACGTCTCCGGCCGCTGGACCAGCACCGGTTCCCCGCTCCCGCGGATCAAAACGGTGGCCGGACGCCGGTACCGGTTGTAGTTGCTCGCCATAGACGAGTTGTACGCCCCCGTGCAAAGCACCTGAAGCAGATCCCCCTCGCGGAGATCGCAGGGAAGCATCACGTCCTCGAACAGCCGGTCCGTCTCGCAATGGCGACCCGAAATCGTGAACGGCGCGAGCTCGCGGGCACCGCCTTCCCGGCCGACGGCGGTCGGCGCGACGGCATACCGGCTCCCGTAGAGGGCCGGCCGGGGATTGTCGGCCAACCCCCCGTCGACGCAGAGGTAGGTGCGCTCGCCCTTTTCGCGGGAGGGCACCGTCTTCCGCACCCCGACTCGGTACAGGGTCAGACCGGACTCCGCGATCAGAGAACGGCCCGGCTCCTGCACCAACAGAGGATCCAGCCCGCTGCCGTCCAAGGCCTTTTCGACCGCTTCGACCACCAACCGGCAGTAGTCTTCGACGTCCATCGGGCGATCCTCGTCCAAGTACCGCACGCCGAGTCCGCCGCCGACGTTGATCACCTCGCTGACGAAACCGTGCCGGGACTTCATCTCGACCGCGAACTGGGCGATCAGTTCGCCGCCAGAAATCTGGGCCTCGGGATCGAGAAGCTGGGAGCCCACGTGGCAGTGCACGCCGACGACGTTCAGGCCCAGCTCGAGGCATCGGAGAAGCGCCCTCTCGGCCGAACCGTCCGCTATGTTGAACCCGAACTTGGTGTCGGCCTGACCGGTGGAGATCTTCGCGTGGGTTTTGGGATCGACGCCGGGCGCCAACCTCAGGACGAGCTCGGTCTTCGCCTCGAGGGCGCCGGCCCGGACCAGGGACTCGATCTCGCCGAAGTTGTCGACGACGATCTGGTTGATCCCGGACGCGATCGCGAACCGCAGCTCGCCCTCCGACTTGTTGTTGCCGTGGAGGTGGCAGCGCCCGGCCGGCACCCCGGCCGCCAAGGCCGCCCGAAGCTCCCCTTCGCTCGCCACATCGATCATGCAACCCTCCTGAGCGGCGATCGCCAGAAGGGCCAGCGTGCTGTTCGCCTTCGAGGCGAAGGTCAGCTCCGACTTCGGGCGCGCGGCCCGAAAGGCAGCCCGATAGCGGCGGATTCGGGCTCGGAAATGCGCCTCGTCCACAACGTAGAGGGGCGTGCCGAAACGGTCTGCCAAAAGCTGCGCCTGATCGTCCGTCAGTCGGAACCGGGAATCGGAAGTGGAAGCGGCCGCCATGAGGCCCGATTATGGCATGGCCCCCGTTCGAGTCCTGACCCCGGGATATCCGCCCCAAACCTTGTCCTTGCGGGCGTCAGACCGCTATCCTTAGGGAGTTGTCCGCGGTTCCCCGACAAGGCAGATGCTATATCGTGGCCAACCCGGTCGCCGGGAAGGGTCGAACCGCCAGGCTACTCGGCGAACTCGAAAAGATTCTCGCCCAGAGACCGTCCCTCAACGCGGTCGTCCGCGTCACCGAGTACCCCGGGGAGGGGGTCGTGGTGGCCCGCACCGCGGTCGAGAAGGGAGCCCGAATCGTGGCCGCCCAGGGCGGGGACGGCCCCGGGTCGGAAGTCGCCAGCGGACTGATGGGATCCGAAACCGCCCTCGCCGTCCTCCCGAGCGGCACCGGGAACGACCTCGCCCGCAGCCTGGGGATTCCGCTCGATCTCGAACCGGCGGTCGGGCTGCTGGGGAAAGGTCGGATCGCGGCGATCGACGTCGGAATCGCCACCTTCACGCCTCGGCCCGGGAGGGACGTCCCCGGTCCGGCGGCGGTCCCCGAGCCCGCCTCGACCATCGAACGCCGACGCGTCAACGACGCGGAGAAGGTTCGCGGGCTCCGTCTGCCACCCAATCAGCGCTTCTTCGTGAACGTCGCCGGCTGCGGATTCGACGCCGCCGTGGCCGAACGCACCAACCAGGGTGTCGGCCCCCTGAAGGGGACGGCGGCCTACGTCGGGGCCGTCCTCTCCACCCTGAACCGCTACCGACCGGCCGAATTCCGAATCAAGGCCGAAGGCAGGCTCCACAAGTTCCGGGCGATGCTCTGTTCGGTCGCGAACAGCCGGACGTACGGCGGCGGCATGCGCATCGCGCCGGAGGCGATCCTCGACGACGGCAAGCTGGACGTGGTCGTCGTGCGCGAGGCGGGCCGGATCGAGTTCCTGTCCGCCTTCCCGCGGGTCTTCCGGGGCTCGCACCTGTCCCACCCCAAAGTCCTCTCGTTCCGGGCGTCGCGGATCCAGATCGAGAGCTCGCCGCCGATGCCGATCCTCATCGACGGCGACGTCGTCGGCCAGACTCCGGCGCGCTTCGACGTGCGGCCCCTCGCCCTCAAGATCGTCGTCCCGGCCGGTCCGAACGCCGCCCTCTCCGAACCCCCGGCCTGACGGCCGGGCGTCGCGAGGCCGCCGTCTCGGGGCCGGATTCCGGTCTGGGGTACCCTCTCCACTCCACCCGAACGCGTCTGCCCTTCCCGCCCATGGCTACCGTCAGTCCCAACTCTCTGCTCCAGTCGGCTCCTCCGCGCGCTCGCCGGGGGACCTACTTCGTTCAGACCTGGGGCTGCCAGATGAACGACGAAGACAGCGAGCAGCTGGGCGCCTTCCTGAGGCAGATCGGCTTCGAACCGACGGATCGGATGTTGGACGCCCAGGTCGTTCTGCTGAACACCTGCAGCGTCCGCAAGAAGCCGGAAGACAAGGCGTTCTCTCTTCTCGGCGAGCTCGCCCAGGTCAAGGCGCGACGCCCGGAGATGGTCATCGGGGTGTGCGGGTGCATGGCCCAGATTCGGGCCGACGAGATCCGCCGGCGCGCCCCCCACGTCGATTTCGTGCTCGGAACGGGCGACCTCTCCCAGGTGCAGGGTCTGGTCGAAGAGGCGCTTCAGACCCGGCGCTTTGCGACCCGTCTGCAGCTCCCCGAGCGACGGGGGGCGGTCGTCACCGACGTTCCCCGACGGGCCCAACAGAAGGCGGCCAAGCTCAAGGCGTTCGTTCCGATCCAGTACGGGTGCGACAAGTTCTGCACGTTCTGCATCGTCCCGACGACGCGGGGGCGGGAGCGCAGCCGCCCGACCCAAGAGATTGTCGACGAAGTCAGGCGCCTGGCCGAGCAGGGCACCCGCGAAGTCACCCTGCTCGGGCAGACCGTCAACAGCTACGGCAAGAACCTCGCCGAAGGGCGGGTGCCGTTCAGCGAGCTGCTGTGGCGGCTGGCCGAGATCGAGGGTCTCGAGCGCATCCGCTACACCTCCCCCTATCCCCGCGACTTCAAGGACGACCTCATCGCCTGCATCCGCGACAATCCCAAAGTCATGGAGCACGTCCACCTGCCGCTCCAGTCGGGGGACGACGACGTGCTGCGGGCCATGAAGCGGGTCTACACGCGCGAGAGCTTCCTCGAGATCGTGGCTGCGCTCCGGGAGGCGGTGCCCCACATCGGTCTGACGACCGATATCATCGTCGGATTCCCCGGCGAAACCGACGCCCAGTTCGAGCGGACGCTGTCGCTCGTGGAAGAAGTGCGGTTCGACGGCGCCTTCATGTTTGCCTATTCGACCCGGCCCGGCACCCCGGCGGCCGAGATGAAGCAGCTCCCGCGCGCCGTCAAGCAGGAGCGCCTGAATCGGCTCATCGAGGTTCAGAACCGGATCACGGACGAGCAGAACGCAGCCCAGATCGGACGCACGGTCGAGGTCCTGGTCGAAGGTCCGTCGCCGAAAAACGCCGGCCTGCTCCAGGGCTACACCCGCGAATTCCGGATGGTGCACTTCCCCGGTTCGCCCAGCCGAGCGGGCCGGTTGGCCGAGGTCCGGGTGACCCGGAGCCACCGATGGGGCCTGTCCGGCGAGCTCGTGTGACGGCCGGGACGGGCGCTCAGCCCCGACGCCGGCGGATCCGCTCCACGAACTCGTCGAAGTAGGGGCGCGAATCCCACGGACCGGGCGCCGCCTCCGGGTGGTACTGGATCGAACTCGCGTCCGCATCGGGAACGGCGATTCCTTCGACCGTCCCGTCGTTGAGGTTGATCTGGGTGACCACCGCCGGCGTGCCCTTGAGCGAGTCCGGATCGACGGCGTAACCGTGGTTCTGGGACGTGATCGTCACCTTGCCCGATTCCAAGTCCTGGACGGGGTGGTTCGAACCCCGGTGACCGAACTTCAGCTTGAATGTCGACCCGCCGACGGCGTGGCAGAGGAGCTGGTTGCCGAGGCAGATCCCGAACATCGGCGTTTTGCCGAGAAGGCCGCGCACCGTGTCGATGACGGGACCTAGCCGGGCCGGATCTCCCGGTCCGGGCGAGAGCACCACCCCGTCCGGCCGCCAGGACAGCACCTCCTCCGCGCTGACCGACGCGGGCAGCACGATCGGGCGGCAACCGGCCCGCCAGAAACGGCGGAGGATGTTGAACTTCAGACCGCAGTCGATCACCACGAGCCTCAACCGGTCGGGGTCGTCCGGATCCTCGACCGATTCCTTTCCGCTCCGCCCCCACTTGTAGGGGCCCTTCGTGGTGACGCTGAACACGAAGTCGGTGTCGTCGTACCTCTGGCTCGTGGCGAGCCTCTGCCGGGCCTCGTCGGGAGAACCGTTCACGATCATCCCCATGGAGACGCCGCCGGAACGGATCTTCTTCGTGACCGAACGGGTGTCGATCCCCTGAATGCCGACGATCCCTCTCTCCTGAAGAAACTGGTGCAGAGATTTCCGGGAACGCCAGTTCGAGGGAACGTCGCACGCCTCGCGCACGATCAAGCCCGCCGCCTGGACCCGGTCCGACTCGAAGTCGTCCTCGTTGATGCCGTAGTTCCCGATCAGGGGGTAGGTCAGGAGGACGATCTGGCCGGAATAGCTCGGATCGGTGAGGATCTCCTGGTAACCGGTCATCCCGGTGTTGAAAACGACCTCGCCGGTCGTCTCTCCGACGGCTCCGAGCGGTTCGCCCTGGAAAACCGTCCCGTCGCTGAGCACGAGGTAGGCGGCCAATGTTCGGGTTCCTGGGGCGCGGAAACGCCCGAGCGTTTATACCCGGATCGGGGGGACGGCGAGAGGGCGGGCCGAGAGACCGCTCCCGGACGACGGTCGGCCTTCACCGGCTCGTGGCGCGAACCTGGGCGCTTTCGGCCAGGAACGCTTCGACCTCGGTCCCGGCGAAGGCGCGGATCGTCCGGCCGCGGAGCATTCGGCTGAACCGGCTTCCGACCTGTCCGGCCACGTTCGCCAGCTCCCCGACCGCGGCCAGGCCCAAGGCCGCGTCGCCGGCCGCCAGGGCCCGGATGTCGCCGCGGCGGACGAGGTCGAGGGTGCCGACGATCCGGTTCGCGGGTTGGCCGCCCGCCCCCAGAAGCCGCCTCGTCTCGTCGAGGCTCAGCTTTTCGGCGAGGCGGTTCAGAGCGGCGCGACTGGACTCGTCGCGGAGGAACTCGGTGTCCCGTTCGCCGGCGTAGGCCATCGCCAGCTGCTCGGCGAGTTTGCGAACCTCTTCGTCCTGCAACGCGGACTCCAGCCTTGCCGGCTGGGGGGCGGGCCTCGTGTTGGCCCGCGTGAACTCGTAGGGCTTGTCCGGGTCGGCCGGGTCGGCGGCCAACGCCAGTTCGGAGCCGTCTACGGCCAAGACCTTGTCCAACCGAACGTGAAGCCGAGCCGGCTCGCCCAGCAATCCGGACAGGGTCCCTTCCGACCGGGACCAGACCACCTCGCCTCGGGCCAGGGCGCCTTGACGGATCGCCACCCGACCATCGGGCCCGCGGACGTCTTCGGCGACCATCAACACGACCGGCGCCCCCTCGCGGGCCTGCCCCGCTTCGAGCGTCGCCAAGAGGCGGAGAGAAACGCGCGTCCCCGCCGGCAACTCGATCGGTCCGGCCGAAGCGGCCGGGGACGCCGCTTCCGCCGCCGGTTCGGCCTTCGCCGGCGCCGTCTGGCAGCCGGACGACATCCATACCGAAGCGAAGAGACCGACGACGCCGAAAAGGCCTGCGCAGCGAACGAAGATCACACCCTTGTTGACGCGCGGGGCACGAAGCCCGCTTCAGGGTCCCAACCCGAGGCAAAGGCAAGGAGATATGGACAAGTTCGGGAGCGACCCGTTTTCAGCAAGATTCGACGGATTTCCTCTACCGACTGCCCAAGCCCAGACTCGATAGCGGCCGGAAATCTTCCCGCCGTCCCCACCGGTCGCCCGCCTCAGCGGCTTGCCTTTCGCATCCGCGATGCCATCGACCATCTACGATATGTTCAGGTTTCGAGACGTATGCAGATTCGTGCAGGTATCGGGCGAAAACCTGCCCCTTCAGGCGGCCCCCCGTCGGAGAGGCGGAGAAGCCGCCGACAACCTCAACAAATCCGCTGTCGTCAGGGTAGCGGCCGTCTCGCCGAACGCCAAGACGATTCGTTGCGCTTGTGAGAGCAATATCGGGCGGCCGAACTTGCTTCTATCCGGGCCGAAAGTGCGGCTCGCGGGCAGGGCCCATAGATTCGGATCTCACCGTCCGGGATCGATCCGCTGAGCCGCCGTCTGAACCAGCGGATTCCGGTCCTGGCGCAATCCGAGGAGGGCCGCGCGAAACTCGGGCGGACACCGACCGTCGAGCGCCCAGAGCGCCTGGATCCGGACCCCGGGGCGCGTGTCGGAGAGGGCCTCGCCGATGAGGCGCAAGGCCTCCGGAGACCCGACAGCGGACAAAACCTCGACCCCGATCCGCGCCCGCCTCTCGTCCCCTTCGGCCAAAAGGCCGCGGCCGATGGCCAGAGCTTGGTCCGGCATGCGGGCGATCAGCTGAACCGCCGCCTTCCGCATCGGCAGGTCACCCGATCCCAGCATGGCCTGGGCCGTGCCGAGGCTCTGCATGTCCGGCATCGCGGCCAACGAGACCATCGCGTTCAGGGCCGTGATTCGGTCCTCGGACAGGACGAGCGGGAGCAGGTCGGGGATCGCGGCCCGCGCCTGAAGCACCCCCGCCGCCCGAGCCGCCGTTCTCTGAAGGGCGGGCCGCTTCAGCAAACCCGGAATGAGGGCCCCCGCATCGACGATCCCCGCATCCACGCAGATTCCGAGGGCGATGCGGGCGATGTGGTCGTCCGGGTCGCCCGCCTTCAAGGCGATGGCGGTCTGGGCTTCGGGCCCGACTGCCCGGACGACGTGGACAAACGCCCGCTGCGAGAGGCGGTTGACGGTCGGAAGCTTGCGGTCGATCATCCAGCGGACAGCCGGCATGCCGATTCCGACCAGTCGGTCGAGGTTGGCGGCGACCTCTTCCTGCGCCGTGCCGACCCCCCATTGGGTGGCCCGAGCGTAGATGATCTCCATTTCGCGGTCGGGCGGCAACGGAAGAGACCCCACGATCGGGGCGGGGCGCGTCGGGGCCGCCGGCGCTCCGGCCACCGCGACCGGCTGGTTCGGAGCATCGTAGGCGACGGCCCAGGTCTCGCCGACCCGGGCCGAACCGTCGGCCAACCCCTCGGCATATCGGTCGTTTCCGCCGAGATCGACGAAGATTCCGAGCGAACCGCTGCCGCGAGCCGCGGCACCGCCCGCCGGAGGCCCGAAATAGCGATCGTCCCCTCCGCCGTCGACAAAGATCCCCAAACCGTTGGCGGTGCCGATTCCGGGGCGGCTGTCGCGCCCCGAATAGACGTCGTTCCCCGCCCGATCCAGCAGAAAGGCGACGCCGTAATCGTGCCCGATGGCGTGGGCGGCCCCGAACGCCTGGGAGTAGACGTCGTCCCCGTCCAGGTCGAACAGATACGCGGCCGTCATGTGCATCGCGGACGCCATCGCGTAGTGGTGGCCGCGATACGTGTCGTTCCCCGAACCGTCGTACAGGCTTCCGACCGAGAACCAGTAGCTGGCCGCGATGCCGTACGTCTCCACGAGGTAGGCGTCGTCGCCCGCGAGGTCGGTGAGAAGGCCGACGCCGCCGCTGAGACCGCCCGTGTCTTCGCGATACCCGCTCGAGAAGCCCTGGGCAAAACTGTAGTGCACGTCGCGGAAGAGAGGCGAATTCAGGAACCGACCGCCCGCGCGGTACACGTCGTTGCCCGACCGGTCGACGAGCCAGCCCGCGCCTTGGGTCCGGGCCGCTCCCTGGGCAAAGAGCTGGGCGTCGTACCGGTCGTTGCCCGACTTGTCCACCAGCATCCCGATGCCGAACTGGCCGAAGCCCTGGGTCAGCGTCGCGGAGCGGTAGTCGTCGTCGCCCGCCTCGTCCACCAAAATCCCCACTCCGGCCAGGCCGGCCCCAAAGCAGAGCGAACCGCCCCGATAGGTGTCGTTGCCGCCCAGGTCGTAGGCGAGACCGATTCCGAGGATCCCGGCTCCGACGCTCAGGTCGGGCACGTCGTAGGTGTCGTCCCCTTCGAGGTCGATCAGAACGGACACGTATCCCGCCGCCGCCCCGTGCCGGCCGACGTAGCGGTCGTTTCCGCCCAGGTCGATCGTGAGGACGGCGTCTCGGTCGGTGTGGAGATCGGGACCGTGTCCGGCGACCACGATCGGCATGCCCGCAATCTCGAACCGGGCGACGGTACGGAAGTTTCGGGCCTGGGCGGCGGCCCGCTTCAGGTTCGGGATCTCCTGTTCGACCGAGATCGCGAGGATTTCGGCGGCCCGACGGATGCGGACGAGGTCGACTTTGGCCAACAGGGCGAGAAGGCGGGATGGCTCCGAAGGCCGCCGACGCACAAAATCGAAGGCGACGGACCGATCCTCCACCGCCCAACCGGGCAGGCTCTCGATCAGTTCGCGCCTCTCGTCGGCGGTCAACGCCTGCGTCGCCTGGCGCACCGAAAGGTTGGCCAGCTCGATCGCCCCGACCAGACGCATGACGGGACCGACGAGAACCGGCGGCAAGTTCGAAGGCGCGTCGGTCCGAATCGGGTCGGGGGCGATCAGGCGCTCCTCGGGATCGCCCAGAGCGCGGATTCGGAGGGCGCTCAGCATGGCGGACACGGACCGGCTCCCGGTCGCGTGCAGGGCCATGAGAGCATCGGCCGCCTCGAGAGGCTTGTCCAGGCACAGGTCGACGAGAGGCAGGCGGTACGGGTCGCGAAACAGCTTGCGCTCAAACTCGAGGTCGGCGAGAGTCATGTTGGCGAGGTAGAGCGTGTCGGCAACGCCCTGCCGCTCTCGGTCGGTGAGTTGGGCCGAAGCCGAGGCCGCCAACCCGAGCCCCAGGGCGACGAATCCCGCCAGCCCCGCCCGCAAACGCATCACTCCACTGCCTGCCAAACCAACGCCTCCTCGATCGCCTGCCATACCGGACGCCGGTTCAGAGTCCGCTCGTCCAGAGACCGCTCGTCGAAAGGATAGACGTTTTCGGCCCGGAGTTTCGCCCCGACCGTCATCGCCAAGCCTACGCAGTCCGATGTCGGCGGCGCCCCCGGCGCGGCCGCACCGGGCCGCAGAGCGACGACGCTGAGCCTCGAACGGTTGTCGGCGGTCGATTCCCAAAGGGGCCGCAGCAGGCGGCGGTCGATTTCGTGGGTCAGCCAGTCGACCTCTTCGAGCCTGCCTTCGGCCCGCATCGCCTCGACCGCGTCGATGACGAGTACGCAGTCGCAACCCGACTGGGCCGACGCCAGAGCGGAGTCCAATCTCGTCGCCGTGCCCGACCCCATCGAATCGAGCCGCCCGTGCGTCGCCTTGGCGAGCCGGGCCAGACCCTGTAGGCGCAGCGAACGGCTCTCGACGCGCAGGGGCCGTCCGCGCTCGAGCAGAAGGTTGGGAACCGGGTTGCGGAATCCCGGACCCCAAGGCCACAGGATGTTCGCGGGCGGCAACCCTTCTTCCATCCGCCGCCGGTTGAACTCCTCGTCAGCGAGCAGGTTCACCGAGTCGTCGACAAACCTCCGGAGCATGGACTCGCCGTCGCCTTCGGGCAGGCACTCCGCCATCGTCCGGTCTCCCAACCGGTCGGGGCTCGTACACGCCAGATCGATCGAACCGTCCTCCCAAACGAGACCGTGCTCCGTGCCCGGCCCCCACACCGTGGTCAGACGCCGGGTGTCCAGCCGCTGCCCCAGCTCGGCGACCCGACGCCGGACGTCCGGCTCGAGTTCGGACCCGAGCGGCGAGATTCGCCCGTCGGTCAGGCTGAGCAGGCTCACCTGAAAGTGGACGCTGCGGGCGGGCGGATCGGCCCCGAGGGCGGCGACGGCCAGCGGACCCGAAGCCAGACGAACCCGTTCCGGGTCGATGCCGAGCCACGCCGCTTCCGGGGTCTCGGCCGAAACCGCCCAGGTCAGGCGTTCGATCTTCGCCCGGCGGGCCATCGCCGCTACCGCCGACGGTCCAGGTCGCAACACCGAATCGTCCTCGTTCGGACTCAGCCAGCCGGGAACGACGACAACGACGTTTGCCATGGGAAACCGCCACTCCCCGACCCGCTATTCCGTCTCGGGCAACACCAGCTGGCCGGACGCCACCGACGTGATCGCCCCGACATCCGGCGGCCGCTCGAACGCGTCCTTGCGGAGGGAGTCCGGCACCGGGATCGGGTA
>JBDNCL010000058.1:0-13443 GCA_046719655.1 Fimbriimonadaceae bacterium
TGTGCCCGTGTTCCTGATTCCCGGCGGGCAGCCGCCCCGGACCGCTCTGGGCTACATGCTGATCCCGGTCGTCGTCGCGTGCCAGCGGTGGGGTTTCCTCCCGGAGCAGCCGTACCAGCCGACGTTCGAACTCCTCGAGAAGTGCGTCCAGGATTGGGGGGTCGAGACGCCGTTCGACGCCAACCCGGCCAAGCAGCTCGCGGCCGCCCTGAAGGGTTCGGTCTCCGTCCTGTACGGTCTGGGCTCCTACCAGGCCGTGGTCGCCAACCGCTGGAAGGGCCAGATCAACGAGAACGCGAAGAACCTGACCTTCGCCAACGCGTTCCCCGAGCTCAACCACAACGAGATCTTGGGGTGGGTCAAGGCGAAGGATCAGGGAGTCGGCCGCTGGGTCGCCGTGATCTTGGAGGACGGCCGCGAAAGTGCGAAGATGAAGGAGCGGGCGAGAGTCACCACCGAACTGATCTCCGGCGTCTGCGAAGTCCACCGCGTCAAGGCTCGCGGCGAGTCTCTGCTCGAGAGAATGCTGAGCCTCACCCTGTTCGGCGACTTCGTATCGCTGTACCTCGCCGCCCTGAACGACGTCGATCCCGAGAACATCGACTCGATCAACGTCCTGAAGAAGGCCCTGGCCGCCGTTCCCGGCTAGGCGACCTCCTCCCGGTTCCCCCTTGTGTCCGGGCCGCGAGGGGGAATCATCGGTCCCACAAGACCGGCGGATGAGACGGGTTGCCGCCGCAGCTTTCCCGGATCACCATTCTGACCGGAAGGACCTGCCGCTTCGGAGGGACGCGCCCTTCGATCAGCTCGACCAGCGTCTCGAGAGCCAGCGATCCCAGTTGGCCGAGCGGCTCGTAGACCGCGGTCAGCCGCGGAGTCGCGTTGTCGGTCAGCTCGGTCGCCGGCGTCGTCACGATCGCCACGTCCTTCGGCACCTTGATTCCCAGTTCCGCGAGCATCGACAGAACCTGGGTCGCGCGCCAGTCTTCGGTGACGATCAGTCCGGTCGGACGGTCCGGGCGGATCAGGTGGGCGCGCAGGATCTGCTGGGCGCCCGTGTGGCTGCCTGCCGCCGATTCGACTTCCAACAGCCCGGCTCGAATCCCGGACTCCTTCTGGATCTCCTGCCGGATACCTCTCAGCATGCCGCGGGTCCACGAGTTGTTGAGTCGGCCGGCGATGACGCCGATCGACCGATGACCCAGGTTGAGCAGGTGCCGGGCCATCAGGCGTCCGCAGGACACCAGATCGACGTCTACCGACGTGGCTTCTGGACGTCCGGGCTGGTAGGCGACGCATACGGTGGGGAACCGGGCATCCAAGAGCTTCTGGGTGAGAAGGTCGCCGTCGTAGCGCCCGATGAGCAACACCCCGTCGGCCGCGCCGCTCAGGATGTCGCGGTACAGCTCGTCGACGTCCGACATGTGGGTGGTGTGGATCAGGAGGTTGTAGCCCAGATCGGACGCCCGTTGGACGACCTGATCCACGATGATGCGGTAGTACTCGCCGCCGATGAAGCGCGGGTCGATCGGCACAAAGCCGATGCGGTACGTCTTGCCGGTTGCCGCCGTTCGGGGCCGGGAGTTCATCACGTAGCCCAGGCTCGAGGCGGCCTGCATCACCCTCTGGCGCGTCTCCTCCGAGATGCGTGCGTCCCGCTTCTGATTCAGGACGAAGGAGACCGTCGTCTGACTCACGCCCGCCAATCGGGCGACGTCGTAGCTGCTGGGCTTTCGGCTCTTGCTGGTGCTCGCCATCGTCGTCGTTGTCGCACCCACGATTGCCCATGGGCTCGAGCAACCTCCCAGAGTTTACGACGGATCCAGGCGGCATCCTCTTCGGACTTCGCAAAAAGCATCTAGACGATTGGGGATTTCGGGACCTCCGGGGTTCGACGGATCCGGTCGGCAGTCGCGAACGCCCAGCCTCCCAGCGCCAGGACCGCCGCCGAAAGAAGCAACCCCGGGCGGTGGCCGCCTCCGGCCTGGACGACCGCCCCCAAGAGCGGCGGCCCGATCAGACCCCCCGCACCGTAGGCGGTGAACAACCTCCCATAGGCTCTGCCGGCCGATCCCGAACCGAACCGCTCCGCCGCGATCGGTGCGAGGTTGACCAGCCAAGCCGCAAAGACCACGCCCACGAGAAAGCCGGCAACCCAAACCGCGACCGGAGACGCAACGACCGCCAGGGCGGCCAGCGTCGTCGCGCCCACCGCCGACGCCAGGGCCAGGCACCTTGTCCGCCCGATCCGGTCCGAAAGCAGACCGAGAAAAGGTCGGGCCGTTCCGTTGGCGAGCGCGACCGCGCTGACCAGATAGGCGGCCGCTCCCGCCGAAAGTCCGTACTCCTTCCCGAGAGCCGGCAGCTGCCCGAGCCAGGCCAATCCCACCGTCAGCACCAGAAACCACGCCACCCACAGGCGCCGAAAGCGAGGGTCCTTCCCCAGAAACTCCGCTGACGCAGGCGCCTCCGGTCGAGGCCCCTCCGGCTCCCGCACCGCCAGCGCCAACGCCGTTCCCGCGACGAGGAACACGGCCCCGAGCCCGACCATCGCCGTCCGCCACCCGTACGTCGAAGCGAGCAGATGGATTGTGGGCGCGAAGAAAACGCTGGACAGGCCGAAGCCGAGAACGACGGCGCCGGTTGCCGTACCCCGTCGGGTCGGGTGCCACCGCACCGCCGTTTGGACGGCCGCGATGTAGGCGAGGCCCGTGCCCACCCCGCACACGCCGCCGTAGGCGACCAAGAAGACCGGGTAGCTCGGGGCGATCCCGGCCAGCGCGAATCCGGTGCCGAACATAAAGGCCCCCACCGGCGTCACCACGCGAGGTCCGCGGCGGTCGTTCCAGATGCCGCCCCAAACCATGCCGACCGTATAGCCGACGAGGATCGCGCTGAAGCCGAGTCCGGCCGAAAAACCGTCGAGATCGAACGCTCGTTCGAGATGGGGGCGCAGCACGGCGTACGAGTAGGCGATTCCGAGCTGAAGGTGGAGCAGGAACCCGACGACCAGCACGACCTTCCCGTACCTGGCGGAGAGCGTGCCCGGCGACATCTCAGATCCGAGTATGGGACGGAGCATCTCCTTCCCGCCGGACCCCACGTCCGTCCGACCCCCTCCGACCGTGCCAAAATCCAGCCATGGTCACCGTCCGCGTCTACGTCACGCTCAAGCCCTCCCTCCTCGACTCTGCCGGACGGACCGTCGCCGCCGCCCTCCAAAAGCTCGGTTACGAAGAGATCGAAGGGGCCCGAATCGGAAAGCTCGTCGAGCTCAAACTGCGCGAATTCTCCGAGGATCGGGTCAAGGCGATGTGCGACACCCTGCTCGCCAACCCCGTGATCGAGGACTACCGGTTCGAGGTCGTGTCGTGAAGGTTGCCGTTCTGCGCTTCCCCGGTTCGAACTGCGACCAGGAC
Source organism: Fimbriimonadaceae bacterium (assembly GCA_046719655.1). Lineage (GTDB taxonomy): Bacteria > Armatimonadota > Fimbriimonadia > Fimbriimonadales > Fimbriimonadaceae > JBDNCL01. The sequence goes on from JBDNCL010000058.1 coordinate 3,420, forward strand.
GCCTTCCACGGTCTCCGCGACGACCTGGGAATCGATGCCGAATATGTGTGGCACGAAGATCGGTCCCTGGCCGGCTTCGACGCCGTTTTCGTGCCCGGCGGCTTCTCTTACGGCGACTACCTCAGGTGCGGCGCGATGGCGTCGCATTCCCCGATCATGGAAGCGGTCCGCGCGTTCGCCGCGGCCGGAGGCCCCGTCATCGGGGCGTGCAACGGCTTCCAGATCCTCTGCGAGGCCGGACTACTCCCGGGGGCCCTCCTCCTGAACGAGAGCCAGAAGTTCGTGTGCGAGACCGTCCACCTGCGCGCCGTCAACCGGACGAGTCTGTGGACCGCCGGCGTCGATCGGGTCGTCCGGATTCCGATCGCCCATGGCGAAGGCCGGTACATCGCCGACGACGATACTCTGAAGGCGATCTTCGACCGGGATCAGGTGGCCTTTCTCTACGTGGACGAATCGGGCGAGGCGACCGAATCGGCCAACCCGAACGGATCGGTGGGGAACGTTGCCGGCGTACTGAACGAGGCGGGCAACGTTCTCGGCCTGATGCCCCACCCGGAGCGGGCCACCCGAGCCGCGCTGGGCTCGGCCGACGGACGGCTCATCCTCGAAGGGTTGCGCAAGCTCCGCGCCTCCGTCTGAAGAACGAAGGGCTTGGGAAGTCGATCCCCAAGCCCTCCGCGGCTCCCGGAACGGGACTCTGACTCAGTAGAACAGGAACGGCCACCAGTTCTTCATCGGCTTGCCTTCGCTGTCCTTCGACCGGTTCCGATAGCCCGGCATCGCCTGCCGCCAGTACACCATCCACTTGCCCATGCAGTCGGGGGCGAGGCGGGCGTACCGCTCGAGTTCGGCCGCCGTCCACGGGCGGGCGATGTCGCGTCCGCTCGGACCGCTGCCGATCCGCCAGTCTTTGATCGTCGACATCACCGGCTCCATGTTCGACTGGTCGTAGTGTCCGCGGGCGTTGGGCGGGAAGTGCACGTTGCCTCCGAACGCGACGTAGTTTTCGAGCCGCCAAGTCCGGTCCCCGTCTCGAACGACGGCCGTGTTCGGGTTCGGGTAGCTGATGCCCCGGTTTTCTCCCCAGAGCGGATAGAACGAGTTCCACGGCAGTTTGAAGCGGGTGTCGAGGTCGAATCCGGCGAACTCGTAGAAGTAGTGCCGGAAGTACGGGATCGCGCCCCCGTGCGCCATGCCCTCCAGACCGTGCCCCAGATTCTCCATGCTGCAGCCGATGCCGCGGTCGATGTTCATCATGTTCAGGCGGACCGAGCGCCCGGTCCAGGGTTGGTCGGGGTCGCCTCCGTTGCCGGACTGCACGTACTTCCCGGGCACCTTCTCGAAATTCTCGTCGTACTGCGGCTTCAGTTCGACGACCTCGAGGCACCGGAAAACCCCGTCCGCCTCGGCCGTGAACCAGACCTCGTGGACGTACCCCATGTCGACCAGATCGACCAGGTTCAGGTACCGATTGCGGTCGCGCGGGTCGCGGACCCCGATGTGGCGGGCGAACGCGTCGGAAAAGAAGGCGCCGTAATCGCAGTTCACGTGCGGCTCGCGGACGCCCGGCTTCACCGGCGCCTTCGTCGAGTTGAGATCGGCGGGACCGTCGGGCTCGCCGAGGTTGACGACCCTCCACACGCCGAACTCGAGGAACATCGGCGCCTCCGGATTGGCGAAGCCGTGGTAGCGGCTGCTCTCGTTGAGAGCCGCGATCTTATTCCAGGCGATGCGCTCGACCTGCTCGTCGGTGGCCCGGTTGGCGAAGTTGATCACGAGAATCCGGGGCCGCATTTGCCGGATTCGGTCGTGGTTTCTGGCAATCCAGATGTCGCTGTTGGCCCGACTCGTCGTATTCGGCCAAAGCGTGGTGTCCGCCGGGTCCCGGAGGGGCTTCGGCGTCCCGTCCGGATTGAAGTTGTTGCGCCACTCCCCGATCGGCGGTCGGGCCGGGGGCAAAATCTGCCGGGCGGAATCGGGGTTCGTCTGGGCCCAAAGTTGGTCGGAAAGGGTCACGGGCGAGCCGCAACATCCGCCGGCCAGGACCTGACCGGCTATCAGCAGGACACTCCACATCGTGTCCCCCATTATCCGACAATGGCGGGCCATCGCGCAAATCGGCGAAGTCTAGCCGTCGGTCTCGACGATCCGAATCCCGCCGGGAAGCTGCCCCTCGACGACATGGACTTCGATCCGATCCGGCGAACCCCTTTGAGGGACCGAAATCGTTCCCCAGGCCGCCGGACAGGAAAACAGGTACCGCCCCGGTAAGGCCCGTCGGCTCACGCGGATCTCGTTGGCGGCCAGATCGATCCGGATCCCCGACAGGGCCACCAGCAGACCGTAGCTGGCCAGGGCCCGCGCGTAGTGCGAACCGCATTCGACTTCGTTGTACGGGTTTCGGCGACGGCCGTCGTATCGTCGACGCACGGCGGCCGCCAGGGTGATCGCCTCGGTCTCCAGACCGACCAGGGCCAGATGGGTCGCAACCTGGTACTCGACGCCGGTCCACACCTCGTCCGAGTACACGAACGGGAACCGCGGCCGCCCGCCCTTCGGCCAAGAACACAGCAGGAGCCCGGACTCGTCGGAAAGGGCAAATACCCGTTGCAGATTCGGGTGATCGCCGATCGGGTCGCGAAAGTTGTGCCGGAAAATCGCCTGGAGGCTCGACCGGACGAACTCCGGCGGCACGAGGTCCCCCAAACCGGCCAGCGTCGCCGCCTGTTGCCCGAAAACCTGGTCGCTCAGGCACCCGGACCCGTGCTGATATTTCGGAGCGTCCGGCCCCAAGACATCGCAGTCCTGCTGGAAGTACTCTCCGTTCCAAAGCCTCTCGACCGTCCGGTTGCGGCCCGACTCGAACAGGTTGCCGCACTCGGCGGCGAACGCCTCGTCCCCCACGACCCGCGCCGCCTCTTCGCCGGCGCGCAGCGCGGCGAGGTAGAAGAACTGGCTCAGCGGGTTCGGGCCCTGGAAGTTGATGTCGTACGTGTTGTGCTGGTCGCCGTCGACGAGACCGTCCCGATCCGTGTCCCAAGCCACCCACGCGTAGCTCAGCGCCCGCTTCATCGCCGGCCATCGCCTCTCGAGGGCCTTGCGGTCGCCCGACATCCGCCAGTCCCGGTACGCCTGAACGATCAGCCCCATCTGGCCGTCGCTGGCGATGTGCCAGGGGAGCGATCCCTGCGCGAGGGGCACCATCAGGCGGAAGTTCATCCCCCCTTTCTCGCCCAGCGGCCCGCAGTTGAAGCCGAACTCGAAATGCGAATCGAGCATCGACGCCTGCAGGTCGGGAAACAGGTGGGCGTGCGCGACGGCGTAGTTCCAGACGTGGGAGCAGCTGCCGGGGCAACACCCGCTGTCGATATGGCACCCCTCCCAGGCCCAGAGCGTGCCGTCTTCCAGCCGGTCGACCGTCGGCGTCCGCAAGATGGAGGCGGTGGACGCGACCGACTCGACCACCTCGGGCGGCAGGGTCGTCGAGTGGAGCGCGTGCTCGAACGCCAGCGTCCGGTCGGTCAACTCGACGCGGCGGCTCAAAAACTCGGTCGCCACGTCCCAGGCCGTCTCCCATTCGGTGGCGTACCAACGCCGCCAAGGCTCGGGCACGGGTTCGTGCCGGAGGTCCCAGTAGCGGTCGGCCCACGGAAAGCACCAGGCCAGCACAAACGGCATCTCCACCGAGCGGCCGGGGGCGATGTCGGCCTTCAGACTGAGCGAGGCCGTTCCGCGCTTCCCGGGTTCGTTGGGAGCCGACTCGTCGAGCGAGCCGTCGACCGCGAAGCGGGTCCAGAAGTCCTGCAGAGAGTCGAACCAGGCGTCCTCGTACCATCGGGGGCAGTGGCCGCCTTCCGCCCAGTCCGTCGCGATCGCGAACGTTCCGGCGCCGGGGTGCCCCGGGGGGAACCGGTCGTTGCCGAACGTCAGTCCGCGGAATCCCCCCCGGATCGTGTACCGGCACCAGGCGACATCTTCCGCGCGGGCGGCCGAATCGTCCTCCCCGCCGGGCCGGTATCCGAAGCCGACCGGGTTCTCGAGGTTCCAGGCGAGAACGGCCCGGACGGTCCGGTCGCTCCGGTTCTTCAACCGATAGACCAACGCCGCCAGCGGCATGCCCGAGTCGCGGCTCGCCAGCGGGATGAACGGGCTGTACGCGGCCAGCCGCACGTCCAACGGATGGCTGGGGTGCTCGAATTCGATTCGGGCTACCGGAAACGTGCCCCAAAATCGGTTGCCCGGAAAGTGGGGCAACCCTCCGCCTTGGCCGAGGTTGCCCGAACCATAGCCGCCATACCCTGAGCCCGAACCCAGAAAAAGCCGCCGCCGAGGTCCGTGTACGACCCGCACGTCGGGATCGTGTCCTTCGGCCTGAGTCCACAGGATCGGAAACGCGTTGGGCAGGATCGAGCCTTTGTTCGGACGACCGAAAATCTCCCAGTCGCCGAGGGCGCCGCGCCCTTCCAGGCTGACGCATCCCGCTCCCACTCCCCCCAACGGAAACGCGACCTCCGCGAGCCTGTCGTCGACGTAGGCGTACGGTTCGGCGTCGAAACTCGGTTCGAACAGGTCCATGCCCAAGTCTAGCAAGACCCGCCCTGAGTCCGACCCACTCCGTATGGCGAGCGGGTAATCAGCGTCTCGGCGACGGCTTGAAGTTCAGAATCGTGCCGTTGATGCAGTAGCGCAGACCGGTCGGCGGCGGACCGTCGTCGAACACATGACCGAGGTGGCCGTCGCAGCGGGCGCACAGCACCTCGGTTCGGATCATCCCGTAGCTCGTGTCCCTCTTGAACCACACGCTGTCCTTCGAAACCGGCTCGAAGAACGACGGCCAGCCGGTGCGCGAGTTGAACTTCGTGGTCGCCTTGAAGAGGGGCAGATCGCACCCGACGCAGTGATAGATTCCGTCCCCCTGATGGTCGAGGTTGACGCCGCAGAACGCGGGCTCGGTCCCCTTGCCTCGCAGGATCCGGAACTGTTCGGGAGTCAGCCGCTTGCGCCACTCCTCGTCCGAAAGAACGACTTTGTCGGCTCGCTTGGGGCTCGCCGTCGCGATGCCTTCGACCCTCACTTCTTGACCGGCCAGACGCGGTGCCAGGGTGAAGATGCCGGTCGCGGCCAGAGCGGTCGCCAATATGGGCCAAACCTTCATGCCTGTCCTTACGACGGCGCGCGCGCGTCCGTCACCCCGCCGTCCGCCTCACAGGCGGATGGTCTCGTAGCTCACGTCGGTGACCGCGGCCACCCCCGATTCCTCGAACATCTGTCTCACCCGGGCCAGCGCCGACTCGGCCACGCCGGGCGATCCGCTGACGAGGGCGGCGCCGATCTCGGCGTTGCCCCACAGGTTCTGGTCGCCCACCTCGGAAACCGACGCCCCCGACTGCCGCCGGGCGCGATCGATGAGACTCCGCACGATGCGCCGCTTCTCTTTGAGAGACCGGCACCCTTCGAGCCTCAGACCGATACGCAGAACTCCGACGATCATGTCCGGATTCTAGCGCGCTGTACAGAAACACCGATGCCGAAAAGGGGAATCTCTGCGGGCCCCGAACAAGTTCGAAACGCCCTCATCCTGCCCGCATCGTTGCGGGTAACCCTCGATTCGGTACCCGGCGTGTTTGCCAGTTTTGTTCGGAGAACCCTGCAATCACCACCGGAATTCCAAATAACGGACTAGCCAAGCCGAGGGAAGTCCGCCATAGTCCAGTCGAGCCTGCGTGAAGCCCTCCGTTTCGATCCCGTCGGGACGGCGGACCCTGCCGCGGGATGGGGACGGTCGATCAGTTTGGGAGGCAAACAGCAACGGTCCATTCGAAAAAGCGTGCGCGGGGCCCTGAACGGGATGCTCCGTCGCATCCGCCGCCGTCGGTACGGCAACCGTGCCTGGCAGTGGACCCTCGGCACCTGGCTGGTCCCCCGATTCGGCATCTTGGCGTTCCTGGCCGCGCCTTGGATCGGGGTGATCCCCTCGGAAGCGTTCCGGGTCGCGTGGGCTCTGCTGAGCGGCTCGATCCTCGTCTACTCTCTGATCGCGGTCCGGGTCATGCACCGCCGCGGGCTCCGCATGACGGGGTGGCCCCTGCTGGCGACCCACGCCGCCTCGGTGCTCTTCCTCCTGTTCGGACGGATCGATCTCGCCGGTCTGGTCGCCTTCGGCGCCACACCGGTGCTGCTCAGACTGCTCCGGGGCGAAACCCTCTCCCTGCGCCGAGGCTTGCGGCTCGTCGGCCAGCTCGCCCTCGCGACGATCCCGCTCATGGGGTTGCCCACCGGATTTGCCATCCTCGGGGCCTGCGCCGCGATCGTCCTCGAGACGGCGGGCAACGAAGTCGGAGCGGGCTCTTTTTGGCGCCGGCTGGCGGCAAAGCCGACCCGCCTGCAGTTCCTCTCCGCCCGACACGGCGGGCACGAGGACGCTTCTCCGCGGCTCGTCGCCCTCTGCGAGGCGGAGGAGTGGACCGCCGCTCTTCAGGAGGTCGACGACATGGTCGCCCGCCGGGAGCTGACGCCCCACGAGGCCCGCGAGGAAAAGGCCGTGATTCTGCTCGCGATGGGGCGGTTCGGCGACGTCCTGGAGCTGGCCGCCGAGCCCGTCGTCCCGCAGGCCGAAGTGCTCCTGGCCGCCAGCGAGGCCCACGCCGCCGTCCGCCAGTTCGACCTCGCGCGTCAGCGTGCCGAACAGGCGGCCGAAGCCGGGGCGGAAGCGGGCTACGCCCACGGTCGGGTCCTCGAAGCCGAAGGCCGATGGCAGGAGGCGGCCGACCTGTACGACGAGATTCTGCATCGACTCGGCGACCGCGAGTCGATCGTTCGGCTGGCCGAATGCATGGTCCAGCTCGGAGACTATCGCGAAGCGCGCTGGCTCTACAGCCAGGCCCTCCTCGACTACCCGTACCTGCACTTCAAGCTCCTCGTGAACTTCCGGCAGTGCAGCGTTCGGGTCGGCGACTTCGCCGCCGTGGCCCTGGCCGACCGACTGCTGGCCGAAGCCCGCGAGGTCGAGCCGGCGGCGATTCGAGCCGCGGCGGCGCCCGCCGTTCAGGCCGAGCTCCTCTAGACTCGCGACGCGTTCGCGGCCGCGATGTGGTCGGGCGTCGTTCCGCAACAGCCGCCGAACACCCGGACGCCCGCTTCCCAGCACGTCCGCGCGGTGCGGCCGAACTCTTCGGGCCCGGCCGCGTACACAAACCGACCGTCGACCTCGATCGGGGCCCCGGCATTGGGCTGCACGACGACGGCGGCGCCGGACGACGCCCCGCAAATCTCAGATGCCAGCGCCTCGCAGTCGGCCAGGCTGAGACCGGTGCCGCAGTTCGCCCCGACCGCGTCGACCCCGAAGTCGACGGTGCGGCGCACCAAATCGGCCACACCCGTGCCCATGAGGGTCCGAAAACTTCCGTCGATCCCCTTGACGAACGAGTAGGTTGCGAAAACGGGACGGTCCGGGGCGACGGCCCGGCACGCGGCTGCCAGCACCTCGACTTCGGCTGGGTCCGCCATCGTCTCGATGAGAAACGCGTCCACGCCCCCTTCCGCAAGACCGGCAACCTGAACCTCCGCCTCACGACGGAACGCCTCCGGGTCCTTTTCGCCGATCGGTTCGAGAAAGCCCCCGAACGGGCCGATGTCGCCCAAAACCCACGCCCGGTCGCCGGCCGCCGACCGGGCCAGCTCGGCGCCGACCCGATTGATCTCGCGGCACCGCTCGGCGAACCCGTGCATCTCCAGCATGGCGATCGAGGCCGAAAAGGTGTTCGTCGTCACGAAGTCGGCGCCCGCTCCCACGTAGGCCGCGTGGACCGCGATCACGTCGTCGGGCCGGGCGAGCGTCCACAGGGCGGAAGATTCGCCCGGCCGGAGGCCCCGGGCAAGCAGCTGGGTGCCCATGGCCCCGTCGCCGGTCAGACGCCCGCCCGCGAGCGCCGCCGTCAGCCCCGGCCGACGAGCCGTCATCTCGACCCTCGCGCCGCCGCCGCCGCCGCCAAAAAGCTCGCCACCTTGGCCTTGATCCGATCCTCGGCACCGGCGACCGAGAGCACGTCGCACTCCGAACCGAGAATGAACGGATGCCCGACCTGCCGCATCCTGGCGATGAGTTCGGCCGCCATCTCGGCGACGCTCGACACCGTGATCAGCTCGTCGGAGTAAAACTTCTTCGACGGCAGGTTTCCGTAGAGGACGACATCCTCGGGAACGAGGGACGCGTCTTCCCAGAGCCGGCGGGAGCTCCCGAGCGATAGGATGGCCGGCTTCAGGGCTCCGAACGCGCGCACCATGTCGTCGGTCAGCTCGCCGCAGTCGTGGAAGATCAGGTCGACCCCCAACTCGTCCAGCAATGCCTTGAGCCGACGGTTGGGGGCGAGCGCGTACCGTTCGAAGGTCGTAGCTCCCTCGGCGAGCTGGTTCGGGCTGAAGTACGCGATGTTGGCCGCGGGCTCGCACACGAAGACGGCGGCCGCCCCCGCCCGGGCCTGATGGCGCAGCGACTCGGCCACGACGGCCTCGGCGACCGCCAGCACCGACTCCAGCACGGCGATCTCGGGCTCGTCGTCGGCCCCGAGGCCCGATCCGCTGAGGAAGACGGGGGTGATCGGGTCGGCGATCAGCTTGGTCGTCAGAGAGAAAGGCCCGATGCTCATGCCGACGGGTATCCGATCCGTCGCCCGGGCGACGTACCGGATCGCCTCCGTGTTGGCCGCCATCCGGGCCGTCGGCGCAGTCCGGACGCTGTCCGCGATCCGACGCGCCTGCTCCTCGGCAAACGGTTGGTCCACGTGGAACGACTCCACCGAATCCGGCGCGACGCCGAGCGCGGCCGCGATCGCCCCCTTTTCGACCGTGAGGTCCATGAGCGGGAAGGCGAGCGGGGTCTGGTAACGGGCCGCCGCTTCGGCGACGACGGCGCCCAGACGGGAACCGTCGATCAGAATCGCGGCGCGGTCCGCCTTCTCGTGGAGGACGAGGTCGGTGCCGACCGGCATCGCCAAGCCCTCTTCTGCCAGCTTTCGGTAGTCGTGTCTGCCCATGAGTCTCCCCGCGATCGTCAGGCTGCCGGGGCCGGGTACCGGCCGAACTCCACGCCTGCCTCGTACATCGCCCACAGGTTCTCCATCGGAACGCCGGGCGGCAGGTTGTTGCCCTCTCGGAGGATGAAGAGGCCCCCCTCCATGATCCCGCTTTGCAGGATGTCGCGCACGCGCTCCCTCACCTGGGCCGGCGTCGCCTCTTGAAGGAACGGCACCGGCGGCCCTCCCTGGATCTGGACGTCGGGACCCAGCTCCCGCCGAAGCCACCCGAAATCGACCGGAAAGCCTGTGTCGAACGAGTACACGTTGAACTCGCGGTGGAGCATCGGAAAGTGCCGCGTCGCGTCGCCGCACAGGTGCATGAAACCGGGGCCGCCGTTCGACAGCTCGCCGATCAGCCGCCGATAGTGGGGCCCGAGCCGCTCCAGAACCGTCTCCGTCGACAGCATGGCGATCGAGTCGTCGGCGAACCCGAATCCGTCCGTTTTCTCCGGGAGTCCGAGCCTCTTTCGGTATGCCCGCATCCGAACGATGGTGGCTTCTGTGATGTAGGCGAGCAGATCGTCGGCGTACGCCGGGTCCTCGAGAAGGTCGATGCAGAACTCGGTGGCGCCTCGGATGTTGCATGCGACCGTCATCGGGCCGTCGGTGCCGATCCCGCTCGGCACTCCCGTCTCGATCGGCCGCGCGTCGAACCCCCAGTCCTCGCCGCCGAACTCCCGACCCTCGGACTCCCACTGCTGGAACCGCTCGTGAAACTCCCAGACCCGCTGCAAAAAAGGGCCCTCGAACGGGTCTGGTATCGGCTTGGAAAGGAACGCGACCTTGTTCTCGTCGGTGAGGATCGGTTGGGTGTCCGGGGTAGGTCGCCGTCGTACACCACCGGACACCCGAACCAGGCCGCCTCGTAGACGTTCTGGAAGTCGGTGTCGAAATGCCACCGTTCGGGCATCCCCATCTCGCGGTCTTGAGGCACGAAGTGACGGACC
>JBDNCL010000059.1:0-13404 GCA_046719655.1 Fimbriimonadaceae bacterium
TCCCAGCTGGCGTACGGCAGCCGCCTGATCGTCGATTTCGACGATCCCGAGCTTCTCGTACACCGCGTCTCGGAACGCCTTTCCGCGACCCGACGTCCCCCGACCGTCGACGGCAGCCACCAGAAATCCGAAGGCGGTGAGGGGGTGCGGAAATTCGTACAGCTCCCCAGCGCCGCCCGACTCGGGACCGGCGTACACCGAAACGATCAGCGGGTAGCGCCTCCCGGGGTCGAAGCCTTCCGGCCGGTAGAGCCGTCCGTAGATCGTCGTCTTCCCGTCGGCGGCCACCAGCTCCAATCGCTCGACCGGAGGCAGGTCGCGCCCTTCGGCTCGCGATCGGTCGGAAACGGCCACGACCGAAAGAACGGAACCGTCGGCGGCGCAGAGCAGGGTCTTCGGCGGGGTGATCAGGTTCTCCGCCACGTCCAGGAAGTGCCGGCCGTCGGGCGAAAAGGCCACCCGGTGGGACAGTTCGGGGTCGGTCAGACGCTCGTCGTCGCGCCCGTCGAACCGACACCGATGGAGCTGGATCCGGTACGGGTTGGTCCCGCTCCGACCCGTGTAGTAGATCCAACCGAACTCCTCGTCCAGACGAATCAGCCCGACGACGTCGAACCGATGTCGGGTCAACGGCACGAGGTCACCGCCCGCCATCGAGCCGACGTACAGGTTCCGGAACCCGTTGCGTTCCGATACGACGAGGAACCGTCCCGCCATGACCCCTCCGTTGGCGAAGAACGCGACCGGCCCCGAACCCTCGACCCAGCTCGCGGGGTGCTCGTCTCGAAACAGGGTCCGGCACGCCCCGGTCGTCGGGTCGGCCGCGCAGAACTCCTTGACGTTCTGCTTTCGGTTGGTCCGCACGAAGAGCAGTTCGTCCCCTTGGGGAGACCACCGCACGCCGTAGATGTAGTGGGCCAGCTCGGCCCCGTCCGGGTCGCCGAGCCCCGACCGGAAACCGGTGTCCAGCACGATCGTGGTCTTCGACGCGAGGTGGTAGACCCGGAGCCCGACCGACGGGTTGTCCGTTCCCGCTTTGGGATAGGCCTCGGTCTCCAAACGGGGGATGAAGCGCACCTGGTCGCGGATCACGAAGGTCTGGGTCACGTTCGACTCGTCGAACCGGTAGAACGCCAGCCGATTTCCGTCCGGCGACCACCACATCGCCTCCTTGACGCCGAGCTCCTCGCCGTACACCCAGCTCGCGGTGCCGAACTTGAGCCGCTTGTCCGGGTCCCCTTCCCGGGTCACGCGCCTCGCCAGCCGACCCCGCTTCGTGAAGACGGCGACGTTGTGACCGTCGCAACGGGCCACGAGCCGTCCGTCGGGAGACGCGGTCTCGGCGTGCTGGCGTCCGCGTTCCGGCCCGTCCGGCTTCTTCTTCCGAGTCCTGGGGGCCTTCCCCAGCGCGACGGCCTGCCGGCCGGAGAGATCGTAGCGGAAGAGGGTCCCGCCGAGGACGTAGGTGAACGATTCCCCGTCGGCGGACCACTTCGGCTCGACGGATCCCCGGACAATCGTCGCTTCGAGGTCGGCTCGGGCTCGATCGTATCGCGTTTTGGGCATGGCTGAGCCTTCAAGACTACCGGGGCGGTTCTTGCGATCCGACGGGTCGGGCGACGGATTCGCGGCGCCGGCGCCACACGCGCCCCATCGCGGCAAAGATCGGAGCCAGCGCGAGCGCGGGCAGGAAGGACGACACGTGGAGTTCGAGCATCTCGAGCAACCCGAAGCCGATCGCCACCAGCATCGCGCCGCCGACCGCGACCATCTCGCCGACCAGAGACTCGTCCTCCAAGACCCGCTTCAGGGGACGTGCCAAAAGCGTCAGCGCGCCTTGAAAAACCAGGACCACGAACGCCGTCACCAGGACGCCCGGTCCCATCGCGGCCGCAAACATGAGGGCGGCGAACCCGTCCAACGTCGACTTGACGGCGAGAAGCTCGATGTCGCCCTCGATCCCGTCCCGCAGACAACCGAGAAGCGTCATCGGCCCGATGCAGAACAGAACCGACGTGAGGACGACGGCCTCCTGAAAGCGCCCGGTTCCTCCGAGGGTCTCTCTGGCCCACGCGGCGAAGGCGTCGATGCCGACCGGGATGCCGGCCAGGTGCCCCAACACGCCGCCCACCACCAGGGCCACGGCCAGACCCGGAAACGACTTGGTGCCGAGGAGCTGCTTGAGGCCGAGACCGACGGTCACGAGACCGAGTCCGGCCAGCGCCAGGCGCCCCGTCTCGTCGGGAACGACGTCGCCCAAGCGCCATCCGACGAAGCCGCCGACCGCCACCGTGGCCGTGTTGAGCAGGGTGCCCCTCATGTCCGCGTGCGAGCATACTAGACGACCGCCGAAGCGCGACCGACGCAACCCGAACTTGCCCGAGCCTTCCGCGATAAACTGGACCTACATGCCAGCCGAGGATTCCGCTCTGACCGAAGTCGCCGGGATCACCCAGCCGCCCAGTCTGAACCGTTCGTTCGTGCCCAAGCCGAGGCCGAAGCGACGTTCGGCCGAGGAGATGGTGGGACTCATCCTCGCGGGCGACCGCGGCGCCCTCAGCCAGGCGATCACCCTGATCGAAAGCACCCGTCGCGAAGACGGGGAGCTGGCGCGATCCATCGTCGACGGCTGTGCGCCCCATTCCGGAAAGTCGCTTCGGGTCGGCATCACCGGCGTGCCGGGAGTCGGAAAGTCGACGTTCATCGAAGCGCTCGGAAGGCTGTTGGTCGAGAAGGAGGGGCACAAGATCGCCGTGCTCGCCATCGATCCCAGCAGCCAGGTGACCGGCGGAAGCATCCTCGGCGACAAGAGCCGGATGACGGTGCTGGCCGCCAACCCGAACGCCTTCGTCCGGCCGTCGCCGTCGCGGGGTTCGCTGGGCGGCGTCACGCGGCGCACACGCGAGGCCATGCTGCTCTGCGAGGCGGCCGGCTACGACGTCGTTTTCGTCGAGACGGTCGGCGTCGGCCAGTCTGAGAGCGCGGTCCACTCGATGGTCGACTGCTTCCTGCTCCTGATGTTGGCGGGCGCGGGCGACGAGCTGCAGGGCATCAAGCGCGGGATCATGGAGATGGCCGACGTCCTCGCGATCACAAAGGTGGACGGCGACAACATCGCCCGGGCCAAGATCGCACAGCGCAACACCCAGAACGCGCTCCACTTCTTCCCTCCCGACGCGAGCGGCTGGTTCCCGCCCGTGCTGCTGTGCTCGTCGGTCACGGGCGAGGGGATCGAGAAGGTCTGGCACGAAATCCGACGCCACCAGCGGGAGATGCAGAGCAAGGGGTTCTTCGAAGCCCGACGCGCCAAGCAGGCGGTCGAGTGGTTGCGGTCGTCGGTGGAAACGACGCTGATGGAGCGTTTCTACCGGGACGAGGCGGTTCGGCAAACTTTGGCCCGACTCGAGGCTCAGGTGCGTTCCGGGGCGATCAGCCCCCACCGGGCAGCCGAGATTCTGGTCGCCGCCTACGACGGACAAGGGGACAAGTAGCTCGGTTCGTCGCCTTCGGCCGACGACACCTTTCTCCCTTCGTCGTGTCGCGCCGTCCCGGCCCACCGCGCCTTCGTAGAACCCGATCGGGTACACACACTCCGCAACCTCGGTCCGCCGCGTGCGCCTCCGCCGCTCGCCGCCGGGTTGCGCTCAGGACGGGCATCAACCATGGCAGCGGTCGCAAGCGATACGGTCACGATCACGATCAACGACGTCGACGTACAGGTCCCCAAGGGCGAACTCATCGTCGAGTCGGTCAAGCGAGTCGGTCTCGAGATTCCCATCTTCTGCTACCACCCCCGCATGAAGCCGGTGGGGATGTGCCGGATGTGTCTCGTCGAGGTGGGCTTCAAGCAGCCGGACGGGTCGGTACGCAAGATGCCGAAGCCGCAGGCCGCCTGCACCCTCCCTGCTTCGGACGGAATGGTCGTGTTCACCGACACCGAGATGGTGCACAACGACCGCCGCGGCGTCCTCGAGTTCCTCCTGATCAACCACCCCCTCGACTGCCCGATCTGCGACCGAGGAGGGGAGTGCCCGCTCCAGAACAACACGCTCTTCTATGGTCCCTCGACGAGCCGGTTCGTCGAGATCAAGCGCCACCTGCCGAAGGCGTTTCCGCTGTCCCAGTACGTCACTCTCGACCTGGAGCGGTGCATCCAGTGCGGGCGGTGCGTCCGCTTCACGGAGGAGATCTCGGGCGACAGCCAGCTCGCGTTCCGGTTCCGGGGCGCCAGCATGCAGCCGTCGACGTTCGAGCTGACCGACTTCGAGTCCAAGTTCAGCGGCAACGTCATCGAGATTTGCCCGGTCGGCGCCCTGACCAGCAGCAAGTACCGCTTCCGGGCCCGACCGTGGGACCTGGAGACCAAGCCGGGCGTCTGCACCCTGTGCTCGAACGGGTGCAACATCTGGTTCGACTACCGGGCGGGCCGGATGGTCCGAATCAACGGCCGCACCAACGAGGCGGTCAACGAGGAGTGGACCTGCGACCGCGGCAAGTTTGGGCACGACTTCTACAATTCGGACAAGCGGCTGGACCGCGTCCTGGTCCGGAAGGACGACCGGCTGGTCGCGAGCGACTGGGCGTCGGCTTACGCGCAGATTCTGGAAGGGTTTGCGCCGGGCGGCAACCAGGTCGGCGCCCTCGCCGGTCCCATGGTCTCCAACGAGGCCCTGTACCTTCTGCAGAAGCTGTTCCGGGTGCACTTTTCGAGCAACAACGTCGACCATCGGTTCGAGAAGCACCTGGTCGATCTTTCCGACCGGCCCGCGCCGTCTCTGATCGCCTCCTTCGAGCACCGGCCGTCCGTCTTGCTGTTCGGCACGTCGCCGGCCGACGAGGAGCCGATCCTCCACCTGCGGATCCGCAAGGGGTGGTTCCAGCGCGGCATGAAGGTCGTGGTCGCCCACCACGCGGGAACCGACGCCGACAGCTTCGCCCACAGCCTCCTCCGATATCGGCCGGGAACCGAACTCACCCTGGCGAAGGCCTTGGTGACGGAGGCGGCGGCGGCTGGCCGTCCCGTCGCCGAAAGCGCCAGGCAGGAGGCGGCCGGCGTCGACGCCGTCCAGGCCGAAGCCCTGTGCGGAGTCTCGGCCGACGCGGTCCGGGAAACGGTGCGCCTGCTCGAGAAGGGCTCGGGCATCGTCACCACCCACGGCATCTTCGACCTCGAGGACGGTCCCGCCGTCCTGCGCCTGCTCGACGCTCTGGGAGACGCCTGCGGGGCGAGCGTCGACTGCTTCGCCCGTCAAGCCTCCCATCAGGGGGCGCGGGACCTCGGCTTCCTTCCCGACCGACTGCCGGGAGGACGTCCGGTGGAGGGCGAGCCCGGTCTCGGGACCCACGAGATGCTCCGAGCGGCGTCCGAGGGCCGACTCAAGGCCCTCTGGCTGATCGGCCTCGACCCCTTCGCCGTCGGGTTGGACCGCGAACGGGTGACCCAGGCCTTGGAAAACGTGGAGTTTCTCGTCGTCCAGGCGATCGAGGAGAGCGAGGCTGTGCCCTACGCGAGCGTGGTGCTTCCGATGACGGCCCCGGCCGAGGACGACAGCACGACCACGAACCTCGAGCGGCGCGTCCAGCGATTCAAGGCCGTTCTGCCGGCGCGCGGCGACGCCAAGCCGGGCTGGAAGGCGGTCCAGGAAGTCATGCTGCGGGCCAAGCCCCAGGCCCCGCTGTTCCACGCCCGCGACGTCATGGCGGAGATCGGCCAGGTGGTTCCCGCCTATGCCGCCGCCAACTACGCGAACCTCGACGGAGAAGGGGTGATCGCCGCCGGCTGAGTCGGGACGAGACCCGCGGAACGGCTCGATTTCGGTTCCGGACGCACGGGCGGAACGGCTTAGGTGCCAAATTCGAGAAGGTAAAGTTATCCGAGCCTCAGAATGGAATCTGTCTTCAACTGGCTGGCGGCACAACCGGAACTGGTGCAGGCGATCGTTCGCGTCCTGCTCCTCGTCGGCTTCATCCTCGCTCTCGTTCCGGGCTGCATCTGGTGGGAACGCCGCCTGCTCAGCTGGATGCAGGACCGCATCGGCCCGAACATAACGGGAACGATCACGCTTCCGGCCTCGTTTCCGATCAAACCGCTCGCGGGCAAGAAGATCCGGACGTTCGGGCTCCTCCAACCGATCGCGGACGGCGTCAAGCTCTTTCTGAAAGAGGACATCACGCCGAATGCCGCCGATCGGTTCATCTATTTCATCGCTCCCGCCGTGGCCCTCTTTCCGGCCTTCGCTCTCGGAGCGACTCTCCCGTGGGCTCCGCACTACGGACCGCTCAGCCTGCTGTCGCCGGTGGCCGACGTCAACGTCGGCATCCTCTACGTCATCGCGATCAGCTCGCTCGGGGTCTACGGCGTCGTTCTGGCGGGCTACGCTTCGAACAACAAGTATTCGCTTCTGGGCGGCCTCCGCTCCTCGGCCCAGCTGATCAGCTACGAGCTGGCGATGGGAATGGCGCTCGCCGCCGTGGTCACCGCCGTCGGCTCGCTGAAGATGACGGAGATGGTCCGGTACCAGGAAGGTCCTCTGTGGGGCGTGCTGCCCGGACTCCAAAACTGGTTCATTCTCACTCCGTTCGGGTTGGTCGCGGCCGCGATCTTCCTGATCTGCATGGTCGCCGAGACCAACCGCGCTCCGTTCGACCTGCCCGAAGCCGAGAACGAGCTGATCGCCGGCTACCACACCGAGTACTCGTCGATGAAGTTCGCCGTGTTCTTCATGGGCGAGTACGCGGCGATGCTCGTCTTCAGTGGGATCTTCACGGCCGTGTTTCTCGGAGGCTACAACCCGCTGCCGATCAGTTGGTCCGGTCTCGCCGCCGCCAATCCCGGTTTCGCCGGACTGTCGGCGTTCATGGACGGGCTGGTGTACTGGCTCGGACCGGTCTGGTTCTTCATCAAGGTCGCGTTCGTGTTTTCGGGCTTCATCTGGCTGCGCGCCACTCTCCCGAGGCTTCGATACGACCAGCTGATGAACCTCGGCTGGAAGTCGCTTCTCCCGCTGGCGGTCGCCAACTTCATGGTCGTCGGCATCTGGGTGATCGGCACCAAGCTGTACGGGGTCGCCGGCGGCTGGTTGGCCTGGCTGGGCGCAACCGCGATCCTGGTTCTGCTTTACATCACGTATCTGAAGGCCTCGCGCAAGGGGCTGGAGGGTCAACTCGGATCCCGCAGCGTCACGCTCGTCGACCCGAAGCCTCGGTCGGTCGAGATGCACGGCGGTCAGTAGTCGGATCGGTTTTCGCCCGGATCCGCCTCGGCGGTCGGGCAACGGATTCCGGGAGTTCGGCGCAGGGTGGTGCCGGATCCCCGGGAACGGGTTGGAAGGGGACGGAACGGAAGGGAATGGAGATCACACCGCAGATGATCCTGTTCGGGATCCTGGCGAGCCTCTCGGTCGCGACCGCGATCGGGGTCGTCGCCATCGGCAACCCGGTACGGGCCGCGCTCTGTCTGGTGCTGAACTTTTTCGTGCTCGCGTTGATGTACTTCTCGCTGAACGCGGAACTGCTCGGCATCGTGCAGATACTCGTCTACACCGGGGCCATCATGGTCCTGTTCCTCTTCACGATCATGATGCTGCATCTGGGGGGACCCCAGGCGCTCACCGAAACGAGGGACCTCAAACGGCTGTTCGGGAGCGTGTTCGGGGTCGCGCTGTTCCTGCTCGTGTTCGCGCAAGTCCTCGTACCGATGCAGAGTCTGCCCGTCACCGAGGCGCCGGCCGGTTTCGGGCAACCGGAGGCCATGGGGCGGGCCCTCTTCACCACCTACTCCTGGCCGTTTCTCATCACCAGCATCTTGCTTCTGGTCGGCGTGGTCGGGTCGATTCTTCTGGCCAAGAGGAGGATCTGAATGGTTCCCGTTTGGATGTACCTCGCTCTCGGCCTCTTCATGTTCTGCACCGGCGTGGTCGGCGTCATCGTGCGACGCAACCCGATCGTCATCTTCATGTGCATCGAGCTGATGCTCAACGCCGTCAACCTCACCTTCCTGACGTTCGCCCGGTTCCAACCCTCCAGCCTGGTCGACGCCAGCACCAACGTCGAGTCCTTCATGTCGGGACCGATGATGGTCATCTTCGTGATGGCGGTGGCCGCGGCCGAGGTCGCCGTCGGTCTCGGGATCATCATGGCGATCTTCCGGTTGCGGAACGAAGTCGACATCGACGATATGAACCTGTTGCGGGGATAGGCGATGGACAACATCTTTGCACTCATCTGGCTCGTCCTCTTCCTGCCCCTGGCCGGCTTTCTCGTCCAGGCGTTCTTCGGCAAGAAGGTCGTCGATCGGCTCGGACCGGCCAAAGGCCGACGGGTGATGGGCGCCCTCGCGGTCGCCCCGGTGGCGATCGGGTTCGTGATCGGGGCCGCGATCACCTACACGCTCGCCCAGATGGAGCCGTCGTCGCGAATGTTGGTCCTGACCCTGTTCGACTGGATCAACTTCGACAGCCTGCGCGTTCCGTTCGAAGTCCGGATCGACCCCCTGTCGAT
This sequence comes from Fimbriimonadaceae bacterium, assembly GCA_046719655.1. Taxonomy (GTDB): domain Bacteria; phylum Armatimonadota; class Fimbriimonadia; order Fimbriimonadales; family Fimbriimonadaceae; genus JBDNCL01. Next base: position 8,500 of record JBDNCL010000059.1, read on the forward strand.
GACGATGGTTCTGATCGTCACCGGCATCGGCGCCCTGATCCACCTCTACGCCACCGGCTACATGGCGGAAGACCGCGACTACACCCGGTTCTTCACCTACATGAACCTCTTCATCGCGGCGATGCTCGTCCTCGTGCTGGGCAACAACCTGCTGATGATGTTCATCGGCTGGGAAGGCGTCGGCCTCTGCTCGTACCTGCTCATCGGCTTCTGGTACCAAGGCATCGAAAACGCGAAGGCGGCCAACAAGGCGTTCATCGTGAACCGAATCGGCGACTGGGGGCTCACGCTCGGCATGCTGATGCTGGTCGCTCTCCTCGCCGGCACGATCGGGCAGGGCATGTGGCCGGACAACCGCTGGCTCAGCTACGACGTCATCCTTCCGAACATCGCCCGCATCCTCGCCGACCAACCCGTCGTCGCCACCGCCATCGCCCTCCTGCTGTTCGTCGGGGCGATGGGCAAGTCGGCCCAGTTCCCACTCTACGTCTGGCTGCCGGACGCGATGGCGGGTCCGACTCCCGTGTCCGCCCTCATCCACGCCGCGACCATGGTCACGGCCGGCGTGTTCATGCTGAACCGACTCCACGTCGTGTTCGAAATGAGCCCGGTCGGCATGGCGATCATCGCCGGAATCGGCGCGTTCACCGCCATCTTCGCCGCCCTCGTCGCCTTCGGGCAGACCGACATCAAGAAGATCCTCGCCTACTCGACGGTCAGCCAGCTCGGATTCATGTTCGTTGCGTGCGGCGTCGGGGCCTTCTGGGCCGGGATGTTCCACGTCGTCACCCACGCCTTCTTCAAGGCCCTGCTGTTCCTCGGTTCGGGCGCCGTGATCTACGCGATGGCCCACAACCAGGACATCCGGAACTACGGCAATCTCGCGAAGTACCTGAAGATCACGTCCTTCACGATGATCATCGGCTACCTCGCCATCGCCGGCTTCCCCTACATGTCCGGCTTCATGTCCAAAGAAGCGATCATCGCCGGCGCCCTCGGAAACCGGGCGGCCGTGGTCGGCGGCGTCAACGTTGGCGTCGCCACCGGATGGATCCTTCTCGTCGTGGCGATGCTGACCGCCGCCTACATGACCCGGATGACCGTCCTGACCTTCTACAGCCGGGAGGAGAGGTGGAGGCTCATCCCGGCCCATGCCGGAGGCGGTCACGGCCCCGACGGGCACGCCGGCGGCCCCGTTCACGGCGAGGAGCAACCCGCGCACGAGAGCCACGAGTCTCACGCCCACCACGGCGAAGACGTGCACGGCTTCTTCTACACCGACGAGGAGATGGCGGCCCGGCAGGCGGCCGAGCACGACGACGACCACCACCACCACGAGCTCGACGCCCGACACGAACCCAAGGAGGTGCCCCCCAGCATGTGGGTTCCGCTGGCCGTCCTGGCCGTCTTCTCCGTGTTCGCCGGACTGCTCTACTTCGGCGACACGTTCAAGAACTGGCTCTACCCCGCCGGTTTGACCGTGCTGAGCAAGGACGTCGTGCCCGGCTACCCCGAAGGATGGGTCCACCAGTATCTGCTGGCGATGAGCATCGCGGCCGGGGCCCTCGGCGTCCTGTACGGTCTGGTGGTCTACGGGCGCGGTCTGCCCAAGAAGGAGGCGGACGAGAAGACGTGGCACCCGCTCCGCACCCTGTTCGGTCAGCAGTTCGGATACGACTCCCTGCTCACCCGGGCCAGCCTGGAGGGCGGCGATCAGGTCGCCAAGGCGGCATGGCGCGGCCTCGACTCCGGCGTCATCGACGGCTTCATCAACGGTCTCGCCTGGATGACGGGCGAGTTCGGTCGCCTGTTCAAGGTTGTCCAGACCGGGTATGCGCGGGCCTACGCGCTCGTGATGCTCGTGGGCACGGTGGCCATTCTCGCGTACTTCCTGATCGTGGTGCGGTCGGTCGGGGGTGGCCCGTGAAGACGCCCGAGTTCGGGAGCGGGTTTCGGCCGCGGACCCGGCCCCGCGTGCCAGCGGTCCACCTCGCCGCCGTCGGCACCGTGCCGACCATCGGTTTTTCCCTTGTCGAGTCTTTCGCCGGAACCACGTTCGGACTCTCGATGGTCGTGCTCGGCATCCTGACCGACAACGGAGGTCTAGCTTAAGATGGAGATGCAACCGACCGGTTTCGGTATTCTCAGCCTGATGCTGTTCCTGCCCGCCTTGGGCGCGCTCGGTCTGGCGCTGCTCCCCAGCAGCAATCCGAAGACGCTCAAGGCGGTGGCGATGCTCTTTGCCGGACTGACGTTCGCCGCGTCGTTGCTGGTGCTCTTCCGGTTCCGGTCGGAGAGCTACCACTTCCAGATGGTCGAGTATATGCCGTGGATCGAGCGGCTCGGGATCTCGTACCACCTCGGCGTCGACGGCATCAGCATCTGGCTGGTCGTCCTGACCGCCTTCCTCCAGATCATCGCCCTCTGGTTCAGCTACTACGTCGACAAACGCCTGAAGCAGTACCTCGTCCTCCTGCTGTTGCTGGAGACGGCGATGCTCGGCGTCTTCCTGTCGCTCGACCTGATCCTCTTCTACACGTTCTTCGAGGCGTCGCTCATCCCGATGTGGCTGCTGATCGCGGTCTGGGGCGGCGAGCGGAGGCGGTACGCGGGTCTGAAGTTCTTCATCTTCACGTTCGCCGGCTCGATCTTCCTGTTGGTCGGCATGATCACGATCGCCTACCTGCAGTTCCAGGCGACGGGGCGGCTGTCGTTCAACCTGCTCGAGATCCAGCAGAACGTCGCGAACGGACGGCTGTGGGGCGAGGCGATCCAGCTCCAGGCTTGGATCTTCTGGGCGTTCGCCGTGGCCTTCCTCGTCAAGACGCCCGCGTTCCCGGTCCACACCTGGCTGCCCGACGCCCACGTCGAAGCTCCGACCGCGGGCTCGATCATCCTGGCCGGCGTTCTCCTGAAGATGGGAACCTACGGATTCCTTCGGTTCCTCCTCCCCCTCTTCCCGGACGTCGTGACCCGGTTCGTGCCCCACCTGATGGTGTTGGCCGTGGTCGGGATCCTGTACGGTGCGATCGTGGCCGCCGTGCAACCGGACGTGAAAAAGCTGGTCGCCTATTCGTCGGTGGCCCACATGGGCTTTGTGATGCTGGGCATCTTCTCGCTGACCCACAGCGGCATGATGGGCGGCGCCATGCAGCAGCTGAACCACGGCATCAGCACGGGCGCGCTGTTCCTTCTCATCGGCCTGATCTACGAGCGGCGGCACACCCGCATGTTCAAGGACTTTGGCGGCCTGAAGGCCCAGATGCCGATCTACGCGACGATCTTCCTGATCGTCATGCTGTCCAGCGTCGGACTGCCCGGAACGAACGGCTTCATCGGCGAGTTCCTCGCCCTCATGGGCGCGTTCGAGGCGTCGGTGAACGGGATGTACGGTCTGAACATCTGGTTCGCCGTACTCGCCGGCTCCGGTGTGATCCTCGCCGCCGTGTACCTGCTCTGGATGTTCCAGAAGATGTTCTACGGGCCGAACGAAAACCCGGAGAACCGGCGGCTGAAAGATCTCAAGCCCTGGGAGATCGGGATGTGCCTGCCCCTTCTCGTCCTGATCTTCTGGGGCGGTCTCCACCCCAACACCTTCCTCGCTCCTACCGAAAAGGCGATCCACGCGGCGCGGATGATGGCCCTGAACGAGCCGGGACAGCGGCCACTGTGGACCGACGTCACGATGGAGATCGACCGCCGCGGCAACCTGGCGCGGACCGAGCCGCGGACCCGCGAGTCGATCGCGACGACCCTGCCCGTGTACACCGAAGTCGTCGCCCCCGCCAGGGTCCACTATCCGTGGCGGTCGCCGCTGGCCCAGGCCGAACCCGCCGCCGACGGGCCGCAGGCCCGACTCGGCGCAGGAGGCGGGTCGCGGTGACGTCCCGGGAGAGGCTCGTGGCCGCCAGCCGCGGCGGTCCGGTCGATCGGCAGCCGGTCGTCGGTTTCGGCGGGGCCGGGTCCGACGGCGTCGTCTGCGAGTCGCCGGCGAGCCTCACAACCAGCGACCAAGTTCGGCTGGTTCCCGTCGCCAACCCGCTCGGAAGAGCCCTCGCCGGCGGAGTCGACCTGAACGAACTCCACCGCCGAGACCCCGAGAAGGGAGCCGCCGCTCTGGACGCGTACGTCGCCCAAACCCGCGCCGAAATCGAAGGGGCGCTCGATTCGGGGGCCGACGGAATCGTCTACGCCGTCTTCGGCGCCCACGAGGCGGCGTGCACGCCGATGCAGTACGGGGGCTTCTACCTCGAGCGCGACCGCGAGATCCTGGCCGAGTTCCAGGACGCGGTCTTCAACCTCGTCTTCGTCGTCGCCGAGCCGGGCGTCCAGAACTTCATCGACTTCGTCTCCGACCTTCCCGCCCACGCGTTCGGCTGGGATCCGGTCGCGAGCGGCTTCTCCGTCGAGCAGGTTCGCGCGCTTCGAAACGGAGCGCTGGCCGTCCCCGGCGGCGAGTCGACCGAGATCGCCCTGAGCGGCGACTGGAGCTTCCGACCCGAACGCTTTTCCCATCTGAGCGAGGCGAACCGATAGCATGACCATCTTCGAAGCCGCGTTTCCGCCCCCGACCATCGACTGGCTGATCATCCTGCCCGTCATCCTCGTGACGCTGACCGGTATCGTCGGCATCACGATCGAGATGTTCCGCCCCAAGCAGAACAACAACCCGATCGTCTGGACGAGTCTGATCGGTCTGGTCGCGGCCGCCGCCGCCGTCTGCGTGCAGTTCGGAATGCCGTTCGCCAAGACGTTCGGCGGCATGGTGGTCCGCGATCAGTTCGCCCTCGTGGCCCAGCTGCTGATGATCCTGTCCGCCTTCCTGGCCATCCTGTTCAGCGAAGGGTATCTGAGGGAGAAGCGGATCCCGTTCGGGGAGTTCTACCCCCTCGTCATGTGGGCGAC
>JBDNCL010000006.1:0-31030 GCA_046719655.1 Fimbriimonadaceae bacterium
GCAAGGCCGAGGCGGGTTCGGCGGAAGATTCGGCGGCGCGATGGGCCGGCCGGGCGGCACCAGCGTCGTCCGGGCGTCGGCAGACGACTTCAGCAACTCCGTCATCGTCAACGCCCCGGAGCGCGAACAAGGCCAGGTTCGAGAGCTCATCCGCCAGCTCGACAAGGAAACCGACCTTCCGCAGCGAGCCAGGGTCTACCGGCTGCAGTACGCCTTGGCCGACGAAGTCGCTCCGATCGTTCAGAACGTCCTCGTCTCGAACGCACCCCGGGGACGCGGCGGACTCGGCAGCACCAACATTCCGCCCGAGCAGCGTTTCCAGCAGGCGATCCGCCTCGGCGGTTTCCAGGCCGCGTTCGGGACCGTCGTCGCCGACAATCGGACCAACTCTCTCGTGGTGACCGCGACCGAGGAGAACCACGCCCTCGTCGCCGACGTGCTGAAGGAGATCGACACCGAGGTCCAGCTCGAAACGTCGACGTTCGTCTTTCCGCTCGAAAACGCCCGCGCCGACCAGATGGCGTCCCTGCTCAACTCCGCGTTCGGCACCCGCTCCGGCATGGGCGGTCAGGGGACGTTCAACCGGGGCACCAACCCGGGCGGGACGTTCAACCGCACCAACAACCAGAACCGGAACACGGGCTTCGGCGGAGCGGGCGGCGGCACCCGACCGGGCACCGGTTTCGGCCGAGGCGTCGACGATGTGAACAACCTGAACCTCCAGCTCGCGGATCCCGATGCGGAAGAGGGAGAGTTGGCAACCCGCGTGACGGTCGACCAGACCGACCTGTTCGCCCAGTTCTTCCAGGGCGGAGCGGGCGGCGCGTTCCGACAGGGGGCCCAGGCACGGCCCGGCGCTCAGGCCGGACGCGACGCGGAGGGGCGCGTGGTCAACGTTCGCGACCTGACGGGTCAGGTGACCACGATTCCCGATCCGAACACGAACTCGATCATCGTCGTCACCACCCCCGACAACGCCGAACTGATCCGCGGCATCCTCGCCCAGCTCGACCGCTTGCCCGAGCAGGTGTTGATCGAGACGATCATCGTCGAGGCGACCCTCGACGCGTCGACGAAGCTCGGAGTCGAGTGGGCGTACAACCGAGCCCAGTTCCAAGACGGGCAGACGGGAACGATCGGGACCGACTTCAACCAGCGGCGAGCGACGCCGCCGCTGACCGGCCTCCGATATTCGCTCACCGGCGGCACGCTGGACGGGTTCCTGAACGCCCTGGCGACCGATTCGAAGTTCCAGGTCCTGTCGACTCCCCGGATCTTCACGTCCAACAACGTTCAGGCTCAGATCAACATCAGTCAGAGCGTGCCGTTCATCCTGTCGACCCGGGAGGACCCGAACGGCGGAATCACGTTCAACTACTCGTTCCAGGATGTCGGCATCGTGCTGACCGTCACGCCGCGGATCACGGCCAACGGCACGGTCACGATGGACGTGAGCCAGACGGCGAACGACCTGCAGGGCTTCACCGACTTCAACGCTCCGATCGTCAATCAGCGCCAGGCCAACACGACCGTCTCGGTTCGAGACGGCGAAACCATCATCCTCGGCGGCATCATCCGCAACACGGTCAACTCGACGACGAACAAGATCCCGCTGCTCGGCGACATCCCGATTCTCGGGAACCTGTTCAAGTCGACGAGCAACACCAGAGCCAAGACCGAGCTTCTCGTCTTCCTCACGCCGCGGATCGTGCGCACACCGGAAGACGCCCAGAAGCTCCGCGATCAACAGACGCAGCAGATGTCGCCGTCCTCTCGCCGCGAACTCGGCAACGCCACCACCAATCCGGGAGCGTTGTCCAACGGCAGCGGAGCGCCCGCAGCGCCTTCGAATCCTGTCCCGAATCCTGATCCGGCGGCCGTGCCGCCCAATGGAGTCAACCCTCGATGAAGATGAAGATGATCCTCGCTGTCGCGATCGTTGCCGCCCTCACGGCGGGTGCCGTCGCCCAACCCGGACAAGGCCGGGGAGGCTTCGGCGGCCGGGGCGGAATGATGATGGGCGGCGGCCTCCAAAACGACACCATGCTCCTCATGCGGTCGGACGTTCAGGCCGAGCTGAAGCTGACCGCCGACCAGAGAACCCGCCTCGAGCAGATGCAGGAGCGCATGCGCCAGCAGATGATGGAGCGCATGCAGTCCGGCGGCATGATGGGTGACCGAGAAGCCATGCAGGCCGAGTTCCGGCGCATGCAGGAGGAGACGACCAGGCAGGTCAACTCGATCTTGACCGCGGATCAGCAGAAGCGCCTGAAGGAGATCAGCATCCAGATGGCGGGAGCCCGAGCCGTCATGCGCGAAGACGTCGCCAAGGAACTGGGTATCACGGCCGACCAGAAAACGCGCCTCGACCGACTTCAGGAAGCTCAGAGAGCGGCCAACCAGTCGATCATGGAGAAGATGCGCAACGGCGAGTTGGACCGCGAGCAGGGGCAGGCGTCGATGGAACGCAACCGCGTCACTCTGGACGCCGAAATCATGAAGATCCTGACCGAGGCCCAGAGGGCGAAGCTCAAGGAGATGGGAGGGGCCCCGTTCCAAGCGGACCCGAACGCATCCGTGAGCGGCGGACAGCAGGGCCAGCGGCCGGGTGGGGCCCGACGCGGTCCCGGACGCTGACGCGATCCCGTCGAACGGGGGTCGGCGGTGCGCCGGCCCCCTTCTTTCTCTGTTCGGCTACGGCCCCGCCGTCACGCGTTCGATGAACCGTTCGGCGGCCTCGAAAATCTTCGCCCGGCGGTCCGGTTTGAGCCGGTCGACTCCGCCGACCATGACCGACAACCTCGGATTGGCGGCCAATACCTCACGATGCCGGTCGACAAACCGCCAATAGAGCCCATCCCACACCTCGCACCAGGGACCCTTCGGGTCGTCCGTCATCTTCCGCAGGGACGCCGACGCGCTGAGATAGGGCTTGGTCGCGAAGTAGCCGCCGTCGGCGAACTGAGACATCCCGAGGACGTTCGGCGCCATCACCCAGTCGGCCGAATCGACAAACATCTCCATGAACCAACGATAGGCTTCCCCCGGCTCGACCTCGCACATCAGCATCGCCGAGCCGACCACCATCAGGCGCTCGATGTGATGGGCCCACCCCGTCGCGAGCACGCGGCGGATCGTGCCGTCCAAGGGGGGCAGCCCGGTGGTTCCGCTCCACCACTCGGGGCCGAGCCGACGCGTGGCTCCCAAACGGTTCGGGAAGACACGCCACTCGCCCTCTTCGTCGAAACACGCCGCGTACCGCTCGCCATAGTCGCGGTCGATGCCCCTCACGAACTCGCGCCAACCGATCAGCTGACGGACGAACCCCTCCAGAGACGGAAGCGGAATCCGGTCCTTTTCGATCAGAACTCGGGCCAGCACTTCGGTCGGCGTCACCAGCCCGCAGTTCAGGTACGGCGTCAAGAGACTGTGGTGGAGCAGAGGGTGGGACCGGGCGATGGCGTCTTCGTACGGACCAAAATCGGACAGACGTTCAGTCACGAACCGTTCCAGCCACTGCAGAGCGCCGGATCGCGTGGCCGGGAAGGGGAGAGGACCAGCCGCCCCGGGGTGGTCGGAAAAGTACCGTTCGACGAGCTCCTCCACTTCGACGACCACGGGATCGGCGTCGTCCGGGCGTGAAACGAGGCCCTCGATCGGCAGGCCACAGCCTTCGATGCGAGGCCATTCGGGAGCACGCCGCCCCGAAGGCCAAGGCTTGCGGTTCTCCGTGTCGAAGCTCCACTTGCCCCCGACGGGGGAACCGTCCTCCTCGCACAAGACGCCGAGGCGCCGGCGTTGCCACGCGTAAAACTCGGCTAGGAATCGACGTCTGTAGCGACTCGTATACCCTCGCCACGCTTCCTTGTCGGTCAGGAAAGCAGGAGACGGCAGAACCCTGAGACGGCACCCGGCCGAGTCGGCCGCTCGATGGAGCCAACCGAGCATATAGCGATCGTTAGGCTCGTAGACGCTGAGCTCGACGATCCGGTTCTCGATCAGCCATCCCCGCAGGCGATCGTGAAAGGACGTGTCGAACGACTGCTCCAAACGGAAGTACGAAACCGGACGACCCGACCGCTGCAGCGCGCGGGCGTGGTGCCGCATGGCAGCAAGGAAGAAGACGATCTTCAGCTTGTGGTGACGGACGCGCCGACAAAGCCCCCAATCCTCGACCATCAGAATGCGGGCGTCGTCCGGAATCGAGGAATGGTGCGGAAACAGGTTGTCGCCCAGAACCAACGCGCCGGGCTGGGGCTTCATCACCGTCGTCTACGGACGTGTGATAAGAATCTGCGGCAACGGGCAGGACCACGCCCCTCGACCGCGAAGCAACGTCATAGAAGAACAGATCCCGCGCCCGAAGGACCGACGCCGGCCCATGGCCCGGTCGCCGAGGCCGGGGAACAGCTTATCGACGTCGAGTACGGCGACGAGGATGCGGATTGGCCGAGGTTGCAGCGACGCGCCCTCCGGGGAAACGAATATGCCGACGCTTTTCACGAAGATCATCAACCGGGAGATCCCAGCCGAAATTGTCTACGAGGACGAGCACTGCGTGGCGTTCAAGGACATCAACCCGCAGGCTCCCGTCCACATTCTGATCGTGCCGCGGGAAGAAATCGGAGGCGTGGCTTCCGTGGGCAAGACGGGCGACCACCAGCATCTCCTCTACGCGGCCCGACGCATCGCCGAGGCGTTCGGGTGCCCGGACGGGTACCGGCTCGTGATCAACCAGGGTATCGACGCCGGGCAGACCGTAGACCACCTCCACGTCCACCTGTTGGCGGGCCGAAAGTTCGGCTGGCCGCCCGGATGAGCCGACGACGACCCCGTACGGCTGGGCAAGCGCGCATCAGAGTCGGAACCCGTAGCTGACGAAGGCCCCGTGCTCTCCGGGCTTGTGCCGGGAGTTCGGTTTGCCGACGTAGAACCCGAAGCTTGCCCCACAAACGCCCCTCAGGGGAGCGACAAAGCCCGCGTAGGTCATCCCACCCCGACCGCTGGCGTGCTCCGCCATCAAGATCACGTCCCCGAACACGACCGACTCGAATCCGGCCATCCAGCGCCTTTCGCCGTCGTCGAGAAGGCCGCCGTGCAGTCGGAACGCACCGATGTCGCTGGTGGCCACGACGTAACCGTCGCCCGTCTGCTTGCGGAAATTCATGAACCCGCCGGCAACGGCGAAGCGGCCGTCCTTCGATTCCAGCATGCGAACCTTCGCGTTCAGAGTCGTTCCGCCCGCGTAGTCGGCATCGAATCCGAGTTCGAGCCGGTCGGCGACTCCCACCAGTCCGGAATACGAGTGCGTCGGACGCTCGAACCCCTGTTGTCGGGCCGACGACTGCATCAGGACGACTTCCCGGTGGGGGAGCGTGTCGGCGGTCGGAATCACGTTCATGGTGGACGGACCTGCCGTCGCGGCCGCCGCCAGTCCCACGCCCATCAGCCAACCCAGCCCGATTCGAAAGACGCCAGTCCGCATCAACCCGACGGAGCGCGCCCCAACGCCGCCGCCCTCCAGTTGTGTCTTGCCCTCGAAAATCCGTCCGCATCCAGGCATTCTCGCCAGGTTGTTGGCCATCCTCACCCACAGAAAGCCGATGGGACGCTCGCAACCGGCCGCTCGCCGACGCGGGTAAAACTCGCTTGCGGATTGCGGTCCCGTTCCCTGAGCCTGGCCCGCGGTTTGTTCGGGAGAAGGCCATGCCCCACATCCACCTTCACACCAGCGCCGATCTCGTCGAAAACACGGACATACCGGAGATCCTGACTTGCCTTGCGGACCGCCTGGCGCAGGCGATGGCAGGCAAAGGGGACCGCGTGCGGGCCTACCACACCCTTCACAACAACTGGGTGACCGGGACGGCCGCCCGGTCGGGCTTTGCCCACGTCGAGGTCGTCATGCGCGACGGCGACCGCACGCCGACTCCGGACCAGCTGTCGGAGCTGATGCTGCAGGCACTCAAGGAGCTGTTCCGGCAGTCGATCGACCTGAACGAAGTCGAGCTGTCGGCCGAAGTCCGATGCGTCAGCCCGACCGTGTTTCGAAGCGCCTGAACTCCGGGAGCCGAACTCTCCAGTTCAGGTTCATCGAGCCGAAACCTAAAGTAACGCTCCATGTTTTGGAGCCTCGCATATGGTCGGGCTTATCATCAGGTGCATCGGGCTCGGGGCCGCGGCCGGTTGGGGGATCCTGACCGGCAGGGTCGATCCGGAGTGGCTGGCCGCCTTCGCCGCCGTCGTCGGATCGTATGCCGTCTTTGTTTGGCGGCTGGAGGCGCACCGTGTCGGGACCCGGCTCGTCGGTCTCTTTTCGACCGTCGCCGATCTTGCGGCCGTCGCCGCCTTCCTCGGAGTTTCCGAGCTGATCGGGGAGTGGGGCGTCCTCATCTTGTTGCCGGTCGTGTGGGGCTCCTATGCCTCGGGATTCTCGCCGCTGATCGCGGCGGGCGGCGCCGCCGCCCTGCCGATCGCTTCCGCCCTGTACGGAGGGCCGTCGTCTCCCGAACTGCTGCCGCTGAGCGCGACCGCTCTCGCTTTGGCCTGGATCGCATCGCTTCGGTCGGACCGCAGTCTTTTGGCCGTCTCCCGTACCAACGGCCTGTTCCGCACCCAGCGCGTCGGCGTCACCATCGGCACCCCGGCGACTCCGCCCCAACCGGAGAATTCGAACGATGCCGCCGCGCTGCTGGAGCTCCGGGAGAGCTACCGCCAGCTCAGGGATCGGTTCCAGCTTTTGGAACGAAAGTCTCGCCGAGACCGCCTCGCCGCCCGACTCGTCGCTCTGCGCCGAACTTCCGGCGACGGCTTCTACCGGGCGATCGTGGACTGCATCCGGGAAGTGGCCGACTGCTCCGGGGTGGCCCTGTACGGACTCGGCCAGCTGAGCGACACCATGTCCGTGTGCGGACTCGCCGGCGACTTGCCGAAAGAGTTCGAAGACCGCGGGTTCCGCGTCGGCGGTCCCCACTCCCTCTCCGAAATCGCCAAGCGGGCCGCCGACCACGTCGCCGCCATCGCCGACGAGTCCGGCGTGCCACTCGGGCATGCCAACTTCGTCCTGCGCGGGAAGAGCGGCGTCGTGGGCCTGCTGGTTCTCTTCGAAAGCGATCCGGACCGCATGGCGGTGGTCCGCGACATCGGCGACGAGATCGCGCCCGTGACGGCGACTCTCGTCGAGGAATACGAACAGCGGAGCCGGGAGCTGCGGCGCCTGCGCCGAGCCGAGCTTCTCTACCAGCTCGCCACCACCATGGCGGGCGCGGAGTCCCGCAATTCGTTGGCCGCCCGCGTCGTGCGCGAAATCGGAGAAGAGACGGCGGTCGACCAGGTGGCGATCTGGTGGATCGACGGCCCGAACGCCATCCTCGGGGCCGCCGTCGGACTCAATACCCGCCTTCTCGAAGCGATGAGCTTCGCCGAAGGGCCGGGAGTCGCGGGCTGGCTCGCCGTCGGCGCGCCGGAGCTTTGGCTGCCCGACACCTCCGACGATGCCCGCCTGGCGCCAGAAGACGCCCTCAAGCGCCGAATCGGAAGCTTTGGGCTCGTTCCGATCGTCTTGGGGGGCGTCGCGCACGGCTACCTGACCGTGTTCACGCACCGGGTCGCCGGCATCGACGTGGAGTGGCTGGACACCATACGCCTGGTCGGGGCCGAGCTCAGCCAGGCCGTCGAGCGGATCGACGCCGGAATCGGCCCGGTAGGCGGACTGATGACGCCGGGGGAGTTTCAGCGATCGATTCAGCAGGCTTCCGAGCGGGGCCAAACCGGGTGCCTGGTCTATCTGGAGACGGTTCGCCGCGATCAGGTCGTCGAGCGGGTCGGTCGTCCCGCGTTCGAACAAGCGGTCCGGGAGATCGCCCGCCGGTTGCGCGGCCGATTGCCCGGCGGCAGCTCGATCTGCCGCCGCGAGCAGGGCGACTTCATCGTCTTTCTCAAGGGGCTGGACGAGGCGGCCGCCGCGAGCTGGGCGAACGAGGCGACCGCGATCGCGTCGTTCGTCGGCGTTGCGGTTCCGGCATCGGCGCAGCGCGTTCCGCTGGCGGTCCGAGCCAAGGTCGCCAAGATCGGGGCGCCGGCGGAGCCGGCCGAACCGAAGCCCGAACCGCGCATCAAGCCCGCACCGTGGGTCGTCACCGAAGTTGCCGAAGAACCGACCGACGAAACGGAGGAAACGGTGGCGAACCCGCGGCGGAAGCGGATTCGGGCCCGAGTCGGTTCTCGATCGCGAGCCACGCCCGTCGATGCCGACCGAGACGATCCGCCCGCGGCCTGATCTCGGCGCGCGGTTGCCCACGCCCACCCGTCCGGCGGCGTATCACTAATCGTGGCCAAACGTGCGATCTGCTGGATGCGTCGGGATCTCCGCCTTACGGACCATGCGGCCTTGGCCAAAGCGACCCGATCGGCCGATTCGGTTGCCGTCGCCTTCGTGTTAGACACCAACATTTTGGGCGCGCTCTCAGACCGCGACGACCGGAGGGTGACCATGATCCACCGGAGTCTCCAAGAGGTCGACGAGGGCCTCCGCAGACACGGCTCGCGGTTGGTCGTCCTGCACGGCGATCCGGCGGAGAAAGTTCCCGAACTGGCCGCCCGGCTGGAGGCCGATCTGGTCGTGGCGGCCCGCGACTACGAGCCCTACGCCCGAGATCGCGACAGCCGGGTGGCGCGGAGCCTTCGGCGGGTCGGATCCGAACTGCGGCTGGTTCGGGACACGGTGACCATCGAACCGGACGAACTGGTCACCCAGGCGGGAACCCCCTTCACCGTGTTCACGCCTTTCAGCAAGGCCTGGCGGGCCCGATTTTCCCCCGACCGGGCGGCCGAGGAAGTCCCCGATCTCGGTCGGCTCCGTCCAGAAACCGAGCTGAGGCCGGTCCTCCGGGACTGGCCGATCGAGTCGATCGGCTTCGAAACGGCGGATCTTTGGCAACAGCCGGGCGAATCGGCCGCCCGGAGGCGGCTCGCCGACTTCGTGCCCAAGATGCAGGATTACGGCCGGCTCCGGGACTTTCCGGCCGCCGACAGCACGTCCGTTCTCTCGCCCGACCTGCGGTTCGGCACGATCTCGATTCGGGAGTTGGTCCGGACCGCGCTCGCCGACGGCTCCCCCGGGTCGGACAAGTGGCTTTCGGAGCTGATCTGGCGCGAGTTCTACCAGCACATCCTCTTCCACTTCCCCCACGTCGTGGACCGGTCGTTCCGCCCGGAATTCGCCGACCTCGAGTGGCCGGGCTCGGACGAGCATTTCGAGGCATGGTGCGCGGGGCATACCGGGTATCCGATCGTGGACGCCGCCATGCGTTGCTTCAACGCCACCGGATGGATGCACAACCGCCTGCGCATGGTGGTGGCCATGTTCCTGACCAAGGACCTGTTGGTGGACTGGCGGAAGGGGGAGCAGTACTTCGCCCGCTACCTGATCGACTTCGAGCTCGCCTCGAACAACGGCGGCTGGCAGTGGTCGTCCTCCACCGGGTGCGACGCGCAGCCCTACTTCCGGATCTTCAACCCTTGGCTTCAGTCGGTCAAGTTCGATCCCGAGGGCAAGTTCATCCGCCGGTGGGTTCCCGAAATCCGGGGCCTGTCCAACGAGAGGATCCACGCGCCCCACGAAGCCTCCATGTTCGAACAGATCGATGCCGGATGCATCGTCGGGCAGGACTACCCGCACCCGATCGTCGACCACGCCAGGCAGCGGGAGCGAGCGATCCGCCTTCTCGAGTCGGTCCGAAAGGACAGCCAAACCGTCGGGCGATGACCGGTCGGAAGACCGGCGGTACAATCCGCGCCGGAGAGATGGCAGAGTGGTCGATTGCGGCGGTCTTGAAAACCGTTGGGCGTAAGCCCCGGGGGTTCGAATCCCTCTCTCTCCGCCAACCTGACGCGCCCGGATCCGACCGGCGGCTCCGGGGCCCCGTGGAACTGCGCAGGGGCCTTCCTGCAGACGATTCGCGGCGAACGATGCCGAACCGTCCCGCCCCACCTGCCGTCGGCGCCGCCCGTGGTTGACGAAAGGGAACGGCGGCGCGGGACTCGAGACCCTGGGCCGGCATGCCGACTCGACTTCCGCCGAGTTTGGACGGAGCCCCGCCCGCGTCGGGGGCACGGCGCGAAGCCGGCCGAAACTTGGGAGTGGAAAAACCGAGGCGCGCCCGAGTCGCCGACGGCGGCTTCGTCGAAGTCCCGGCGAAGACGGCCGACGTCGGACGGGCGGATCACCGGACCGACCGGATCCGCCCGCTCGCCGGCGCAGCCGACGTCCCGCGCCAGGAGGCTTTGCCCTGGCCCGATCTCGGAGACCCGCAGCGGACGGCACCTCTGACTCGACGGACCGCCGACATCCAGATTCCGGGATGGGTGGGCACGCCCGGCCTCCAGTGCCCGGTCTTCGAGTCGGCCTCGCTCGACCGAAGTCCCCAATTGTCGGTACAAAGTCGTTTTCGGCCAATCCGCCTGGTATAGTTCCTTCCGGAGGCACCACGGACTGGTGGAAACGGAGGTCGGGATACGGATGTCCCCTCCCTTGAAACTCTCCGCGACTCGCAAGGAGTCCCCCCTCTTCCTCCTCTCCGGATCGGATCGCCCGCGTCCGACCGACCCGTGGTTACCCGCGCCATACTCGCAACATGGAGCGCGTGCTCCTCATCGGAACGTACGAGCACTCCTGGAAGGCTTGGATCGCCCAGAATGCGCCGCGACACGACTGGATCAGTCTTGATCCCCTCGACACCGACCACGGTCCTGGCGGCCGCTTCTGCCTGGTGCGGGACGGCAAAGTCGTCCGATGGTGCTTCTACGGCAGCCTGAACGCGCAGAGGGCACCGCACCGGGTCGTCGAGGGCCTGGCCGTTCTCCTCGCCGAGGCCCGAGAGAACGTCGTCGTACAGCTGTTCGGGTATCGGCCCGGACCGACTCTCCGGCGTGCTCGGACCGACCCGCATCGTCATCGGGCAAGGTACGCCCATCGACAAGGAGATGTGGCCGATCGGTCCCGAGGAGGCGTTGCTGGAAGTGGCCTTTCCGCCCCTGGTCCGCAACGCCCAACGCCGCGCCCGATGGCTCAAGATGATCGAGGAGTCGCGGGAGCACGAGATTCCGATCAAGAGGGTCTCGTTCGACGGAGCGCGATTCGGTTCCGGGACCCCGATCGACCCCTCCCGCCTCGCCCGGCTCGGGCTCACCGGGATCGTCCACGCCGAGGTTTGCCACAAGGTGCTCTACCTCGTCTCGGAACAGGCGATCCAAGACCGTGCCCTGTCCGCCGCCCTCGACGACACGGGCGCCGAAAGAGGGCACGTCGTCAGCCCCGCCGCCTTCGAGGGTCTGGTCTGTGCGTTCGCGCGCGAGAGCGGCGAGGACTTCGGCATCGGGTTCGTCCGCAAGGCGGACTTCAGGTCGGGGGTGTTCCACGTCGCGAACACCGCCGTTCCGCCCGCGCCCGTGCGCCTGCTCAGGCTGGGCTCTCTCCGCATCGACGAGTCGGCGAAGGAGTTCGGCGAAATCCGCCCCTGGGAGATCTGACCGGGTGCGCCGCTTGCCCTTGGCGGGGGCTTCGGGGGTACCCTCCTCCGGCAGGCGCCTTCGGCACCAACGGCGGTGAACCTATGCCCTTGACCCGAGACCAACTCGCCCAGCGCGCGTCCCAGGAACTCCGAGACGGCTTCTACGTCAACCTCGGAATCGGGATCCCGACCCTCGTCGCAAACTACATCCCCGCCGGGGTGTCGATCGTGCTCCAAAGCGAAAACGGGATGTTGGGAATGGGGCCGTTTCCGTACGAGGGCGAAGCCGACCCCGACCTCATCAACGCGGGCAAGCAGACGATCACCGAGTTGCCCGGCGCCAGCTACTTCTCCTCGGCCGACTCTTTCGCGATGATCCGCGGTGGCCATATCGATCTGACCATTCTGGGCGCGATGGAAGTCAGCCAGACCGGCGACTTGGCCAACTGGATGATCCCGGGGAAGATGGTCAAGGGAATGGGCGGCGCCATGGATCTGGTGGCCGGGGCCCGCCGGGTCGTCGTGGTCATGGAACACGTCAACAAGGCGGGGGACTCGAAGGTGCTCCCCGAATGCACCCTTCCCCTCACGGGCAAGGCGTGCGTCGACCTCGTGATCACGGACTTGGCCGCCTTCCAAGTTGCCCGCGGAAAGGGTCTGACCCTGATCGAGCTGGCCCCCGACGTATCGCTCGAGGAAGTCCGGGCAAAGACGGCTGCCGAGTTCGCCGTATCGCCCGATCTGCGCCCGATGGCGCTGTCCTGACCGCTCGGCCCGAGGGTCATCGGAACGACAAACCCAGAACCTCGACCAATTTCTGAAGTTTTTTGGGGTTGCCGGCAGGAGATCGGCTCACAAGGTCGAACAAGTATCACCGAAGGGTTCTGGTTCCTCTCCTTCCGAGAGCGGCTCCCGCGGTTCATCCCGGGGGCCATCTTGTTTTTGGCCGCCCATTTTCCGCGCCTCCCCCCGAACCTTGAGCTATAACTGGGGAATGGCTGACCGGATCTGGGCACCGTGGCGACTCCCGTACATCGAGAAGGCGACGCCGACCGGCGGCTGCATCTTCGTCGATCTCCCGGCCCAGGAACGCGACCGCGAGAACCTGATCCTTTACCGGGGATCGACCGCGTTCGTCATGCTGAACGCCTTCCCGTATACGAACGGCCACCTGATGGTCGCGCCGTTCCGGCACACCGCCGACCTCGACGATCTCGAAGACGACGAGCTGCTCGAGATCAACGTGCTCGTCGCCTCGGCCGTCCGCTGGCTTCGAGAAGCCTACCGCCCCGACGGCTTCAACATCGGCGTCAACCTCGGCTCGGCGGCCGGCGCCGGCATCCCCGACCACGTGCACTGGCACATCGTTCCCCGCTGGAACGGCGACACCAACTTCATGACCACGATCGGGGAAGTGCGGGTGATGCCCCAGAGCCTGGCCGACAGCTACGACCGACTCCGGCCGATCGCCGAACGCTTGGGAACCAGACGTCCGGAGCCGATGCGGTGAGCGCGGAGCTGATCCTTCTTCAGACCGAAGCGGCCGGTTGTCGGGACTGCGGGCTGTCCGAACGCCGGCGGAACGTGGTCTTTGGGGAAGGCAATCCGGCGTCGCCGCTCGTGCTCGTCGGGGAGGGGCCCGGCGAGACCGAGGACGCGACCGGAAGGCCGTTCGTCGGGCGTGCTGGCCAGTTGCTGGATCGGGCGTTGCTCGAGAACGGCCTGACCCGCGAGCACGTCTACATCTGCAACACGGTCAAGTGTCGCGCGTGCGACTGGATCGGCGGCAAACCCAAGAACCGCCCCCCGACCGACGCGGAGACCGAAGCCTGCCGACGGTGGTTGGTCCCCCAACTCCGGATCCTCGCGCCGCGGGCGATTCTGTGCATCGGCGCCCCCAGCGCCAAAAACCTGATCAAGCGCGACTTCCGCATTACGGCCGAGCGAGGGCGGTATTTTCCCTGCATCTTCGCCAGGGTCGCGCTGGCCACTCTGCACCCAGCCTACATCCTCCGCAATCAGCGCCCGGGCGACGACGGAGGCTACGGGCACCTGGTCGCCGACATCCGGAAGGCCTGGGAGGCCGCCAACAAGCTCGTCGATCAGGAGAGGGCCGGCAAGCTGCCCCCGTTCGAGTTCGGAGTGGGCGTGCTCAAGTCCGAGAACCCGATCGGAAAGCCGGACCCCGACGCGGGAAGACAGGCAACCGTGCCGAATCAGCTCAGCCTGTTCTCCGACGTCGACCGGTAGACGCCGGCAGCGGACCCGGGCGGCCGATCGCCTAAAGCCTCAGAAACGGCCGGACGTCGGCCAGCTTTTTCGGCCCGATCCCTTTCACCGCCATCAGTTCGTCGATCGACGAAAATCCTCCGTGGGCCTGTCGGTATTCGACGATCTTCCGAGCCGTGACCGGCCCGATACCGGGCAACCGTTCCAGTTCTGCGGCCGACGCCGTGTTCAGGTTGATCGAGCCGGGTTGGAGAGCGGCCTTCGAGCCGGTCGAGGCACGAGGCGGAGAATCCGGCTCCGGCGGCGCCGGCGGAACCATCGCCGGGGCCGCATAGGCTTGCTTGGGCGCGGCGCCGCCGGCGTAGCGAGGATCGACCTTCGACAACTCCGGACCTCGCGCCGGATTGCCGGCTCGGGGAGCGGCGGGGCGAGAGTCCACCCTCGCCGACACGGGAGCCTGGCGCCTGGGAACGTACAGCTGGCTTCCGTCCTCGACGACCGCGGCCAGATTCAACGACTCCAGGTCCGCGTCCGCGCGGGCGCCTCCGGCCGAATCGATGGCGTCCGACACCCGAGACCCGGGAGGCACGCGCACCAGACCGGGCTTCGCCACCGCGCCCGCCACGTGGACCACCACCTCGGTCGTCGGCGCGGGACCGGGGACGGCGGCATCCGAAGACGCCGCCGGGGCCGGGGTTTCGACACCGGGACCCGACACCACGAGAGGCGCGACCGGCCTCATCGCCCGGTGTCCGACGAATCCGGCCGCTCCCAACAGAAGACCCGCAACCCCGGTGTAGAGCATCCGTTCCTTGGGCGTCAGGTGCGCGAACATGGCATTCCTAAATTTCCTGTCGTCGACAAGTCGCTCCTTCCGCTCGATGCCTAAGATGAGTTCAGGTTCTTCGACCACCCAACCGTTGTCGGGGGGCCCAACCCTGCAAATACACCAGGTTTGAACCGAAAACAAGGATGGTCGCTACCGTGGGGGCAACGAGGGCAGATCGGAACATGGCTAACGAAAGGCGAGGAACCAAACCAGACCGGGCGGTCAGCATCTCGGTTGCCAGCGAGATAACCGGGGTGGAAGTCCACACGCTCCGGTACTGGGAACGGGAGTTCGCACCGTATCTCGCACCGGTCCGAACCGAAGGCGGCCAGCGCCGGTATCGCCCCGAAGACATCCAGACCGTCTTCGTCATCAAGAAACTCCTTCGGGACGACATGTTCAGTATCGCCGGCGCCAAACGCCACCTGGAGCGCGATACGCGAGGAGCGGCTTGATCCGATGGGGCTCCTGGCGCGCAACGCCCGGCGCCGCCCCAACCGTCCGGCGCACCGCCGGCCGCCGAAAGGGTCTCGGTGCGCCGCCGAATTCAGGTGATCGAGGATGCCCAAAGCCCAAAAACCCCAAGCGGCAAGCGCCATGAAACTCCACGCTCCCCACGCGATCGACCCGGCGCGGCTCGCGCCCTGGATCGCCGGCGCCCAATCCCCGGCCGACTTCGTCGAACGGGCCAACCAGGCGTTGCGAATTCCCGACTACCGGATCGCCGAAGCCGTCTTCCAGGCCGGGCTCAAGCAGTTCCCGCGCGATCCCGACATCCTCACCGAGAGGGCGATCCTGCTCTGCTTCCTGCAACGCGAGGACGACGCGGTCCCGATTCTCGAGAAGGTTTGGGGCACCGAGCGCTCGCCCCGTCTGGCCGAGATGCTCAGCGCCTACTACTTCTGTCGGCGCCAGATGGCGGCCAAGCTCGGGATCGAAGACGCCAAGGGGCGGAACCTCGAGGCGCGCGTGCGGCGATTCGTCCCGGACCCGCCCGAAGGGATCGGCATCACGATCTCCGCCTGTCTGATCGTCAAGAACGAGGAAAAGCATCTCGAACGCTGCCTGAAGAGCATCCACAAGCACGTCGACGAGATCGTGGTCGTCGACACCGGTTCGACCGACCGAACCATCGAGATAGCCGAGAGGTTCGGCGCGAAGATCGGCACGTTCGCGTGGATCAACGACTTCGCCGCCGCCCGAAACGAAAGCCTGCGCCTCGCCAGCGGTCACTGGGCCCTGTGGGTCGACGCGGACGAAGAGGTCGCGGAACACAGCTGGGGGGCGATCCGGGAAGGGGTGATCCGACCCCATTTCGGTGCCTACTACATCCAGATGGACAACTTCATGAGCGACGGAACCGCCTCGCTCTACACCCACTGTCCGGTCCGACTCTTCCAGCTGCGGGAAGGCGTCGAGTTTACGGGGCGCATCCACGAACAGGTGATGCCGTCCATCACGCGCCTCGGTCTCGAGAGCGCGACCCTGGAGAACGCCAAGATCCGGCACTACGGCTATCAGCCGGAAACCATGAAGGAGAAGAACAAGGCGGACCGGGCCATCTCGATGCTGGAACGCGAGGTCCGGGAGTCGCCGCAAGACGCCTTCCACTGGTTCAACCTCGCCAACGCCTACTGTGTGGCGAATCGGCTCGAGGACGCCCTCCATGCCGCCAGGATGAGCCTGCGGACGCTGGCCCCCAACAACTCGTTTGGCTCGGTGACCTACCACATCATCCAAGGGAGTCTGTGCGCGCTCGGAAGACCCGCCGAATCGCTCGAGGCGGCGGCCGAATGCCGGGAAAAGGGTTTCTTCACGATCCTCAACCAGTTCGAGTACGCCCACGCCCTGCTTTTGGTCGGTCGCCTGTCCGAGGCGCTGACCGAGGTGGACGTCTGCCTGACCATGCCGTGGGAACGCGGCATGACGGGCGATTACGGGATCGTCACCCACAAGACGCACCACCTCAAGTCGATGATTTTGGCGTCCTTGGGTCGGTACGAGGAAGCGCTCGATCTGTGCGCGTTCGTGCAGTCGGTCGCACCCGATTTCACTGCCTCTCTGTTTGTCCAGGCGACGGCTCTCGAGAAACTCGGACGGATCGACGAGGCGGAGCCGATCTACACGTCGCTGCTTCAGACAAAGGAATATCGCGTCCGGTCCTGCAAAGGATTGGCCCACTGTGCCCTGGCCCGGCAAGAACGCGACGCGGCACTGAAGTTCCTCGAGCAGGCGATCGCCTTCGACGATCGCGACGCCCAGGTCTGGTTCGAGTGGATCAACCTGCTCGAGGAAACGGGCGACGCCGACGCCAAGGTGGCCGCATTCGAACGTTTCGGCGCCTCGCACACACCGACGGCCGCCATCCTCGTCAATTGGGGTCGGGCTCTCGGGCAGGTCGGGCGCGTCGAAGAGGCGGTCGCGAAGTTCGCTCAAGCCGCTCAGCAGGATCCCAAGGAAGCCAACGCCTACTTCAACCTGGGCGACCTTCTCTACCAGGCCGGGGCCTACGCCGACGCCGCCCACGTCTACGAACTCGGCCTCCGGGTGAAGTCGGACCACGCGCCGGGGTGGTTCGTTCTCGGCAACGCTCTGGCTCAACTGGATCTGCTGTCGGCCGCCGCCACCGCCTACCGCCAAGCCCTGGAAATCGACCCCGATTACGAGCAGGCCCGCCACAACCTCGAAATCGTCGAAGAGGCGGCCAGCGCGGCGTAAGGGCGATTCGATATTTCGGCCGATTTTCCGCCGAACCGGCAGGACGGGGCTCAAGTTTCGGTGAAAACAGCCCAACACTTACGACAGGCGCGCGGAAGTGCATCTCTAGGCAGACCTCCGCAAAGCGCCGAGGGAAGCGAACAACAAGTTCGAGAGGGTGAAGCATTCGGCCGGTCCCAACGGGTCCGGCCTTTTTCCTTTTTGACCGCTGCGCCCCAAACGGTTCCGTCGGCCTCGGTCCCCCATCTCGGCCCTCCGAACCACCGGAAGGTATAACCCTGGGCATGCGCGTCTACCTGGTCCGGCACGCTCAGACGGCGTGGAACGTCGAGAACCGGGCTCAAGGCCACACCGACATCCCCCTCGATGAGACCGGCCGTTGGCAGGCGGCACAGCTGGGGAAGTCGTTTCGTCCCGAACGGGTCCCCCGCATCCTCTCGAGCGACCTGAAACGGAGCCTGCAGACGGCCGAGGCCGTCGCCCAAACCCTGGGAGTCTCGGTCGAGACGAGCGCCGCCCTGCGCGAGCGTTCCTTTGGAGAGTGGGAGGGTCTGAACTTCGCCGAGCTGCACGCCCGGTACGAGGCGCACGGTGCCCCCGACACGCCGCAACACGAAATCCGGCCGCCGGGCGGCGAATCGATGGTCGACGTCTGGAACCGACTGGACGCCGTCGTGGAGATGATCCGCGCCCACGAAGACGACCTGTTGGTGGTGACCCACGGGGGCACCGTCTCTCTGCTCCTGGCCAAGTTGATCTGCGGAACCATTCAGACGGCTCGCTCGTTCCGATTTGGCAATACGGCGCTGACCGAGCTGCGGCGACGGCCGGACGGCCGCGTCCTCCTTCTCCGATACAACGACACCACCCACCTAGACGGACAACCCACCATCGATGGCAACCTTGAAGGCGCGTCTCGCTGAGGGCTGGCCGACGATCGCGTCGGCCCTGCTCTTCCTTCTTGCGTTTCCTCCGTTCAATCTGAGCCTGCTCGTCTTCGTGGCTCTCGTCCCCTGGCTGCTCCGCCTGAAGGCACTTTCCCCAAAGCAGGCGGCCGTGTCCGGGATGGCGTGGGGCGCCATCGTCTACTTCGGGCAGATGTTCTGGGTGGCGATCCTCGTGGGCCGCTGGGTCGGGAATTTCGCTCTCGGACTCGTGCCCTTGG
The DNA here is from genome assembly GCA_046719655.1 of Fimbriimonadaceae bacterium. GTDB lineage: Bacteria > Armatimonadota > Fimbriimonadia > Fimbriimonadales > Fimbriimonadaceae > JBDNCL01. Next base: position 18,452 of record JBDNCL010000006.1, read on the forward strand.
GCATCGCCGTGATCCTGGCCGGATCGATCCACATGGTCCTCGGTCTCGCGATCCAGCGGTGCTGGGCCCGTGGTTGGGCTTGGGGCATCCCTCTGGTGTGGGCGGGCTTCGAGGCGGCCAAGTCCTTCGCTCCCGGCATCGCCTTTCCCTGGGCCCTGTTGGCCACCCCGCTGACCGACCTTGCGCCTCTGATCCAGCTGGCCTGGTTCGGGACGATCTACGCCGTCTCCGCCTGGCTGGTTTGGGGCAACGTGCTGGCGGCCCGGTTCCTGTCCGGGGAGCACCCGCGCGCCCTGGCCCCGTCCGTCGCCGTCTTCGGCATCCTGCTCGGCGTCAGCCTCGCCCGGTTCAATCAGCCGATCGAAGGCGAATCCATGGTCCTGACGGCCGGTCAGCCCGGCGTCGACCTCGCCTTTGGCGATTCGAACGAGGCCGACGCTCGGCTTTCGCGGATCGTGCCCGCTCTGCAATGGTACGCGGCCAGCCGAGGCTCGCGCCTTCTCGTTCTGCCCGAGGGGTTGGTCATGGGCGGAGACGGCATGCCCCCCGCCGTGCCGTTCGAGCTCGACCCCGCCCTCACCCCGGTCATCTTCGGCGGTCAGCGCGTACCCGACCCGTCCGGCGACATCCGGTACCAGAGCGCGTACGCCTTCGACGGACGGTGGCAGTACGCCGACAAGACCCGCTTGGTCGTGTTCGGGGAGTACGTCCCGCTTCGCGATCGACTCCCCTTTTTGGACGCTTTCCGTCTCCCGACCGGCGATCTGACCGCCGCCGACACGGTTCGGGCGCTGGATGTCGGCGGGTTGCGGGTCGGTGCGCTCATCTGTTTCGAGGCGATGTTCCACGACGTCGCTCAGGCTCAGGCCAAAAACCGTTCCCAGGTCCTCGCCGTCATGGCGATCGACGACTGGTACCGCGGATCCAACGCCCCCGAAATCCTCCGCACGTTCGCGGTTTGGCGGGCGGTCGAGACCGGACTTCCGGTTGTCCGGTCGGGGTCGCTCGGATACTCCATGGTCATCGACGCCCGCGGCGTCGTCGAGGCGATGGCTCAGCTCGACCAGACGATCCCGTTGTCGGCCCGCGTCGTGGTGCCGCCCGGCCCCGACCGATTCCCTCTCGTGGAGTTTTTCCCATGGGCCGCCGGACTCGCCCTGGCCGCCTCTCTCTTTCTGCCGGGCCGGCCGGCCGCCGTCCGCCCAGAGGCCGCCCCCCGACGGCAGAAACGCGGTCGGGCCAATCCGGAGGGTCGCCGCCCCGCCTAGTGGGGCGCCAGCGCCACGACGCTGGCCACGTACAGCGCGTACACGGCGAGCAGGGCCCCTCCCCGGGCTCGTACGATCTCTCCGGAGCGCCCCGGAACACTGAGCAGGATCAGGAGGATCCCCGTTCCGGCACCGAGCGCCAGCTCCCCGGTTGCGACCGTGATCGGCGCGATCGCGCCGGCGAGGCCGACGATCAGGAACGTGTTGTACACGATGCTGCCGAGAATGTTGCCGTAACCGACTTCGTCGTGTCCGCGAAGCTTCGAGATGAGCATCGTGGCAAACTCGGGCGTCGAAGTCCCGATCGCGACGAGGGTCGCACCGACGAGGAACTCGTTCCAACCGTAGCGATCCGCCATCCCGGTCGCTCCCTGAACGATCAGAACGCCCGCCCCGACGAGAAGACTGAAGCCGACCAGCCCTTCCACCACGGCCCGAACGTGCTTGGGTTCGCCGAGCACCTCTTCGGCCGCGCTGCGCTCCCTCCGTGCCACCTTCACCTTCACCCCGAGCCACGTCGCGAAGACCCCCAAGAGCACGATGGAATCGAACCGGGAAATCTCGCCGTCCAGCCCGAGCAGGATGACGGCCCCCAGACCGACCACGGGGAGCGTCACGTCCTTCAGCGGCGACGCCGAGCCTGGACGGATCGGGGCGACAATCGCCGCGATCGCCAAAATGACGCCCACATTGACGATGTTGCTGCCCAGCGCCCCGCCGAGCGCCATGTCGGACGCGTCCTGCAGGGAGGCGGAGACGGCGACCGAGATCTCGGGGCTGGTCGTCGCGAACGCGGCCACCGTCGCACCGATGATCCCCGGCGGGATCCGAGCCCACGATGCCAGACCGACCAGACCGCGGACGAAGAGTTCGCCGCCCACTCCGGCCAGCAAGACTCCCAGCAGCAATCGGATGACGTCCCACATGGCTCCGGATCAGGCGAGAGAAACAGACGAGAACGCTAGAGGGTCAGCCCGCCGTCGACGGTCAGGACCTGGCCCGTGATGTAGGCCGCCTCCTTCGACGCGAGAAACGTGACCGCCGGGGCGACGTCTTCGGGGGTTCCCAGTCGGCCGGCCGGAGCGTGCTCGACGACGAAGGACTTGAAGTCCTCGGGGAGATCGGCCGTCATGTCGGTGGCGATAAAGCCGGGCGCCACCGCGTTGCACGTCACGCCCCGGCTCCCAAACTCTTTGGCGACCGACTTGGTCAGTCCGATGAGGCCCGCTTTGGCGGCCGCATAGTTGGCCTGACCCGCGCCGCCCCCCTGCCCGATGACGCTCGAAATGTTCACGATGCGGCCGTACCGAGCCTTCAGCATGAGTTTGCTGGCCGCGCGGATCGTCAGGAACGCTCCCTTGAGGTTGACCTCCAGCACTCGGTCCCACTGCTCTTCCGACATGCGGAGGATCAGCGTGTCCCGGGTGATGCCCGCGTTGTTCACCAAAACCGAAGGGGTGCCGACTTCGGCGAACAGCCTCTCGACCGACGCCGCATCCGAGACGTCGCAGGCGTAGGGTCGGGCCGAGCCGCCGGCGGCGACGACTTCGGGAAGCGCCGACGCCTCGTCGGCCGTGCGCTCGGCCCCCTCCAAGGTCGTGGCGACGCAGGCGACCGAGGCTCCCTCGCGGGCGAACGCCAGGGCGATCTCCCGACCGATCCCGCGGCTGGCCCCGGTGACGACGACCGTCTGTCCTTCAAATCTCATCCATTTCCTCCTTTGGGCGTCGTCGGCTCAGGCGCCGACCCGGTGACTGCGGAGTTCGGCGACCGTGGCCTCCAGCGACTCCGGATCGGCGACCTTGAGGGTCTTCCCCATCCCGTCGATGCGGCGGATCAGCCCCGAAAGAACCTCGCCGCCCCCGCACTCGACGAACACCTCGACTTCGTCTCGACGCATGTGTCGGATGGACTCGGTCCAACGGACGGGGCTCTTGAGCTGGGTCTCCAGCAGAACCGGCCACCCCGCCGGCAGATCGACCGGCTCGGCCGTGACGTTGCTGTAGACGACGATGTTCTCTCCGCTGGCGGCAAAGCGAGTCTGGTGCAAGGCCGCCCCCATCCGCTGGGCCGGCTCCTCCATCAGGGGGCTGTGGAAGGCGCCGCTGACGTTCAGAGGCACGACCCTCTTCGCTCCCGCCTCCACCAGGGCTTTCGAGGCCCGCTCCACGGCGGCGACGTCGCCGCTGATCGCCAGCTGGCCCGGACAGTTGTCGTTCGCCACCACCACGACCTCGGAACTCGTTGACGCCTCGCGGCAGACCCGGTCGACCTCGGCCTTCTCCAGCCCGAGGACAGCCGCCATGGTTCCCGGCCGCACGCTCCCGCTCGCCGCCATCAGCTCGCCGCGAAGCTGGACCAAACGGGCCCCGTCCTCGACCGTCACGATGCCGGCGGCCGCAATCGCCGTATACTCGCCCACGCTGTGCCCGGCGGCGGCCTTCGGCGCCCAGTCCCCGAGCCTCGCCCTCAGAGCCGCGTAGGCGGCCAGGCCGGCGGCGTAGAGGGCGATCTGGGCGTTCTGCGTCTGGCGGAGCGTTTCGTCGTCCGATTCGAAGCAGAGCGCGGCGACATCGCGTCCGGCGGCCGAGCCGACCGCATCGAACACCGCCCGGGACTCGGAGAAGTGTTCGTAGAAGGACCGCCCCATGCCGGGCTTCTGCGAACCCTGCCCGGGGAAAACGACGGCGAACATTCCGACAATTTACCTGGCAGGCATCCGGACCGCGAGACGGGGTTCCCCGAAACAGGGGGACAAAGGAGGACCGCGTCTCCTCCCGGGACCTGGCGTCTGCCCCCGCGCGGTGCGGCCACAACCGGCATTCCTGCCCAAAGGACAAACGTCGGATCGGCGAAGTCGTCGGGAAAGCTTCTCCGAAATGCCTCGGAACGCCTCTTATCCGTCCCTTCCTGGACGGCGGCTCGGCCCTCGGCTCCCCAAACCGAGAAGCCCCGACGGGACGACCGGCCCGGGCCATCGCGTCGGGGCGAGCGGAAAACGTTCGGGGTCTCTAGGTCACCGGTTTCACCAGCGTCTCGGACAGCATTTCGCGCTGCTCGACGAACGCTCGGTGGACGTAGGTGGCGATTCCCGCCCGCTCCTCGTGGCAGGTCGGCATGAACCGAACGCCGGTGGCGAACAGGTCCGAACCCTCGAGCGGGCGGCAGTGGCGGACTTCCCCGCGCAAGACCAGACTGCCCGTGTCGCCGCCGATCTCCAGGCGGCAGGACTCCCCGACCGGCAGCTTCTCCCGGGAACGAACCTGAATCCCGCCGATCCCGACGTCGACGATCATCGCCCGAAAGGGGGGCGACCCGTCGTCGGTCTGGACCATCGCGTAGTCCATGACGGCGAAGCGCTCGTAGCGTCGTTTCTCCGGCGAGACGTTGTTCATTTGCCGTACCCGCGGGCTGTTGCCCCAAAAACCTTCAAGCGGCCATCTCCGACGATTCGCGCCAAAGAATGCCTTCCTCTTCTACAATGTCGGCCAAAACCGCGACGATCTTAGCGTCCAGTTTGCCCGACTCCGCCTCTTTCACCAAAATCGACAACGTTTCCTCGACCGACCGAGCCTTTCGATAAGCCCGATCCGAGGTCATGGCGTCGAAACTGTCGGCCACCGCGACGATGCGAACGAGCACCGAAATCTCGTCGCCCTTCAGGCCGTCGGGGTAGCCCGACCCGTCCAGTCGCTCGTGATGGTGGCGGACGATGGGCAGACAGTCGGCGAACGAGGGGATCTCGGCGATCAGGCTGGCGCCTACTTCGGGATGAAACCGGACGATCGCGTGTTCGCCGTCCGTAAGAGGTCCGGGCTTGTTCAGAATCGCGTCCGGCACGCCGATCTTGCCGATGTCGTGAATGAGCGTTCCCACCTTCAGAGTCCGCAACTCGGTCGGCGAAAGCCCGATGCGCTCTCCGATCCGGACGCTGTAGGACATCACCCGTTCCGAATGCCCGGCCGTGTAGGGGTCCTTGGCCTCGACCGCCTTGACCCAAGACTGCACCATCGCGTCGAAGTTGCGCTGAAGGTCGTGCAACGCCCACTTCAGCTGTCGGTTCGCGGTCGCGATCTCTTCGTTTTTGGTTTGCAGCCGTTTCTGGCTCGAAACGATGGAGGTGATGTTGATGCTGAAGCAGATGTAGCGGACGTCGCCCGCCCGGCCGGTCGGCACCGGCACCCCGCGAGACTCGAAGTGGTCCACGTGCCCCGCCGCGTCGACGAGCCGATAACGGATGTGGAACCGTTGCCCGCGCGACACGTGCAGGTCAAACTCTCTCTTCACCCGGGAGGCATCCTCGGGATGCATCGCGCGTCGAAAGGCGTCGTTTGCGGTCTCGCCGGGTTTGCGCCGAATCTGACGGTCGAACGCGGAGTTGGTCAAGGTGACCGTCCGCCCCTGAATCACGAACAAGCCGACCGGCAGGTTCTCGACGATGGACTCATGCGTCGTCTGCAGTTGGCTCTGATCCGAGAGAACGGAGCAGATCACGCGTCTCTGGAAGGCGGCCATGGCCGCGACCACCAGCGAACTCCCCAACGCGATCGCCGCCGCGCCGAAGAACGTCCTCGCGCAAAGCGTCGCCAACACCCCACCGACAGCCGCAAATCCGACATACAGCGGCACATTTGCCGCCAGATTCGACCACCTACCAGAACTCGCACGCATCCCCTGTGCGAAGGCGCAGACCGGCCCTCTCCCACGCATTTTTATCGGCACGATCGTCCGCCCCCATCAGCGAAATTCCGTGGTTGCCGGCGGATGAAACCAAGCTGAAATATCTGTATCGGAGAAAATCGCGCGGAGAGCCGGGCCCAAAAGGCGACGGGCCAGGATTCGAGATCCCAGCCCGTCGACCGGATGGAGGGAACGGTTACTTCTTCCGATTCGTGATCAGCACGTGGCCCGTCGCCGCGTCGAACTCGATGTCGACATCCAGAGCCTCGGTGATGAAGCTCAGCGGCACGATGGTGCGGCCCGCCTCGATGAACGGAGTCAGTTCCAGCTCGACCGGAAGGTTGTTGATCCGGGCGATCCGGTCGCCGATGCGGACGAAGATCTGGCGATCGGACGTCCGCGCATCGACCGTCTTGGTCGCGTTCTCCCAGTTGACCTCGCCTCCGGCGCTCTCCATCAGGTGGCGGAACGGCGTCAGCGGCACCCCCCGCTCCACCCGCGGCTGAACGTCGAAAGTCACCGGCGCACCGTTCATGAGCACGGCGAAGGAGCCGATGTTCGGCACGCGCTGACCCTTGGCGATCCGGAACGTGCCCGTCGCAGAAACCGCGCTGCCGAGCTGCTGGGTGGTCGGACCGGAGACGTCGATCGTCATCGTTCCGGCACCGGCGGCCGGCGCTACCGCGCTCGCGGTCGCCGCCGGGGTTGCCGGAGGCGTCATCAGCCGGGGACCGGCGGTCGCCGCACCGTCGGCGACCGGAGTCTTCAGGCCGCTGCTGGCGCCCACGGCGGCGACGACCGCGCTGGACGCCGCGACCGTGGAGATGGACGGAACCGCGACCGTCGAGACCGTGCCCGCCGTGGCGGCCGAAACCGCCGGACCGACCTCGCGCAGACCAGCGGCCGCTCCCGCCGTCGGAGCGGAGACCGGGAGGTTCGACGGCACCGGGGTGACGATCGGCACCCGCCGGTCGGTTCGACCGCCGGGGTTGTTCACGAACACGCGGACCCGGCGGGTCTTCATCGTGCTGCTCGTGTCGTCCACCACCCAAGCCTCGAGTTCGTGCCAACCGTTGGGCTCCCGGGTGGTGTCCCAGAGGAACGTGAACGGCGGGTAGTTCGTCATGGAGCGGAACTCGTTGTTCACGAAGAAGCTCACGAACACGTTTCGCATCTCGCGGCCGAAGCCGAGCCGGACCTCGACCGGACCCTGGACCGTCGAGCCGACCCGCGGGTTGGTCAGCCGGACCGGCACCGTCGTCCCGTCGTCCGACGTGATGATCGTGGTCTCGCTCCCGACCAGCTTTCCGGTGCGGTCGAACAGACGCACCTCGACCTCGTTGTCCCCATCCACCAGCCGGGCCAGATCGAGGTTGAAGGACGTCTCACCCGACGAGGATGCGGGCGAAACCGTTCGCGTGCCGAGGCTGACCCCGTTCAGGCGCAACTCGACGACGGCGGTGTTCGCTCCGCTGTACCGTACGGTGAGAGTCGGGCTGTTCATCGCCCGATCGATCAGAATCCGCGCGTCGAAGATCAACGCGTTGGCGCCGGCGACGGCCGTTGCCACGGCCAACATCGACACCATCTTCAAGAACGCTGTCCGTTTCACCATTCCTCCCACGCCGTTCCCTTCCGGCGAGCGGAATAAGTTTCTCAGTTTTCGCCGACGTTGTCAACCCACGTATCAGCCGAGCGGAAAAGGCTCCGGATCTCGACGGACGCGCCGTCCGCCGGTCGCGGCGCCGTCAACCGGAGAGACGGATCCGGGCGCCCCGTCGTTCGAAGCGGCTTCGCGCCCGGCGGAAGGTATCGTGTTTCCCATGATCGCCGCCCTGTCGCTTGCGGTTGCGGGAGCCATGGCCCAATCGAGCGTTCCCCCCGAACTCGGCGCCTTTCTGCGCCGCCCCGATCCCACCTTCTCCTACCGGGTGCTCGAAACCCAGGGCAACCGCATCGAAATCCGGCTCGCGTCGCAGACCTGGCAGGGCATTCTCTGGGAGCACTCGGTGGCCCTGATCCGGCCGTCCAGCCTGCGGGCCGAGGGCATCGCCGTTCTCTACATCACCGGCGACCGCCGACCGGCCGACATCGCCACCGCCTCTCTTCTCGCCGAATCCGCCCGTCTGCCCGTCGCCGTCCTGTTCGACATCCCGAACCAGCCGATCTGGGGCATGCGCGAGGACGACCTCATCGCCCACACGTTCGAGAAGTTTCTCGAGACGCGGGACCCGAGCTGGCCGCTCCTGTTCCCCATGACCAAGGCCGCTCTCCGAGCCATGGACGCCGTCGAGAGGCACAGCGCGGAAACCGACAACCCGATCCGCCGTTTCGTGGTCGCCGGAGCCAGCAAGCGGGGGTGGACGACGTGGCTCGTCGGAGCCTCGGGAGACCGCCGGGTGGTCGGCCTGGCCCCGATGGTGTACGACAACCTCAACATCGACCGGCAGCTGCGCCACCACCTGGTTTCTTGGGGCCGCTACAGCCCGATGATCCAGGACTACACGAGGCGCGGCCTGCAGGCAAGGATGGAGACCCCCCTCGGCCGGCGGCTGACGCGCATGGTCGATCCTCACAGCTACCTCGACCGCATCCGAGTGCCCGTGCTCGTCGTGAACGGCGCCAACGATCCCTACTGGCCGACCGATGCCCTGAGCCTGTACGTCGACGACCTGCGGATGCCGAACTGGTCCGTCGTCGTTCCCAACGCCGGCCACGAACTCGGAAACGGACGCATGGCATTCGAGTCGATCCGCGCGTTCGCCATCTCCCGCGCCGGACAGATGCGGATGCCGAACGTTCGCTGGGACATCGACTGGCCGAAGAACCGAACGGCCCCGACGCTCCGGGTGCAGAGTTCCGGGCTGCCGGTTCGGGCCGTCCAGTTCTGGGTTGCCGAGTCGGATTCGCTCGACTTCGGCGCCTCGCGCTGGCAGGCCGAGGCCCAGCGCCTTCTGGACCCCGCCCAAACCCGGCCCCTGGACTTGACGCTCGCTCTCGACCGGTCCCTCGAGCGCCATACCGCCGTGATGGGCGAGGTCCGGTACCGCTTCGAAGACGTCGAGTTCAGTCTCACCAGTCCCGTTCGGGTGTTCCGGTCCCGAGCGCGTTCGACCTCCGCCGCCTCCACCGGGCGGTAGCGCCCCCGCTCCGCGTTCCGAGCCGCGAACCTGAACAACCCGAAAGCAGGGACGCGCCCGAATCTGCCGAACGGTTGGTAGATGGGCTGGCACGGGTCGGTTTTGCTGACGGGCTTTTCGGGCGCCTCGATCGGGGCGTTCGGCGGTCAGACTCCTACGCGCGAAGTCTTCATGCATCTGCCGGTCGGCCAACAGATGCTCTTCTACATCCTGATGGCGGTCTCGCTCGGCATCATGGGGGCTCAGATCTGGGCCCGCGCGAGGATTTGGCGACAGGGTCAACCGGTCGCCTGGAAGCCCGGAGGATGGCGCTCCGTGGCATCCTACGTGCTCGCCCAAAAGAAGGTCCGGAGCAGCCGCCCCAAGTCGGGCGCTCCGATGCACCAGATGATCTTCTATGGGTTCCTCGCCATGTTCGTCGCGACGACCCTGCTGGCGATCGCAAAGTACTCTCCGGTCAACTTTCACCAGGGCACCTACTACCTCTGGTACGAACTTGTGTTCGACCTTCTCGGGCTGCTTCTGGTGGTCGGTCTCGCCTGGGCTCTCGTGCGTCGTCTGGCGTTTCGGCCGGCCGCGGCTTCCCACTCGATCGCCGACACTTGGGCGCTTCTCCTGCTCTTGGCCCTCGGCCTCACCGGCTACGGTTTGGAGGCGGCCCGAATCGCCAACTCGCCCCAGCCGTGGGACGCCTGGTCGGTCGTCGGCTACGGGATCGCCCAAATCCTCCCGGAAGTGTCGGACGGGGCTTACGTCGCCACGTGGTGGGCACACTTCGGTCTGGTGTTCGTCTTCTTCGCCGTTCTGCCTCAGATGCGGCTCCGACACATCGTGCTCGCGATCTTCGCGTCCTACGGAGAATCGGGCCAGCACCTGGGCGAACTCAAACCGATTTCGATCGAAGAGGTCGAGAAGACGGGCCGGATCGGGGTGGCCGAAGCCAGGGACTACTCGCGCTGGCACCTGCTGTCCCTGGACGCCTGTATGGAGTGCGGTCGCTGCACCGAAGTGTGCCCGGCGCACGGCGTCGGGAAGACCCTCAATCCGAAACAGGTGGTCCAAGACATCCGGGCCGCCGCGCCCGACCGCCGGCCGGTCGCGGCCGCGGTGTCGGAAGAAGCGCTCTGGGCGTGCACCACGTGCAACGCGTGCGTCGAGGCCTGCCCCGTGCTCATCCGCCACGTCGACATGATCGTCGACGCTCGCCGCAACCTCATCGGCGAAGGCAGGTTCGCCGGAACCGGGGCCACCATGCTGCGCCAGCTCGGCGGCACCGGCCACGCTTGGGGCCAACCGGCGAACTCGCGCGAAGAATGGATGAAGGGACTCGACATTCCGCTCTGCCGCGACGGCGTCGAATTCGACGTGCTGTTCTGGGTGGGCTGCGCCGGCGCCACCGACCCCGGCGCCGTCCGCACCACCAAGGCGGTCGCCAAGCTCCTCCAGCGGGCGGGAGTGCGGTTCGCCTGTCTCGGACAGGAGGAGACGTGCACCGGAGACCCGGCCCGCCGAACCGGCGACGAGTTCACGTTTCAGGCCCAGGCCCAGGTTCTCGTGGAGGTCTTCAAGGCGTACGGCGTGAAACAGATCGTCACGTGTTGCCCGCACTGCTTCAACACGTTCGCGAACGAGTACGGCCAGTTCGGCGCCGTGTTCGAGAAGGTCTGGCACCACACCCAGTTGCTGGCCGAGCTTGTCGAATCGGGCAAGCTTCGCGGGTTCCAGCCGAAGGAAGGGATGCGACTGACGCTCCACGATCCGTGCTATCTCGGCCGCGTCAACAACGAAAGCGACGCCCCCCGCGCCGTGCTCGGGCATCCAACCGGCCTGAACAGATCGACGACGCCTCACCGAAGTCCGGGTACGATCGCCGAGCCCGAACACTTCGGCCGCAAAACCCTCTGCTGCGGGGCGGGCGGCGGACGCATGTGGATGGAGGAGGCTCCAGACCAGCGTCCCGGCAACCGACGGGCTCGGGAGCTCGTGGACACCGGCGCCGACACGGTCGCTCTGGCGTGCCCCTTCTGCCGAATCATGCTCGATGCGTCGATCCGGCAGGTGGCGAAGGAGGAAGTCCGTCTGGCCGACGTCGCCGAGCTTCTTTGGGAGCAGAACGAGCCCGGGCCGGCCGACCCGGCCGCGACCCCGCCCGAGATCGCACCCTGATCGGCCGGCCCGCAACCAACGATCAGGCCTTCCGCCGGCGGCGCAGCATGAGCCCCAGACCGACCGCTACGGCGGCCAGCGTGGTCGGCTCGGGTACGGGAGCCGCCTCGATCCCGTCGATCGTCTGGCTGGCGAAGTTGGGGGCAAAGGCGAGTCCGATCCAATCCGAGTCGGCCAGATTCAACGCCGAGATGCCCACCGGAGACGAAGACCACGTTTGCGGTGTGGCGCCGCTGGCGTTCTGCAGGCTCCAGAAACCGGTGTTCCAACCGCTCTTCCACCGGTCGTTCGGGTCGTTGGCGAACGCGGTGTCCGCACCGCCCGGCAACGGCTGAGTGACGGTGAAACCGGTGCCGGACACTCCGCCCCCGTCGAGGTCGTAGCCGATGCCGAGAATGGCGAGTCCGAAGCTGAACTGCTGGGTGAGGGCGTACAGTCTGGCGTCCCCTTGGACGACGCGCTCAAAGGCGGTCTGCCCGTTGAGCGTGCCGTCGAACCGAACCCCCCACGCGAGGGCCCGCGGACTGGAATCGGTCATGCTCCACTGCACGACGAAGCCGGCCCGATTAGACCCGCTGCCGAACCAGTACTCGATGTCGTCGAGGCCAAAGGCGGAAGCGCTGGATGAGGCGGCCAAAGCGGCCGGCACGATGGCGAAAGCGAACCACTTACTTTCCATTTCTTTAACTCCCTGCTTGTAGAAAGTCATTCGAGGTCGAACAGCTCGTCCGTGGAAAAGTCCCCGTCGCGATCGATCTCACCCAGTCCGGCCTGCCGAAACGGGCCAGGTTGCCAAATCGAGAAAGGTTGCGTCCGATATACCGGGGCTAACGATTTGGCATGCCCGTCCGCCCATACGATCACCCCGCGCCCGGCCGCCCGAGCGTGGAAAGTCGGGTATTTGGACGAGGGCGCCATGAGATAGGTATTCCCCTGCAGGTTATAGGGTGGAAGGAAGTTGAGTCGCGCCGACGATGCGAACACGACGGTTTCCGAGGGCGAGCCTATCATCGTGTAAGACACGCGTCCATTCCCTAGGTAAGAGTAGTTGTAGGCATGCCCGGTGAAGTTGGTCGCCCGACGCGTACGGTCCAACCACAGAGGGTCGGCTTGTATCCCCGCTCCTCTGGTAAACGGGTAGAGCAGCCCCTCCTCTTCGATCTGAACTCCGGTCGCCTCGTCGTACGAAGCCCACCAGTAGGCGAACTTCGAGCCGTGCATCCACGACCGGGGCGGCATCAGCACACCTTCGTACGCGTCGGCGTACAGCATCCAAGCCAGGCCGATCTGCCGGACGTTGCTGAGCGACTGCGCCTGCTTGGCGC
>JBDNCL010000060.1:0-13232 GCA_046719655.1 Fimbriimonadaceae bacterium
CAGCCCATTGTTCCGACTGCGGCTCGACCCCGACAACTTGGCAGTCGAGCTCGAAGCCACCAATCTGTTGGCTGTCCTATACGCATTGACCCTGGCCAAACTCGGTGCCGCCCAATTCGAGCCCAGCCGACCCTGCCTGCACTGTGGAGATCCCATCCCCAATCTCCGACCCAACAAGAGGTTCTGCCGCGACGCATGCCGGAAGTCCGCCGCCTACCGCCGCACAGTCGCCCGCAAAAAGAGCGCCGCCCCACCACCTACACCGTAACTACTCCCACAACTACTCCCAGCCCATGAACAACGGGCCCGGAGGACATCCCTCCGGGCCCGTTTTTGAACCTAAATCTCTGGTGGAGGCAGGGGGATTCGAACCCCCGACCCCCTGCTTGCAAAGCAGGTGCTCTCCCGCTGAGCTATGCCCCCGTCGACCGACGGCTGATGATACCGCGCCGAGGATCGGAGCCGGGTTCCGGCCCCATACGGCGGACCGACACTCCCGACGAACACCGGGCCGGCAGAGGAGGCCAGACGGAGGGCGGCGAGAACCGTGCCTTCCATCCCGGTCGGCCGGGTCGGGGCAAGTAAACTCCCGGCATGTCGCCGCGACTCGCGTTCGCCCTCGACGCCCTGCACGAAGCCGGACGGTTCACGCTGGCCCACTTTCAGACCGGCGTGACGGTCGACATCAAGTCGGACGAGTCGCCGGTGACGGCAGCCGATCGCGGGGCGGAGCGGATTCTGCGCGACCGGATCGCGGCCGCCTTCCCGCAGGACGCCATCCTGGGGGAGGAAGAGGGCGAGTCGGCGGGCCAGTCCGGTTCTCAGGGGCGCTGGATCATCGATCCGATCGACGGGACGAAGTCGTTCGTTTCGGGGGTTCCGCTCTACAGCAACCTTCTCGCCTTCGAGCGCAACGGCGTGCTGGAGATTGGGGTTGTCGGGTTCCCCGCCTTGGGCGAGATGGTCTATGCGGAACGGGGCGGGGGCGCGTTTTGGAATGGCAGACCGTGTCGGGTGTCGTCCGCCGGCCAGGTGCGCGGCGGCCTGATCGTCTGCGGCAGTCCGGGGAGCCTCGCGGAACACGGTCGCCTGGAGGGTTTGTTGAAGCTGAGCGAGAAGGCGCTCGCGACGCGAACCTGGGGCGACGCCTACGGACACTGTCTGGTGGCGACGGGCCGGGCGGTGGCGATGATCGACCCGGTTTTGAAGTTCTGGGACATCGCCGCCGTCCAGGTCGTGGTGGAGGAGGCGGGCGGACGGTGCTCCGACTTCCGGGGCCAAGCGAACCCGACGACCGAGATGATCAGCAGCAACGGAGCCGTACACGACGAGATTCTGGAGGCCTTCGGGCCTTGAGGCTGCTCGGGGTCGACTTCGGCTCGCGCCGGATCGGGATCGCTCTGGCCGAATCGGACTTCGGGATCAGTTCGACGCGCCCGAGCCTGAAGGCGAGCGGAACCCTCGAAAGGGACGCGGAGGCGATCGCCGCCGTCGCCCGCCGCGAACGGGCCGACACGGTCGTGGTCGGCATTCCCGAAAATCCGGAAGACGAGCGGATGAGCCGGGTTTGCCGGCAGCTGGCGGAGAAGATCGCGGCGTTGGGTTTGGACGTGCGCACGGTCGACGAGGCGTTGACGACCGCCCTCGCCGAGTCTGACCTGGCGGCCCAAGGCCTGAAAGCTTCCGCGATCCGGCGTCGGAAGGACGGCGAGGCCGCCCGTCGGATCCTCGACCGGTTCCTGGCGGAGTCGCGCCCATGAACGGCAGCAAGCGGGTACGGAAGGGTCGTCGGATCCTGGGGTGCGCGGTCGCGCTCGTGTCGGCGGCGCTGGCGGTCGGGGGCTTCGCCTTGGCGATGGCCCTGCGCCCGACCGACCGGACCGAGCCCGAATATGTGCGCTGGAACCAGGCCCAGAGCCTGCGCTCCGCTTTGGACGATCTCGAGAAGCGGGGGTACGTCCGCAGCGCGGCCGCGACCCACCTGTACGCCCGCTTTCGCCGGGTGCCGCAGCGGGTGTCGAGCGGGACTTACCGACTCCGGGGCGGGTTGCGGCCCGACGCCCTGTTCGAAATTCTCCAGAAGCCGATCCGGCAGATGGTCCGGCTTCCGGAAACGAACTGGGCGTCGAGAACGGCCAGACTGCTGGAAAGCAAAGGGGTCACGACGGCCGAAGAGTATATGCGGTACGTGAACAACCCTCAACATTTCCAATCCTTCGTGGGCTTCCCGTTGCCGAAGGAAGGCTCGCTCGAGGGTTACCTTTTCCCCGACACGTACGATCTGCCCCCTCTCCTCGGGGCGGAGCAGGTGATTCTCCGACAGCTCCGGAACTTCGAGAGAAGAGTGATCCCCATTCTTCCGGAAGGCGTGGACCTTCACCGGTTGCTGACGGTGGCGAGCATGGTCGAACTGGAGGCCAAGCTGGACTCCGAGAGGTCGAAGATCGCGGGGGTGATCGAAAACCGTCTGCGGCGCCGGATGCGCCTTCAGATCGACGCGACCGTCCTCTACGGTCTGCAAGAGTGGCGGCGGCTGACGTTTCGGGACTACTACGAAACCGACTCGCCCTACAACACCTACCGGATCGACGGTCTGCCCCCCGGGCCGATCAACTCGCCGAGCTTGGCAAGCATCCGCGGAGCCCTCAACCCGGATCGGCACGAGTACCTTTTCTACGTCGCCCTCCCCAGCGGCGAGCACCTGTTCTCGCGGACGTACGACGAACACCGTCAAAATATCCGCAGACGTCAGCAGGCGTTGCGAGAGTCCGGACAATGAAGAGCGGGTTTCTAGCGGGAAAGTTCGACGTATCGCAGGTTTCTGGGCCGTTGCGCAGGCTTTGCCCGAGCGTGTCGGTCTTTTCCATCCTGGACATCGATCCCGACGAGCTGTATCGTTCGGGGAAGAGGCTCGTGTTGCTGGACGTCGACAACACGCTGCTTCCGTGGAGGAGCGAGTCTCTTCCTCCGACGTCGATCGCCTGGATCGACGCGGTCAAGCGCGCCAAGCTGGAGATCTGCATTCTGAGCAACACGCGGCACCCGGCCCGCTTGGACCGCATCGCGAAGAGGCTCGGCGTCCCCTATCTGAGAGGCAAGTTCAAGCCCAATCCTGCCATCTATCGTCAGGCGATGGAGACGTACCGGGTGCGGCCGGACCAGACGATCATGATCGGCGACCAGCTCTTCACCGACGTCCTCGGGGCCAACCGTTGCGGAATCGAGGCGATTTGGGTTCGCCGGATGAGCCGAAAGGAGTTTCTCGGGACGAAGTTCAGCCGAATCGGGGAACGAATCGTCCGGCGCCGTCTCTACAGCGCGCTGGAGGAACCGCCCGAGTCCAGGGAGTACGAATCGGCGACGGCGCAAGCCGAGGGCGAGCGCGACCTGCCCGCCGGGGGAATCTCGGCCTTGACTCTGATCCGGGTACCGGTGGTTCGGCAGTTCATCAAGTTCGCGATCGTCGGGGGCTCCTCCACCATCATCGACAAGGGGTTGCTGTTCCTGCTCATGTTCTTCGTCCCTTGGGGCGGACAACCGTTGGGAACGGCGCTCGGCGTCTGGCTGTCCGACAACATCCCGGCCGTGTTCGGCAACCCGAGCCGGCCGTCGGACCCGGCCGTTCCCGTCCTGACCGCGATCTCGGCGTCGGTCGCCATCCTCAACAGCTTCTACTGGAACCGTCGATGGACGTTCAAGATTCGGGGTAAGTCCGAGCGTCTGGCCCAGCTGCGCCGTTTCGTCGTCGTCTCGGTGACGGGCCTGATTCTGAACACCGCGATCACGACGTCTCTCAACGCGGTCGTACCCGGGCATCAGAAGATCAGCTTGGCGGTCGCCTCCGCCGTGGCGATCGTGGCGGTCGCGTTCTGGAACTTCACGGGGCAGAAACTCTGGGCTTTCCGAGACAAGGGGGCAGGTTGACGGTCTACCCTTGGCGCGAGGCTCCGCCGGCCGAGTTCGCCGTCATCGGCGACCCGATCGCCCACTCCCGGTCTCCGGTCATGCAGACGGCGGGGCTGCGCTCGGTCGGGAGACAAGACCGATACGTCGCCGTGCACGTCCCGCGGGGGGAGGTGCACCAGGCTCTGGACCACCTGGCGGACCGGGGCTATCGCGGCGTCAACGTCACCGTTCCCCACAAGGAGGCGGCGTTGGCGTGGGCCGACTCGGCGGACGGGTTCACGAGGAGAATCGGCGCCGCCAACACGATCGATCTGGCGAAGAGGTCCGCCACCAACACGGACGCGCCCGGCTTTCTCGACACTCTGAAAAGACTGGAAGTGGCCCCCCCGGGTCCGGTGCTGATTCTCGGCGCCGGAGGCTCGGCGCGGGCGTTGGCCCCCGCCCTGGCGGAGGCCGGCTTCGACCTGTTGCTGTGGAATCGGACCCGGTCGAAAGCCGAATCGATCCGGGACGAACTGGCACCTCGGGCCAAGATCCTGAGCCAACCGGATCCGGCCGGGTGCGCCCTCGTCGTCAACGCGACGTCGGCCTCGCTCCAGGGCGACGAGAACCTCGAGATCGACTGGCCGAGCACCCGCGCCTTTCTTCCCCCGATCGCATACGACCTCGTGTACGGGGCCATCCCGACCGCGTTCCTAAATTCGGCCCGGGCGGCTGGTTGGCGAACCGTCGACGGACGACACATGCTGGTCGCCCAGGGCGCCCGGTCGCTGTCTTGGTGGATCGGCGTCGAGCCGGACCAAGCCGCCATGCTCGCCGCGCTGGAGGATTCGCTGCGATGAGGATCGTCGCCGCGACCCACGCGTCGATCGGGGAAGCGGCCCGGCACCTGGCGGAAGGCGGGTTGGTCGTGATCCCGACCGAGACGGTGTACGGGATCGCCGCCGATGCCACCCAACCGGGAGCGGTCCGGCGGATTTTCGAGGTCAAGGGTCGCCCCAGCGAAAATCCCCTCATCGTCCATGTGTCCGACGTCGCCATGCTCGAAACCCAGGTGCAGGGCGTTCCGGAGTGGGTACGCCCCCTCGTCGACCGATTCATGCCCGGGCCTCTGACCGTGGTGCTGCCGAAGGCCCCGAACGTGCCCGATATCGTGACGGGCGGATTGCCGACGGTGGCGGTGCGCATGCCGGAGCACCCGGTGCCCCTGTCCGTCATCGCGGCCCTCGGACGACCCTTGGCCGTCCCCAGCGCCAACCGCTTTATGCATCTATCGCCGACAAAAGTCGAACACATCGACCCGGCAATCGGCGAGGCGGCCGCCATAGTCCTGGACGGGGGACCGTGTTCGGTCGGCGTGGAGTCCACCGTGGTGGACGCCACGAGCTTCCCGCCGAGGATTCTGCGCCCCGGCGGCGTGTCGCGGGGGATGATCCAGGAGGTTCTGGGGACCCCACTGGGGGAGATGCCGCCCGGAGGGGAGCGTCGTTCGCCGGGTATGTACGCCCGACACTACGCGCCCCGGGCCACGCTGCTGCTCGTGAGGCAGATTCCCCGCGGCGCGGTCGGCTTCGGGTTCGAGGTCGAGCCGGGCCCGACGACGGTGAGGATGCCGAAGGACCCCGTCGCCTACGCGGCGTCCCTGTACGACGTGCTGCACCGACTGGATCAGACGGGTGCGGCCGTGATTCTGGCGGAGACGCCGCCGGACACTCCGGCTTGGGAGGCGGTACACGACCGGCTCCGAAAGGCGGGCCAGCCTTCGGCTTGACGTCGGGGCATTCGCCTAGCCGACCGGGCGTCTGGGTCGCACGAAGGTCAGCCCGATCGCGACTTTCTCGAGCAGGCTCTTGACGAGAGCGGCGTCGAACTCGGCCCGCTCGGGGTCGAGGCCGAGCGGCACGATCAGCTGAGAGGCGTCGGTGCGCTCGATGACGGCGTTCAGGGCGCTCGAGATGTCGCGCCCCCGCTCGATGACGGTCTCGAACGAGATCATCTCTTCCGTGAAGCGGGCTTGGGCGGGCTCGATCGCCTTCATGGCCGCATCTTCGGCCTCGGGCATCGGCGACTGAATCGGCAGCTGCCGGGGCACCACGATCACGAAGGCGAGGATGGCGTGGCAGACCGACAGGTCGTCGAGGCGCAGGACCTCGGCCAGGGCGTCGCGGTCAGACGCCTCGCCCCGCAACAGCACGAGGGCGCGGGTTCGGCACTGGCCGGGGCTGATGGTGCGCGGCCGCTTGCGCTTCGGATCTTCCTCGTCGACCACGAGAAGATCGAGCGAACGCCGGGCTTCTTCGACCGATCCGGCGACCGCCAGCTGCGACCGCACTTCGGGGACGGACCGCAGAACCTCCATCACCGGTGCGGGCACCGCGGCCACGATAACCCGGGCTTTGTGGCGCGAGATGAAATCCATGGCGTCGCGGAACGTGTCGGCGCCCTCGGGGGTGCATTCCGTGATGCCCGAGCAGTCGATGATGACCCCGCTCGGATGGCGGCGGAGGGTCAGGGAGATGGCGGTGTGGATCGTCTCCCAAAAGTTGGACCGGAGGGCTCCGGAAAGGACGATCACATCTTCGTAAGACTCGACGATCATCGGAGGAAGTACCGGACGTTCGTGATCACCACGTTGGGGCGGGAGCCGAGAGCCAGTTTGAGGGGCACGGCCGCGTTGGAGTGGAGGATGGAGTGCCAAAACCGTCGGGGAATCGCCTGAGGGACGATGACGGTCACCATGAGATCGGGATTCTCGGCGATGGTCTGGTCGATGTAGTCGGTGATCGGTCCGACGAGGGAACGATACGGGGACTCGAGGATGACGAGCGGGATGTCGGCCCCGAACTTGTTCCACTCCTCCTTGACCGCCGCGATGCCGGACGGATCGATGGCGACGTGCAGGGCGCGCACGTCGGACGACAGGGAACGGGCGTAGGCGATCGCCTGGAGAATGCCCTTGTGGAGCCGGGGCACGAGGAGCAGAACCGTCGTCTTGATCTGCGGCAGAGAATCGGTCGGCTCGATCTCCAGTTCGTCGTTGAGATAGTTGTAGTGGCGCTTCGTCAGGACGAAGATCGCGATCATGCCGCCGAGGGCGAACGGAACCAGGTAGGCCCCGAGGGTGAACTTGGTCACCAGAATCACCACGGTGACGACCGCCGTGACGCACGCCCCGAAAACGCTGATTCCCGTGACGATCAGGCTCTTTTTGGCGCGGAACGAGTGAACCGCCATGCCGGCCTGACTCAGGGTGAACGACAGAAAGACGCCGATCGCGTACAACGGAATCAGGCGGTGGGTGTTGCCTTGGAACACGACGAGCAGGATCGTCGCCAGTACGGCCAGGGTGATGATCCCGTTCTGGAAGACGAGGCGGTCGCCGACCGAGCCGAACGATCTCGGCAGAAACCCGTCGCGCGAGATGATGCTCGACAGTCGCGGAAAGTCGGCGTAGGCCGTGTTGGCGGCCAAGATCAAGATGACGGCGGTGAAGACCTGCAGCGTGTAGAAGAACGTGCCCTTGCCAAAGATGTGGGCGCTG
This sequence comes from Fimbriimonadaceae bacterium, assembly GCA_046719655.1. GTDB lineage: Bacteria > Armatimonadota > Fimbriimonadia > Fimbriimonadales > Fimbriimonadaceae > JBDNCL01. The sequence goes on from JBDNCL010000060.1 coordinate 7,448, forward strand.
ATCTGGGCGACGAGGGTCATAAACCCGTCGGAATCGATCTCCATCGGCCGCAGGTGGAACTTCTCGGCCAAGACGCTGATGCCGAGGAAGAGGCTGCCGAGGATCACCGCCATCGTCACCAGGGTCGCCGACGCGTTGCGGGCGGTCGGCTCCTTGAACGCCTGGACCCCGTCGGCGATGGCTTCGATTCCGGTGAGGGCGGTGCAACCGGAAGAAAAGGCGCGCAACACGAGGAAGATCAGCACCCAGTCGAACGACGCGGGCTTCGCCTCCTGAATGTCGAGCGGCACCGGAGTGCCCGGCCGAAAGACGAGTCCGACCACGATCATGCCGAACAGGAGGAGCACGAACGTGTAGGTCGGGATCGCGAACATGATCCCGCTCTCGCGGGCGCCTCGGAGGTTGGCGACGGTGAGGAACGCCACCGCCGCCACCCCCATCGGCACCAGGTACGGCTGGGTTTGGGGCGCCATCGAGACGATCGCCAGGACCCCGGCGGAGACGGACACGGCGACGGTCAGCACGTAGTCGATGAGAACGGACGCGCCGGCCACCATCCCGGGGAAAACGCCCAGGTTCGACTTCGCGACGATGTAGGAGCCGCCGCCTTTCGGGTAGGCGTGGATCGTCTGGTAGTAGCTGATCACGACGATGAAGATCAGCGTGACGATGGCGATCGAGATGTTGGTCGTGTAGACCATGAGGCCGACCGACGCCGCCTTGAGCACGAGCATGATCTCTTCGCTGGCGTAGGCCACGGAAGAGAGGGCGTCGGAGGCGAACACGGGCAACGCCAGCCTTTTGGGCAGGCGCTCGCGGTGCGCATGCTTGGTGTGGATCGGCTTGCCGACCAGAAGGCGCTTGAGCTTAGCGAAAGACCCCATAAAAGAAGGCCGAACCGGAGGCCCGCCTTACCACTGGCCGGCGTCGATGCGAGTCAAAGCGCCAGCGGGCGGTCGCCGGCGACCGTCGGATCAGACCGGGCTGAGGACCCGACGGCCGACGATCGCGTACGACTTATCCATTTCGAGGAATACCCTCGGCAAGCCTTCCATTTTCAAAGCCTTACGAGGATTTAAGGAGCAGGCCCGAATGGCGACCTCGGGGCCGAAGTCCTCGGCGAGGTTTCGGAAGGCGTTCAGGAGAGTGATGGCGCTGCCGGCCAAGGTGTCGGTTCCGGCGAGGTTCACCCGGCCTTTGAGGGTCTCGACCCGGTGTCCCCACATCTCGAACACCTGACCGGGCGGCATCCCCGCCGCCATGGTGCCGTCGCTGACCGCGATCAGCCTCTCCGGCGGCTTGACCTTGACGAGCAGGCCGGCGGCCTCCCTCGAAACGTGGATTCGGTCGTAGATCAGCTCGGTCGAGACCGAGTCGTTGGCGATCGCGTAGCCGACGGTTCCGGCTTCGCGGTGGTGCAGCCCGCGCATCGCGTTGTAGGTGTGCGTCGTGTGTCGGGCTCCAAATTCGAACCCGCGGCGCGCCTCGTCGAACGTGGCGTCGGTATGGCCCATGCTGACGATGACGCCCCGGCCGGTCAGCCTCGAAATCAGCTCCAGCGCGCCCGGCCGTTCGGGGGCCATCGTGATGACTTTGAGTCGCGGATCGTCGAAGATCTCGTCCCACTCCGAGGGGCCGATCGGGGGGTCCAAGATCGCCGAGGGCGGCTGCGCGCCCGGAAACTTCGGGCTGATGAAGGGGCCTTCGAGATGGAACCCGCCGATCATCTCGTGCTCCGGCAGGTTGGCGAGCGCCTGCCGGATGCGGTCGACCGAGAACGTGATCGTGGTCGGAAGAAAGCACTCGTAACCGTCCTCGGCGAGCCGGTTGCACAGCACCCGCATCTCCTCTCGGCTGGCGGACATGAAATCGATGCCGTAGGCGCCGTGGATGTGGATGTCGACAAACCCTGGCACCAGCAACACCTGAGGCGGGCGGCTCACCCGCGTGAAGGTCGGGGGACTGGTGTTCCAGTCGACGTGATAGGAGCCGAAGCCCTCGGGTCCAAGATAGTCGGCGACATAACTCACGGTGCGATGGCGTAGCCTCCTTCGGCGCGGAGCACACGCCCCTCCAACTCTAGTATGGTCAGTTCGGCGAGAAGAGAGGCAGGGTCGAGATGAGCCATATCGGCCAGCCTCTCCACCGCGATCGGCTCGGGTCCGAGCGCGCGCAGGATTCGGGCCTGGGGACTCTGGTCGTCGTCCGGCGGGGCATCGCGGGCGGCTCGGCCGGGCTTCTTGTCGAGCAGGCCAAGGTCGTCGAGGACCTGGTCGGGGTGGTCGACGAGCGTGGCGCCCGAGCGGATCAGAGCATGGGAACCTCGGAATCCGGGCATCGTGACCGACCCGGGAACGACGAACACCTGTCGGTTCTCGTCGGCGGCCGCGTTGGCGGTCGACAGCGATCCGGACGCTTCGGGAGCCTCGACCACGACGACGGCGTCCGCTATGGCGGCCGTGATCCGGTTTCGAGCGAGGAAGGAATGGGGCCTTGGGGTCGCCCCACAAGGCAGGGCGGAGATGAGGCACCCCTTCTGGCGCATCCGCTCGTAGAGACCGCGATGGCTCGCCGGGTAGGACCGGTCGACGCCGCAGGGGAGGATGGCGACGGTGGCGCCGCCGACTCGGAGCGCCCCTTCGTGAGCGGCCGCGTCGATGCCGAGCGCGCCTCCGCTCACCACCGTGACCCCGGCCTCGGCCAGCGCCTCGGCAAACTTCTGGGCGACCGCCTTGCCGTACGCGCTGGCCGCTCGGGTGCCGATGACGGCCACGGTGGGGCGGTGGAGGACGTCGACGTTCCCCCACGCGAACAGGGCGGGAGGCGGGCTGACGGCCCGGGCCAGGCGCTCCGGGTAACGGTCGCTGGTCCACACCCATACGCCCGCCGCCAACGCCCGCCGCAAGGGGCCGAGATCGGTCTGCCGGACCCGGCCCAGTTCGGCGTCGGTCAGAGTCCCGATCGTCTCGAAGTAGTCGTAGGGGTGGGACGGATCGAACAGGTGCGCCCGCTCGATCACGCGCTTCCGACGCGGATCTGGCAGCTCCGCCGAAAGGAGAAGCTGCCAGAACTCAGGCGAAGGCATGCGCCGGACCCTAGAACGGCGGTCGTCCGCCGCCCGGAGTCGGGGTTGTCGGCCCGGTCGGGCGAACGAGGGGCCGCAGGGTGTTGTCCACGATCAGGGCGAACTCGGCGACCGTCTGGTTGCCCATCCAGTCGCTCACCGTCACGCGGATGGTCTTGCGGCCGTCCGTCAGCGGCCGGTTCTCGCCGGTCAGAGAGAAGCGGACCGTCGCAAAGCCGTCGCGGCCCAACTCGGCGCGGACCTCCTCGCCGTTGATTTCGATCTTGAGCGAGGAGTCCTTGACGCCGCTGGCTTCGTCCTCGATCCGGAAGACGAGTTCGAGCGGGGGCTGACCCGACACTTCTTCGCCCGGATTCGGCCACACCATGCGGACGGTCGGCGGGGTCAGATCGACGCCGGTCCGCGAGTCGAACGCGAGCAGGCTGCCATCCTGGGCGAGCACCATCAGCGTTCCGTCCACCAGGATGGCGGGGCCCGCGGCCGGGACGGCGATCACGGCGGGCGTCGCTGCGCCCGGACGCGGCGGTCCTCCGGCACCGGCGGCGGCGCCGGCCGGTCCACCCGGACGTCCCCCGCCTCCGGGACCGCCCATCATGCCCATCGGCCCGCCGCCGTCGAAGCCGCCCATTCCGCCTCCGGCCGCCGATCCGCCGCGCTGAGGCATGGGACGGATCAGGTAGCTCCAGATGAGCTGCCCGTTGGCGGGATCGACGACGTTGAGGGCGCCGTTGGACGTCGGGTACACGAACTTTCCGTCGGCGGCCGTCGGCCTCGCCACCAGGATGGTCCCGAGGTCCAGGGTCTGGTTTCGGTTCACCCGTCCGGTGGCGGAGTCGATGAAGAACACCCGTCCGTCGCGGCTGACCGCGGTCACGACGCCGACCGGGGAAACGGCGGGGCTGAACGCGAGCTGCTCGCCGGTCTGGGCCTGCCAGCGCACGGCTCCGTTCCCGGCTCCGAGCGACACGACGAACGTTCCCGTGTTGACGAACACGTTGTCGCCGAAGACGATCGGCTGAGACTCCGGCATCACGACCGAGAACCGGCGCGACCACGCGATGTTGAGGGTCGCGGCGTTCAGCGCCACGAGCATGTTCGCGTTGGTGAAGTACAGGACGAGGTTCTGGTAGGAGGCCAGCTGTCCCTGGATGCCGTCGAACACGTTGTAGGGGGCCGCCCAGGCGGCGGCTCCGGTCTCCGAATTCACGGCGAGCAGCCGGTTGTCGCTCCGCTGGATGACGACCAGATTTCCGGCGACGACCGGCTGGCCGACGAACGGAACTTCCGAGATGTACTGCCATCGGGACTGGCCGGTCGCCGCGTCGATACCGTACATGAACCGGTTGTCGGCGGCGGCCACCACGACGTCGCCCGCCACGACGGGCGCGCTGCGGAAGCTCCCCGGAATGGGATCCGCGATCGGGAAGCGCCATCGCTGGTTGCCGGTCGCCCGGTCGAGCGAGAAGACCCGGTTCCCAACCGCGACGAAGAGACTGTCGCCCCGCACCGCCGGCACGCCGTTCGGGGAGACGGTCGTGGGATGCGCCCAACGCCACGCCAACGGCGTCGGCCCGGTGAACTCGGCGGCCGCGAACGCCGCGAGTCCGAGCGCCAAGGCGCCTGCCACGAAGAACCGTCTACATCGCATGTTCGAAAACCCTCCTGGAACGCCGCCGCTTGGACGGCTATCCGCATTCTATCGGGGCACCTGTCCGAAAAGCTAGGACAGCGCTCCACCGAGGGTTTGGACGCTCCGATTCCGGAGTCCGTCACGCCGAATTCGGGGACAATGGGGCGAGCATCCCGTTCTTGGCGCCATGGCTCTCCCCATCCTCTGCTACCACAAGGTCGCGCCGGCCGCCGAAGCGGGCCGTCGGCTGAACGTCGAGCCGGAGGTTCTCGCGTCCCACATCCGATGGTTCCGACAGCGCGGGTTCCGATTCCTGTGCGCGGGCGACCTGGCGGGCCGGCTGCCGGACCGGAGCGTGTGCCTGACTTTCGACGACGCGTACCGCTCGACTCTGACCCACGGACTCGAGGCGCTCGCCCGGAACGGAGCCGCCGCCTCGGTCTACGCCGTGCCCGGACTCGTCGCCGACGCGGAATCGACCGGCCGGGCGCCCCGCTCCGACTGGGACGGGGACCAGTCCGACGAGCTGGCCGACTTCGGCCTCTTGCGCCGAGCGGCCGAACTCGGCGTGGAGATCGGCAACCACACCGACCGACACGCCGACTTGTCGGCGCTGGACGACGGCCGCGCCGCGGCCCAGATCGCCGAGGCGGACCGCAGGCTCCGGGAGTGGGGGTTCGAGCCGCGCAGCCTGGCCGCGCCCTATGGGAGGCTGCCGGCGCGCTCGGTGCCGATCCCCTATCCGGTCGTTCTCGGATTGGGCCGGCGGTGCGCCCGCGAAACGGACGATCGGACGCGCCTCCCCCGGATCGTGGTCGCGTACGGCGACCGCCTTCCGAAGCTCCTGTACCGAATCTACGTTCGGCCGGCGTTGCCGACCTTTCGGCGCCGCTCTCACTACGTCGCCTGAACCCCCAAAAGAGAGGGCCGGCCGCCTGGTTCTTTCGAACCCGACCGCCGGCAACAATCGATACCCGGGAGGAGCGCAACCGATCAGGTTGCGACGATTGGAGTCAAGACCTCGCGACACGCGATCAACAAAAACGTCGCGATCACGAGCGCGAAGATCA
>JBDNCL010000061.1:0-13016 GCA_046719655.1 Fimbriimonadaceae bacterium
CCTGCCAACCGGCGCCGCTCGCGCTCTGGTAGGTGCTGATGATCGCGCGCTCCAGCCTCCCGAGGGTCGAGAGGGGCTTGATCGCCATGAGGGCGATGATCGCGGAGCAGTTCGGGTTGGCGACGATCTTGTGCTCGGGGCGGACGGAGTCGAAGTTGATCTCGGGAACGACGAGCGGGACGTCGGGGTCCATCCGGAACGCGCTCGAGTTGTCGATGACGGTCGCACCGGCGGCGACGGCGGCGGGGGCAAACTCCTTCGACCGACTCGCGCCCGCGCTGAAGAATGCGACGTCGACTCCGGCGAACGAATCGGCCGACACGGGCTCGATCGCGATGTCGCGCCCGCCGAACGAAACCACCCGGCCGGCCGAACGCGGGCTGGCCAGGAGTTTGAGGTCGGCGATCGGAAACCGGCGCCGCTCGAACAAGGTCAGAAACTCGCGGCCGACCGCGCCGCTCGCCCCCAGAACCGCCACGCGCAACCCAGATGTCATGGGGACGGTTCTACCCGCCGGGCCCGGACGGCGGCCGGCCGATCGGACCGAAACCGGGACATGTCCACGTGAGCGACGGTCGCCCGAACCCGACGCCCGGTCGGCGGACCGCCCCCGTATCGAGACCTATCCTTACGTTTTTGTCGTTAACAGTTCGTTCGCGGTCGGCGGATATAATAAAAGCAGGTGGGCTTATTTAAGCCGGAAGCTTGTACAGCCGACCGCGTCACATTCCGTCGCCAGCGGATTTAGCCAGTTGGGACAACGAAGCGATGTCGCGACCTCTCGTCGATCCGACGCCTCGACCCTATCAGCTCCTTCCCGGGGTTCTGGCTTCTCAGACGTTGTACGAATCGGCCCATTTTCGGGTACTCGAATCGGCGGGCACGATCCGCCAAGGTGTCGCGTCGGAACTCACGGTCGATGCGTCCAGCATGCTGCTGCTGGTGGTGATCAAAGGTTCGCTCCTGGTCCGCGGCCCAGAAGACGACCGCTGGTGGACGGTACCCCCCCGCAGCCTCGTTCTCGTGAACGGCCCCTGCGTCCCACAAATCTGGGCTGCTCGCGGCGAGCACCAGTCTTACGTGGTCTGTTGGGACAAGCGGGCGGCCGCATCGCTGAGCCACTGGCTCCAGGTCCACGGCGCCAAGGGGAGACAGATCTTCTGCGGGCCGACCTTCGGCGAGTTCGCGCTGGTCGTCGATCGGCTGCTGGACGCGATCCAGACCGTCGGGCCGTCGCTGGAACCCATGGTCTACGGGGCTCTCCACGAGATCGTGGCCCGGCTCGCGCTCAGCGAGAACCGGGTCGGACTGACCCCGATGCCCACCGAACTCCACGAGTCGCTGGCCCGGCTCGTGTCCATGGTCCGCCAAAAGCCGGAAGGCCAATGGCCTCTGAAGGACGCGGCCGATCTGGTGGGCTATTCGCCGTTCCACTTCTCCCGCGTGTTCAAGGCCCAGGTCGGATACGGCTTCCACGAGTTTGTGGACCGGTGTCGGACCGAGTACGCGGTCAATCTCATCTGCACCACCGATCTGCCGATCGACGTGATCGCGACCCAGTCCGGGTTCGGCACGACGCAGGGTCTGCGCGAATCGGTGAAGGAGTACCTGGGCATGGTTCCCTCGGAACTCCGGATCGATCCGACGACGGCGGGGGAAGTCTAGAGACGGCCCGCTTCGGCCGTCTGTCTCGCATCCCGCCAGCGAAAGGCGTGTCGGAACGCGTTCTCCCGCAGCCGCATCATGCCGGTGAAGTCGACGACTCCGTGGGTCAGCAGACGCTCGTACTCGACCGGCAACCGCACGTTGTGGAAGGCGGAGTTGTCGGTGCAGACCGCGATGTCGACCCCCATGTCGAAACAGTGGCGAAAGACGGGCTGCAGTTCCTGGTATGTGCGGAGCGTGCCGGTCCGGAAATAGGTGGTGGGGCAGACCTCGAGGCAGACTCCGCGGCGGGCGATCTGGGCGAGGAGCCTCGGCTCGCGCAGCGGAATCTGGATGCCGTGGCCGATCCGGTCCACGAGGTCGAGCAGTTCGGGGAAGTGGCCTTCGGGAGTCTCGAAGACATGGGCCGTGATCTTCAGACCCGCGTCCTTTGCCCGTCGCATCTGCCGCAAGATGGCGGGCAGGTTCTCGCGGTACGCCTCTTCGGGGCCCGCCACATCCAAGGCGCAGACCTCGTCTTCCGACTCGATGGCGACGGAGGCGATGTCGGCGTTGACCGATTCGGGCAGCCGGGAGTCCAGGCACAGGATTTGGGTGAATTGGATCGGGAACTGCTGACGCGCGGCTTCGGCGGCGGCGGCGACGGTGGCGACGACCTCCTCCATCCGGGCGCGGACTTCGGTGTCGGGGGTCGATTTCGGAATCCGGAAGTACGGACAGTACCGCAGCTCGAGGTAGGCGATGTTCTCGAAGACGTAGGCGCCGCGCAGCAGGCGGTGGACGAAGTAGGGGATGGACTCGATAGTCTGGATCGGCTCGACGATCTTGTGCGCCTCGAGATATTGGGTCAGCGTGGCGCACGGCCGGGTCAGCCTTCGTTCGAACCTCTCGTAGGTTGGAAAACGTCGGAGGACGGACTGGGCGTTCTGCTGGGCGCCCGGCCGCGAACGGTCGACCTTGGCCCTCTGAAGGTAGGTGTACAGGATCCGGGGCAGAATTGCGCCTCCGAGATGGAGGTGGAGTTCGGCGTAGGTCGGCGGCCCGACGTTCATGGGCCGTGAGTCTACTCGGGGACCGGCGCGTGGGCGCCAAGCCATTCGTCGGCCGGCGGTCTCGACCCCCAGAAGGGCCCTGCCCTGGGACTGCGTCCGGCCGGACAGTCGGTCTGGTATAACCGCTCTGCGCCGAGAGGTTGGGCCGCTCGTTTGGCCGGGCGGCTGGAATTCACGGCGGCAGGAAACGTATCTATGACCAAAGTCCGAATCAGGTTGCGCGCCTACGATCACCGCATCATCGATGCGTCGGCCGAGAAGATCGCCGACACCGCCCGCCGCACCGGCGCCCGCGTCAAGGGCCCCGTGCCGCTTCCCACCAACATCCGACGCTTCTGCGTCATCCGCGGCCCGCACATCGACAAGGAGTCGATGGAGCACTTCGAGCTCCGCACCCACAACCGGCTCATCGACATCCTCGAGCCGACGAACAAGACGATCGACGCCCTGATGCGTCTCGACCTACCGAGCGGGGTCGACATCGAAATCAAGAGCTAGAGCCCGACCGAACCGGCCGGCGACACCCCCGCTCTCCCGGGGTGGGCCGGCCGGGTCGCGTTTCCGACCGGGAAGGCGGCGCTCGGATAAACTCGGAACATGCATCCGTTCGCCGTTTCGTGGGAGCTTTCTCGAGGGCGCCTGGTTCAGGAGATTCAGGGCCTGAGCCACGCTCAGCTGAACTGGCGTCTGCACCCGAAGGCCCTGTCGATCGCCCAGATGGTCGTGCACGTGGCCGGGGTCGAGCTGTCGTTCGCGAGCCAGCTGACCGGGACGCCGGTCCCGTCCGAGGACGAACCGCTGCGCCGGGCGGCCACCGAAGGTTCGGTCAACGACAACCCGTTTCCGTTCTCCGACGATCGGCTCACGCCGGAGTTCGTCGCCGAGTGCCTCGCGAAAGGGAAGGCGGCCGTGGAATCGCTGATGGCGGAACCCACTCCCGAACTCCTCGGTCGCCAGATCCAGAGCGCGCTCGGACCGATGATCTCGGGCGAGGGGGCGCTGGCCCGGTTGGCGTTCCATCCCGCCTACCACCAGGGTCAGGCGTATCTGATCAAGACGGCCCCCGGCTTTCCATCCGCCTAGACGGCGCGACCGATAGGCCGAAGGACTCGAACTGAGGCCCCGCCGGCGGCCGAGAGGCCTGCCGCCGCGCCGGCCGTAGCGCGCGGCGGGCGGGTCGGGTATAACCCGTAGGCGCCCGCCGGGCGGGCTGCAAACGATGCGCGACGGCTTCGAGCCGAGGCGGTGCCACCCCGAAGGCCGGGGCAATGGCGTCTCCGTCCGCCTGCCGGCACGGGAAGCTGATCGGGTTTCGCCAAACACAAGGCGGTCGATGGCCTGCGCATGGGTGCGGGTGCGTCTGGCCCCGAGGAGATACGATGCTGCCGGGAATCCTAGGCACGAAGATTGGAATGACCCACCTCTTCACGGAAGAGGGGAAGATGGTACCGGTGACGGTCATCCAGGCCGGTCCGGTTTGGGTGACTCAGGTCAAGACTCAGGACAAGGACGGTTACGAGGCCGTTCAGGTCGGATTCGGCGAGATGTCGGACAAGAACCTGACGTGGCCCAAGTACGGCCACCTGAAGAAGGCCGGGGTCGGCCGCAACCTGAGGACGCTCCGCGAGTTCCGAGTCGGCACGGCCGGTTCGTTCGAGCTCGGCCAGCAGTTCGGAGCCGACGTCTTCGAGGTCGGCGAGAGCGTTCAGGTCACGGGCACGAGCAAGGGGCGCGGCTTCGCGGGCGGCGTCAAGCGGCACCACTTCCGCGGTCAGCACATGACCCACGGCTACATGACCCACCGACGCCCGCTCTCGAGCGGCGCGACCGGTCCGCAACGCGTTTTCAAGGGCACCCGCAAGCCTGGCCAGATGGGGAACGAGCAAGTGACCCAGATCGGGCTCAAGGTTGTGAAGGTCGATGCGGAGAGGAACCTCATCCTCGTCGACGGCTCCGTGCCGGGTCCGAACGGCGCCCTGGTCGTGATCAAGAAGAGGGCGAAGTAACCATGGCAACGCTTGAAATCAAAGGCAAAGACGGCAAGAAGGTCGGCTCGGTCTCGGTGAGCGACAAGCTCGCCAAGAGTGCATCCAACGCCCACGTCGTCCACCGGACCGTGGTCGCCGAAGAGGCCAACGCCCGACAGGGCACCCAGAAGACCAAGACCCGCTCCGAAGTCGCCGGCGGCGGCCGCAAGCCGTACCGGCAGAAGAAGACCGGCCGCGCCCGACAGGGGACGACCCGGGCGCCGCACTACGCGCACGGCGGCATGGCGCTGGCTCTGCAGCCCCGCGACTACGACAAGAAGGTCAACCGCAAGGAGCGCCGAGCCGCCATCCTGAGCGCGCTCGCCTCCAAGATCGCGGCCGAGGACGTCGTCGTCACCGAATCGATCGCCTTCGCGCAGCCGAAGACCAAGGATGCGGTGGCTCTGCTCACCGCTCTAGGCGTCGCCGACGCGAAGCGGGTGCTGGTCGTCGTTCCCGAAGTCGACGTCGTCACGTACAAGTGCTTCCGCAATCTGCCGAATGTCGTCGTCCGCACCGCTCCGAGCGCCGGCTCCGAGGCGGGCAAGACGAACACGTTCTCGGCTCGAGACGTGCTGGTCGCCCACAAGGTGGTCATCGCCAAGGACGCCCTCGCGCGCGTCGAGGAGGTTTGGGCGAAGTGAAGAACCCCCACGACATCATCCTGAAGCCGCACATCACCGAGCGCACCGTCGCCATGTCGTACGGCGACCCGCTCGAGCGGGACGAGCGCAAGCTCCAGCGCAAGTACACGTTCATCGTCGCCCCCTCGGCCAACAAGATCGAGATCAAGGCGGCGATCGAGGCGATCTACAACGCGGGCAAGAAGAAGGGCGACGCGATCACGGTCGAGTCCGTCCGCACCGTCACGATCCGCGGCAAGCTCAAGAAGGTCCGGACCAAGGCGCGCCAGTTCCCCGTCCAGGGGTACGCGGCGACGCGCAAGAAGGCCATCGTGACGCTCGCCAAGGGCCAGATGCTCGAGGATTACGGAGTCTAAGATGGCGATTCGACAACGGAAACCCACCTCGCCCGGACGTCGGTTCCAGATCACGTCCGACTACGCCGAGGTCACCAAGCAGAAGCCGGAAAAGTCGCTCGTCGCCAAGCTCACCAAGCACGGCGGACGCAACCACACCGGCCGCGTCACCGCGTTCCAGCGCGGCGGCGGCGAGAAGCGGCGCTACCGCATCATCGACTTCCGTCGCGACAAGGACGGGATCGAGGCCAAGGTCGCGGCCATCGAGTACGACCCGAACCGCACCTGCCGCATCGCCCTCCTGCACTACATGGACGGCGAGAAGCGGTACATCCTCGCCCCGAAGGGAGTCGGCGTCGGGACCCGCATCCGCAGCGGCGCCGAGTCCGACATCCTGCCGGGCAACTGTCTGCCGCTGAAGAACATCCCCCTCGGCACGCTCGTGCACAACATCGAACTCCAACCGGGACGGGGCGGCCAGATGGTCCGTTCGGCCGGCGCCTCGGCCCAGGTCATGGCGAAGGAAGGCAACTACGTCACCCTTCGTCTGCCCAGCGGCGAGATGCGCATGGTCCACATGACCTGCCGCGCCACGGTCGGAGAGATCGGCAACGAGCAGCACGAGAACGAGCAGCTCGGCAAGGCGGGCAAGAACCGGGCCCGGGGCCGCAAGCCGCACGTCCGGGGCGTCGTGAAGTCCCCGCGAGACCACCCGCACGGCGGCGGCGAAGCCAAGTCGCCCGTCGGACGCCGGAAGGGTCCGGTCGACCGATGGGGCAACAAGGCGCTGGGAACCCGAACCCGCAAGAACAAGCGAACGAACAAGTTCATCGTTCGTCGCCGAACGGGCTGATCGGCGTACCGAACCACCAAGCCCTCGACACCTTTGGGTGGCGAGGGCTCTTTTCGTTTTTGGCTGGGTGCGGTCAAGGCCGACCTTCGGCATCGGTGTCCCAGACCGGAGCTTGCGTCACGCCGTCGCCCGACGTGACGGCCAGAGCATACGCGCTCCGCGCCATCGCCGGAGGGCCGGGCTCCCGACGAGATGTTGGATCGGCCGAAGCGCGAGCCCCTCCGGGTTGCCGGTCACGACGGCCGTTTCCGGTCGGGTTTCGTGGAGCCTTCGAACCTCGGCTACCGTGCCGGGGACACCGTTCGCGATCGCGAGTACGGGAGAGTTTTCAGGAACGCCACGGTCGGGCAGCGCGCGACCATCCTGTCTCGTCAACCCCGTCGATACACACGGCGAATCGATGGCGCCGGAAGGGAAGAATTCGTCAACGGCCGACGCCGATATCCGGTCCACTCGCACAACCGAGACAACCGCAACGAGAGCGACCGCGAGCCATGAAATCAGCCTTTTTGTCGGTCTGGTGCCATGGCCAGCCTGCATGCGGAAGCGCCGACGCCGGCGCCGTTTCAGTCTCGAGTCGGAGTCTGCCCCGAACGGGTGGGTGGGTGGGCACCGCTCGTCACCCCTCTGCCGCGAAAACCGAGCCGGTGTGACTTCGCGATGTAAAGGTGGTCCATCCCATTATTTGAACTGGCAGACTCGTTGCGAAAGCCCCGGCCTCGCAACGCTGCCGAAGGAAGGTCGGGGGACCTTTTCCCGCGTTGCGTCAGGATTTCCACCCGGCTGCGACTCGATCGGGGTATCCTCTGCTCTTGTGCTCGGCGCCAAACGGCGCTGGGCTCCGCTTAACTTGCGCCGCCGATCGGAGCGGCGTTAACAAGGGAAGAATATGGCGAGAAGTTTGAAGAAGGGTTTCTTCGTCGACGCCCATCTAATGAAAAAGGTCGACGAGCTGAACGCGAAGAACGAGAAGAAGCTGATCAAGACCTGGAGCCGGCGGTCCACCATCGTACCGGACATGATCGGCCACACGTTCGCCGTCCACGACGGCCGGAAGCACGTCCCCGTGTTCGTCACCGAGAACATGGTCGGGCACAAGCTGGGCGAGTTCGCCCCGACCCGCACCTACCGCGGCCACGGCGGCCAGCTGCCGGAGCGAGGCACGCGCATCCGGTGATTCGGTAGTCCCGGAGGAGCTTCGGCTGGAGGGTGCGGCAGGGTAGAATCCACCGCTTTCGCGAGTCCGGCCCCGGCGCCTGAGAACGAGAACGACAATGGAAGTTCGAGCAGTAGCAAAATTTGTGCGGGTTCAGCCTCGCAAGGTGCGGATCGTGGCCGACCAGGTCCGAGGCAAGAACGCGGTGTACTCCACCCACCTGCTGTCTTATCACTCCAGCAAGGGTGCGCGCGTTTTGAAGAAGGTTTTGGAGAGCGCGATCGCCAACGCGGAGAACAATCACGGGCTCAACCCCGAGACTCTGCGCATCGCCACCATCATGGTCGACGAGGGCCCGCGTCTCAAGCGGATCCAGGCCCGGGCCATGGGTCGCGCGTACCGCATCGTGAAGAAGTCCAGCCACGTGACGGTCGTCGTCGAAGAGGCGGAGGCGCCGGTGAAGGTCAAGCCGACCGGCACCAAGCCGAAGCCGCGACCGACGTTCGCGGAGCCGCGGCGCAAGCAGCGCGCCAAGGCGGAGAAGGCGGTCGAGGAGACCAAGCCGGCGGAGGAAGCCGTCGAGCCGAAGGCCGAAGACCAGACCGCCCCGGAGACGACGGCCGAGGTCGAGGCTTCGGCCGAAGCCGCCGAGGCCCCGACCGAGTCGGCCGAGGACGACGCCGCCGACAAAAAGGAAACGGAGTAGAGCACTTGGGTCAGAAGATTAATCCGGTTGGTTTCCGCGTCGGTGTGATCCGTGGCTACGACAGCCACTGGTTCTACGGCAAGAAGGCGTACGGCAAGGCGTTGTCCTACGGGCAGGCGCTTCTGCAGGACCACCAGATCCGCGAGTACATCAAGGATCGGATCGGCAAGGGCCTGATCTCCCGCGTCGAGATCGAGCGGGCAGCGAACCGAGTGAAGGTGACGATCTTCACGTCCCGCCCCGGCGCGATCATCGGCAAGGGCGGCCGCGGCATCGACGAGTTGAGCGACCAGCTCAACCGCATGGTCCGGAAGGTCGACAGCTCGATGTCGGTCCAGGTGAACGTCACCGAGGTTCGGCAGCCCGAACTCGACGCCCAGCTGGTCGCCGAGAACATCGCCGTCCAGCTCGAGAAGCGCGTCTCGCACCGCCGCGCCATGCGCCAGGCGATCACCCGTTCGGTCCGCATGAACGGCCGCGGCATCAAGATTCAGGTGTCCGGTCGTCTGAACGGGGCCGAAATCGCCCGCCGAGAGCTGGACAAGGTCGGCAAGGTTCCGCTGCACACCCTGCGCGCCGACATCGACTACGGATTCGCCTTCGCCCACACGATCTACGGGTCGGTAGGCGTGAAGGTCTGGATCTACAAGGGCGAGGTCCTCCCGGAGCGCCGCAACACCCAGGAGCAGACGTCGGCCCCGCGCAAGCGCGAAGCGGGTCCGGCCGGCCCGGCGGCTGCGGCTCCCGCCGTCGAAGCGCCCGCCCCCGCCCCCGTCGCGACGGCCGAAGCGACCGCGCCCGAAGCCGCCCCGGCGGCCGAGTAAGGAGTACCGACGATGTTGATGCCCAAGAAGGTCAAGTACCGCAAGATGTTCCGCGGCCGCATGAAGGGCAAGGCTTCCCGCGGCAACACGATCGAATTCGGCGATTACGGCATCATGGCTCTCGAGCCGGCCTGGATCACCGCCCGTCAGATCGAAGCGGCCCGTATCGCCATGACCCGCCACGTGAAGCGAGGCGGCAAGGTCTGGATCCGGGTCTTCCCCGACAAGTCGTACACCAAGAAGCCTCTCGAAACCCGAATGGGCAAAGGTAAGGCGCCGGTCGAGGGTTGGGTCGCGGTCGTGAAGCCCGGTCGGATCATGTTCGAGATGGACGGCGTCGCCGAGGACGTCGCC
This sequence comes from Fimbriimonadaceae bacterium, assembly GCA_046719655.1. Taxonomy (GTDB): domain Bacteria; phylum Armatimonadota; class Fimbriimonadia; order Fimbriimonadales; family Fimbriimonadaceae; genus JBDNCL01. Next base: position 9,617 of record JBDNCL010000061.1, read on the forward strand.
AAGGAGGCGATGCGCCTCGCGATCTTCAAGCTTCCCAACAAGTGCAAGTTCGTGACGCGGCGGGACTTTGAACACGGTCATCCGCTGGACAAGAAGAAGGCCGAGACCGCGTCGGACAGCGGCGCGGCGGTCGCGGCGGCGGAGTAGAGGACAACGCGATGAAGGATCTCAAACCCAAGGAACTCCGCGAAAAGGGAGTGAAGGAGCTCGAGCAGATGCTCGAGTCGGAGAAGGCCGCCCTGTACAAGGCGCGCCGAGACCTCGTTTTCCGGCAGATCACCGACACGGCGAGCCTGAAGGTGCGCCGTCACAACATCGCTCGGATTCACACCGTGATCACCGAGAAGAAGCGCGGAGGCGCCGCGTGAGCAAGGACATGGATCAGAACGCAGCCGTTCCCAAGAAGGCGGGCTCGGCGAGCCGCCGCAAGGTTCGCCAGGGTGTGGTCGTCAGCAACAAGATGGACAAGACGGTGGTGGTGTCGGTCGAGCGCCGGGTCCAGCATCCGCTGTACGGCAAGGTCGTGAAGCGGACGGGTCGGTTTAAGGCGCACGACGTCTTGGGTTGCGACGTCGGGGACACGGTGGAGATCGTCGAGACCCGGCCGATCAGCCGCGAAAAGCGGTGGCGCGTGTCTCAGATCATCGAGAAGGTCAAGTAACAGACAATCGGTCGAACGAGCGCCGAACCGACCGCGCCCGTCCGGGCCGGCCCGAGACGTGCGACTCTTCAGATTTAGGCGAGTACGGAGATGATTCAGCAGTTTACGAGACTCAAGGTCGCGGACAACAGCGGCGCGCGCGAGGTGATGTGCATCCGCGTGCTCAAAGGTTCGCAACCCAGATACGGCGGCGTCGGGGACGTCCTGGTCGGTTCGGTCAAGGCGGCCACTCCCAACATGCCCGTCAAGAAGGGCGATGTCATCAAAGCGGTGATCGTCCGCACGAAGAAGCCGATCCGTCGAGCCGACGGGTCGACCCTGCGGTTCGACGACAACGCCTGCGTGCTGATCAACCCGGCCAACCTCGAGCCGCGCGGCACGCGGATCTTCGGACCGGTGGCCCGCGAACTCCGCGACCGCAACTTCATGAAGATCGTCTCTCTCGCTCCGGAGGTGCTCTGAAATGACGCGAGCCGAAATCAAGCAGCGCGCGAACATGCCCAAGCTCAAGATCCGCAAGGGCGACAAGGTCAAGATCATCGCCGGAAAGGACAAGGGAGAACTCGGCTTCGTCTGGCGGGTCATCCCCAAAAAGATGAGGGTGATCGTGCTGAAGGAGAATCCGGAGTCGCCCGACAACCCGCTGCCGATCAACGCGGCCACCAAGCACCGAAAGGCGAGGACGCAAGGCGAGAAGTCGGCCCGCATCCTCATCCCGATGCCGATCCACATCAGCAACGTGATGGTGCTCGATCCGAGTACGGGCGAACCGACCCGCATCGGACGCAAGAAGGAAGGCGACAAGATCGTCCGCTACGCGAAGAAGTCGGGAACGACGCTTCTGGACGAACCCTTGATCGCCAAGGACTGAAGATGTCGAGGGCCTGAAACGGCTCCCGCTCGATCGGCGTCTGGTCGGAAATCAGACGCTCGGAGCAGAAGACAATGGCAAAAGAGAAGAAAACCAAAGAGCAGGAGAGCGGAGCCCCGGTCAAGCTGCCGGCGCCTCGCCTGAAGAAGATCTACCAGGAGACGGTGTTGCCCAAGCTGCGCGAGCAGTTTGGATACAAGTCGATCATGCAGGTGCCCAAGCTCGACAAGATCGTGATCAACATGGGAACCGGCAGCCCGGAAAAGTCGGGCGACAAGCACCTGGAGAACTCGGTCCGGGACTTGACCCTCATCGCGGGACAGAAGCCGGTCGTGACGACCGCCCGCAAGGCGATCTCGAACTTCAAGCTGCGACAGGGCATGAAGATCGGATGCAAGGTCACGCTCCGAGGCGACCGCGCCCTCCACTTCTTCGACAAGCTCGCGACCGTCGTCCTCCCGCGCATCCGCGACTTCCAGGGTCTGCCGGCGAACTCCTTCGACGGGCGCGGCAACTATGCCCTCGGTCTCAAGGAGCAGCTGGTCTTCCCGGAGATTCCCTACGACTCGTTCGACCGGATCCGGGGCATGGACATCATCATCTGCACGACGGCCAAGAACGACGAGGAGGGCCGCGCGCTCCTCAAGCTGATGGGTCTTCCGATCCGCGACAAGTGAGCCGTCGGCCACACGTCCGCGCCGGGCCCTGGAGCGCAAGCCCAGGGCCTTTCGCTTTTCGGATGCCTGACGGGGGTATCCCGTGGGCCCGGCCGTCCGTCCGGACCGGAGTAACCTTGTGCCCGTGCATCGGGTGCTCCGCAAGTGGCAGGCCGTCCTTTCCATCTTCGTGCAGGACGGGATCGCCTATCGTGCCAGCGGGGTCATCTGGATCCTGACCGACCTCGTCACCGCCATCGTGATGCCCCTGGTGTGGTCGAGCGCGGCCGGAGACGGCACGATCCAGGGGATGACGGCGGCCGACTTCACCGCCTACTACCTGGCGATCCTGATCGTGGGGGCATGGGTCACGAGCCACATGATGTGGGAGGTGGCGACCGAGATCCGCGAGGGCATCTTTTCGGTCTATCTGCTCCGACCGTTCAGCGTGTACCAGTACATGTTCATCCGGAACTTCGCCTGGCGCACGATCCGGACGATCTTGACGCTGCCGTTTCTGTTGGCGCTCGCCCTTCTCTACCGCTCCTACCTCGGCGGCGCCGATCTGAATCTCGGTTGGGAGTTCTGGACCGCGGTGGTGCTCGGGCATCTGGTCAGCTTCGCTTTCGTGATGATGATCTCGATGATCGCCTTGTTCGTTCAAGAGGCGGTCGCCATCTTCGAGCTGTACTACATCCCGCAGATGTTCCTGTCGGGTTACCTGTTCCCCCTCGCCCTGCTGCCGGAGTGGGCGCAGGCGGTCGCCAAAGCCTTGCCTTTCTACTACACGCTGGGGGTGCCGGCCGACGTGTTGATCGGGAGGCTTTCGGGTCCCGACGTCACCCGGGCGATGTCGATCCAGATCGCATGGATCGTCGTGTCCTATTTCGGGGCCCGGTACCTCTGGCGGGTCGGCCTGAAGCACTACACCGGCGTGGGCATGTGACGGGGAGGCGCGCCGCCGTCCGGCGGCCCGAACTTCCTCCGAGTTCGGGCCGCCCGGATCCCCGAGACCGGACCTCTCAGTAGTGGAGCGCCCTCGGATCGACCTTTCCGCGGAACACCCAGTAGACCGCGGTCGTGTAGGCCACAACGAAGGGCATACCGAGAAGGGCGATGGTGAACATGATCGTCAACGATGCCGGCGAGGACGACGCGTTCTGAATCGTCAGGCTGTTTTCCGGATCGGGCATCGAGAGAACGATGTTCGGG
>JBDNCL010000062.1:0-12938 GCA_046719655.1 Fimbriimonadaceae bacterium
AGTCGGCGTCCTTCCAAGGCTCGGCAAAAGCGGCGGAGAAGCCGGATCGCGGCTTGCGGGCGGAGTCCGGTTGCCCGGCCGGAGCCGGACGGTCCGGAGGACCGATCTCGTCGACCCCCCGCAGAACGACGAGGACCCAGATGCAGCAGACGATCTGGACCAGCGCGATGGCGATGTAGGTCCCCACGATCGATCCGGCCAAGATGAACCCGACGACGCCGCTCGCGATCTGGGCCACCAGCCGCATCACGCCCATCAGGCCGCTCGCGTACCCGCGGTGCTCCTCTTCCACCACCTCGGGAATGAGGGCCGCATACGGACCCGTCCCGATATCGTCGGAGATCTGGAGCAGGAGGTATCCGATCGTCAGAATCCACAGCGAGTGGGCGCTCGCCATCACGGCCAGGGCGACGACGGTCGAGGCCGTCCCGAGGGCGATGTAGAGCGACCGCTTCCCGTAACGGCTGACCGTCCGGTCGCTGAGGAAGCCGAACAGAGAGGGTCCGATGACCGCCCACAGCGCCCCGATCATCACGACCATGCCCCACGCCTGGTTCTTTTCGCTGTCGGGGACGATGCCGGCGACTTGGGCCGAAATCGTGGCCAGCAGCAGAACGAACCATTTGAAGCTCGTCGCAAACCAGTACGCGGAAAGCCCGAGATACCAGAACGGGGATCGCTGCTTCGTCATAGGGCCTTCGGTGAGGGGATCCGGAAACCGAACCGTTGGGGTTCGGGAAAGGCCAGAATACCAGCCGAGCGTCATGTCGACTCGCAACCTGTCCGACACCGTCGTGGCCCCGATAACCGGTTCGCCGCCGGCGGCCGTGGCCGTCGTCCGGGTGAGCGGCCCGCGGGCGTACGAGGTCGCGGCGCGGGTGTTTCAGCCTTGGCCCGACCGGCCGGAGCCCCGCAGAGCCCTGTACGGACGGTTCTCGCACGGAGACGACGGCCTGGCGCTGCCGTTCGAGGCGGGCCGAAGCTACACCGGGGACGAGACGGTCGAGTTCTCGGTGCACGGCTCGGCCGCGTCCCTCCGGTTGCTCCTCGACGCCTGTACGGCGGCCGGCGCCCGGCTCGCCGGTCCCGGCGAGTTCACGATGCGGGCGTTTCTGAACGGCCGGATCGATCTCACCCAAGCCGAAGCCGTGCGGGACGCGATCGAAGCCCAGACCGAAAGCCAGCTGAGGCAGGCCCGTTCCCAAATGGACGGCCGTCTGCGGACCGAGGTGGCCGCCGTGCGGGGGGAGCTGGTTCGCCTCCTCGCCGCCGTCGAAGCCAGCGTCGACTTCAGCGAAGAGATCGGCGAACTGGACCGCGCCGGGGCAACCGAGATCCTGGCCCGCTCGGCACAGCGGCTCGAGCAGCTGGTCGAGGCGGGTCGGGTCGGGAGGATCATCCGCGAAGGTCTCCGCATCGCGATCTGCGGGCGGCCGAACGCCGGCAAGTCGTCCCTGCTGAACGCCGTTCTGGGTCACGAGCGGGCGATCGTGACCGCCGTTCCGGGTACGACGCGCGACACGATCGAAGAATCGGCCGACTTCCGCGGCATGCGGGTGGTCCTCGTGGACACGGCCGGGCTGAGGGCCGCCAAAAGCCAGGTGGAGTCGATCGGCGTCGCCCGGGCTCGGGCCGAAGCGGACCGGGCCGACCTGGTCTGGCACGTCTTCGATCTCGCCAAGGGTTGGTCCAAAGCCGACGCCGAGTTCGCCGGCCGGGCGACCCGGCCCGTCCTCCGCATCGGAACCAAGGCCGACCTCGTTCCCCCGCCGGCGCGTCCGGACCCCGAGGCGCGGCGAGCGGGTTCGGGCAAAACCGTTCCCGCCCCCGACGTCGTGGTGTCGTCCGTCACCCGGGCCGGCCTCGACGATCTCGTCGGAGCCACGCTCGAACGATTTGCGTTGGCCGACGCGTCGGCGCCGTGTCCCAACGCCCGGCACATGCCGCTCCTCGCCTCGGCCCGGGAGCATGTCGGCCACGGTCTGGAGACTCTCGCCCACGACCTGCCCGACGACCTTCTCTCGACCGTTCTCCAGGCCGCGATCCGCGACCTCGGCCAGATCACCGGCGACACCGCCACCGAAGACATGGTCGACGCGATCTTCCGAGACTTCTGCGTCGGAAAGTGAACGGGAGCGGAAGACGCTCCCGAGTCGGCGGCCCGGGTTCCGAACCGCTCTCTCACCGCCGTCCGGCCTCGCACAGCTCGCGCACGGCGGCGTCGTGCGCGGGCAGCGGGCGCCCGACGATCTCGGCCCAGAACGGCACCAAGGTTCGCAGACAGTCGACCGCGAACTTGAGGTTTTTGGGCGGCGCGTCCAGCTCCCCGATGCGGGCGAGGCCCACCAGAATCTCGAACCTGGCCCGGAAGCGGTCCGGAAACTCGATCGCCTCCTCGGCGACAACGTAACCTCCCGCCATGGGGCTCACCCAGACTTCGGCCTCGCGCAGACCCTGCCCCGTGACGGCGCAGGCGTCGAAACGGGGCTGGAACCCGGCGATCTGCATCAGTCCGACCTCGGCCCAGACCGCCGCCACGATCGGCTTCGGGTGGACTTCCAGATAGCGCAGGGCCTCCACCAGGAACTTGAACGCACGGGGGGCCGGGTCTTCGTGGGGCAAGACGGCGGCCGCGATTTCGAGCAGACCGATTCCGATCGCCATGCGGTCGTAATCGGTTCGGAGTCCGGGAAACGACGTGATCGGCTGGGTTTGGGTCACGTAGCGCCGCCTGCGCCCCGGCGCGAGGCTCATCGTACAGACCGCGAACGGCTCCGACGACCCGGCCAGACGCGAACCGCCCTTGCGCGCCCCCTTGGCGACGACGTCGACCACGCCCCGTTCGGCCGTCAGGATGGTCAGCTGGCGGTCGTTCTCGCCCGAGTCGCGCCGCCGAAGAACCAGGGCATGGACGGTTTCCGCCTCCATCTCGATCAGGATAACCGATGGCGCCGCGGTCCCTCCGACGCTCGGCACGGAGCCCGGCCGGCGGTCTGAACCGGGCCGGGACCCCCGCCGAATCGCCGCCGGCGCGAACTCGACCCGCCTTCCATCGGGACCCCGCGTCCGGACGATCGGCCCAGTCTCGGTCTGGGAACGGTACCGGCGGGCGCGGCGGCCCCGGGCGTTCTCGGCGGCGAACCCGGGCAACCCACCAACGCCCGTCGCCAGACTTCGAACTGGGCCGCCCTTCCGTCCCGCGGGACGTCGGAAAGACGGCGGGCCGCCCCCCGCCTCGAGGCGAGACGCGGCCCGCGGGTCCCCATGGACCGGATCTCAGTAGTCCATGTCGTCCATGCCGCCCATGCCGGGGGCACCGGCCGGGGCCTTCTTCTTCTCCGGCTTCTCGACCACGAGAGCCTCGGTCGTGAGCACCAGACCGGCGATCGAGGCCGCGTTCTGGATCGTGCTCCGGGTGACCTTGGCCGGGTCCACGATACCGGCCTTGACCATGTCGTCGATCTTGCCGGTGACCGCGTTGAGACCGTGCCCGGGCTTGCTCTCGCGAACCTTCTCGACGATGACGCTGCCCTCGAGGCCCGCATTCTCGGCGATGGTGCGGAGCGGCTCTTCGAGCGCGCGCTTGACGATCGCGACGCCGGTCGCCTCGTCACCCTCGGCCTTGAGCGAATCGAGAGCCTTGGCCGCGGTCAGAAGGGTCACGCCGCCACCCGGGACGATGCCCTCTTCCACGGCGGCGCGGGTCGCGGACAGAGCGTCTTCGTACCGGTGCTTCTTCTCCTTCAGTTCGGTTTCGGTGCTCGCACCGACCTTGATCACGGCGACGCCGCCGCTGAGCTTGGCCAGACGCTCCTGGAGCTTCTCCCGATCGTAGTTGCTGTCCGTCTTTTCGATCTGGTTCTTGATCTGCTGGATGCGGCCCATCACGTCCGCCTTGGAGCCGGCGCCCTCGATGATCGTGGTCTCCTCCTTGGAGATGACGACCTTCTTGGCCGTGCCGAGCATGTCGATCGTGATGTTCTCCGGCTTGATGCCGAGATCCTCGCTGACGAACTTGCCGGCCGTGAGCACGGCGATGTCCTCGAGCATGGCCTTGCGGCGCTCGCCGAAGCCGGGCGCCTTGACGGCCGCGATCTGGAGCACGCCGCGGATCTTGTTCAGAACCACGGTGGCGAGAGCGTCGCCCTCGACGTCCTCGGCGATGATCAGGATCGGCCGGCGGGCGGTCGCGACCCGCTCGAGGAACGGCAGGAAGTCCTGCGCGTTGCTCAGCTTCTTCTCGTGGATGAGGATCAGCGGGTTCTCGAGAACCGCCTCCATGCGCTCCGGATCGGTGACGAAGTACGGGGAGATGAAGCCGCGGTCGAACTGCATGCCCTCGACCACTTCGAGCGTGGTCTCCCGACCCTTCGACTCCTCGACCGTGATCACGCCGTCCTTGCCGACCTTGTCCATGGCCTCGGCGACGTGCTTGCCGATTTCGGGATCGTTGCCCGCGATGGTGGCGACGAACTCGACCTGTTCCTTGTCCTTGATCGGCTTGGCCGCCTTCTTGATCTCGGCGACGACGACCTCGACCGCCTTGTCGATGCCGCGCTTGACCGCGATCGGGTTGCCGCCCGCGGCGACGTAGCGCAGACCCTCGTTCACGATGGCCTGGGCGAGAACGGTCGCGGTGGTCGTTCCGTCACCGGCGACGTCGTTGGTCTTGCTGGCAACCTCCTTGCACAGCTGAGCCCCCATGTTCTCGTACGGATCCTCGAGTTCGATCTCCTTGGCGACCGTGACGCCGTCCTTGGTGATCGTCGGGCTGCCCCACTTTTTGTCGAGAACGACGTTGCGGCCCTTCGGGCCGAGAGTGACCTTCACCGCGTCGGCGACCTTGTTGACGCCGCGCTCGAGCGCACGCCGTGCGTGCTCGTCGTATAGAAGTTGCTTTGCTGGCATGGTTGTTTTCTCCTTGGTTTCAGTTGGCGGCCGGAACCGTAGGCTCTCGCCGGGCGCCCGAATCCCCTTTCACGTATCACGGGTCGAAAGCGGTTCGCGCCCTGCCTCCGGTTTCCCGCCCGAAATCAGTTCAGAATCGCGTAGATCTGGTCCTCGTCGAGGATCGTGTACTCCTCGCCGTCGATCGTGACCTCGTTGCCGCCGTACTTGCTGAAGAGCACGCGGTCGCCGACCTTCACCGTCATCGGGTTGTGCGAACCGTCGTCCAGGATGCGTCCGTTGCCCACGGCGACGACCTTGCCCTCCTGAGGCTTCTTCTTGGCCGTGTCCGGCAGATAGATGCCGCCCGCCGTCTTCTCATCCTGCTCCACGAGCTGCACGACGACCTTGTCGCCGAGTGGCCTGAGTGTTGCCATAGGTTCCTTTTCCTCCGTCGATTTCTGAGTTGTGTTAGCAGTCCCGGCCTGGGACTGCTAAATTCTACCATGGCCGGACCGAAGTTCCGTCAAGAGGACAGGGACAAATTCGCCGTCTCGACCGCCAGGGGCCGGCCGGCGGGGTCCTCGCCCGGTCGGAGCCGGGGAACCCGGGCGAATCGCGACCGTCCGCGACAGGAATCGAAGAGGGCTTGAACGAAACTTGACGGATTCGTCTAGAATGATTCCCGTGGGAGACCAAACTGCATCCAACCCCGAGGCCTGTCCGGTTCGCCGCGCCCCGGAATCGGCCGACCCCCAGGTCCGCGCCCGGGCCGGGTTCGTCGCGATCAACTTCATCGACTGTCAGCCCCATTACGCCGAGCGCTTCGAGTGCCTGTTCTGCTCGCGGGCCCGGATGATCGACACCATGCCGGGCTTTCTCGGCATGAACGTTCTGAAGTGTACGGAGTCGGGGGAGCCCTACTTGGTGGTCTCCTACTGGGAGACCGAGGCGCACTTTCAGGCCTGGGTGGGGTCGCCCGAGTTCCACGAGGGCCACAAGCGGGCGTTCGCCGACCTGAAGGCGCACCGGGAGCGCGGCGAGGAACCTCCGATGACGTCCCGCTTCAAAACCTACACCGTCCTGACCGACTGAGAGTCGGCCGACTCTCGTTCCGCCCCTCGGGCGCGGGGCCGTCTTCCCGATCGGCGGACGAGGATGGCCGGTTCGGGGGCTCACCCCGACTAGGTCGGGGAGGGGGTATGGACGCGTTCGTCGGGGCGGTGCGCCGGATGCATCGGCATTCTCGACGACTCGGCGATCGGCCGAGCGTCTTCGAAGTCCTCCGCCCGAATCCGCTCGGTGGGCAGACCGGCGTCCGCGGTTTCGGTGCGGATCGGGCAGAGGTGCGACGAGGAGCGCCGCGACGCGGGCTTTCGGCCGAAGAGGTATCGGGAGAGGAAGGCGACGGACCGTCGAGAGGAAGAGGCGGGCGGAGAGCGGGAGCGGAAACCGGAACGGGAAGAGGAGGTTTCGCCGGGTCACCGCCCGTTCACCCGTCGATCGGGGCGGCGAAGCACGGGCCCGTTTTCAGGCTCGAAAATGGCGCGGACGAAGGGATTCGAACCCCCAACCCTCAGATCCGAAGTCTGATGCTCTATCCGTTGAGCTACGTCCGCGCGCCGCGAGATTGTACCTTCGAGCGATCGTCGCAAGAGGCCCGAACGGCCTGCGCACCGAGCGTCGGCGAGGCCCCGGCCGAGCGCACGCCTAGACGGCCGGCCGGCGGCGGGGACCGAGGAGAAAAGGTCGATGGCGCCCGTCCGACGACGGCCGCCGTCGGCGGGGCGACGGTGCCCGGAAGGCTCGGTTAGGCGTCCGATCGCGCCGCCGTGCGTTTCGGGCCTCGCGGGGTCCCTTCCCCGTGAAATAGCCTGTTTTCCGCGATCGGTCGGGTATCCTAGGTTCGGTCAGGAGGAGCCCCGGCACGCAGTTTCGTCATAGGTCTTGTGGGGTTCCGCCAACCTTCCGATAGATAGATGAGCATGGTCGAAACCGTTGTCCAACCGATACTGGGCCTCGACGAGGAGTTCCCGACGTCGGTGCACGTGCTGCACCACCCGCCAACCGGTCGGTACGGGTGCTACTGTTATCAGGGCATCCACGGTCTGGCCTGCTTCAGCACGGAGTCGAACGCCTTTCGGTTCGCCGAATGGATCGACCTCACCGGCATGGTCGTGCTGGAGCTGACGTTCGACGAGGCCCGCGAAGTGGCCAAGGAGCGCCCGCTGCCGGTGGTCGCCCTCATGCTCCTCGACAAGCTCGACGACCCCAAGATTCATTTTGTACGCTGAAAAGCGCTCCGACGAAACGCGAAAGGCCCGCTCCCGGCACACCGGGAGCGGGCCTCGTTCTAGGGAGCCGGACCGGGCCGTTACTTTCGCTTTCGGCGCATCAGGGCGAGGACGCCGAGACCGAGGGCGGCCATCGTCGCCGGTTCGGGAACGACGGTCAGATTGTCGTACACGGCGAAGAAGTTGTCGGTGTCGTTCGGGATCGAGCCCGAGAACGGATCCTGGTAGCCCAGGAAGACGGTGCCCGCGGTCGCACCGGTATTCACAAAGCTGAAGACCTGAGTGCCGTTGAACGACATGCGAACTTCGTTGCCGATCTCCTGGATCCGAACCGTCACCCACCGGTTACCGAGGGCGCCGGCCGGAAGGTTGCCCTGGGCCGGGAAGATGCTGGCCAGAGGCTCCTCGAGGTTGTCCAGACGCCCGACGATGGTGTTGTCGACGTAGGCGACCACGTCGCGGGAGTTCGGGATGGTCGAGGTCGCGCCGAAACCGCCGTCGCCGCTGGCGTGGAACCAGACCCCGTCGGCTCCGCTCTGGGCGGCGCCCGGGCGGCGGTTCACGCTGTTCTCGTTGGTCTTGTTGATGCCGAACAAGGCAATCTCGGTACCGCTCGCGAGGTCGGCGCCGACGCCCATCCAAAGGTCGAACGTTACGTCGATATTCTGGGCGAAGTTGAGGAGGACGCCGTTGCTGGCCGCCATCACGTTGATGCCGTTGATCGCGCCCGGGGCGGAGCGGTTGGCCTGAAGGAACAGGCCCCGCGTGGCGGCCGCACCGATCGGAGTCGACGGCGCCTCGGAAATGCCCAGGGCGCCGTAGTCGAAGCCGAACGTGATCACGTCGTTCGAGCCGGTCACCCGGGCGACCAAGAAGTCGTCCGCGCTCGACGCGTCGTCGAAAGTCGACGAGAAAAGGGATGCCTGGCTAACGGACGCCGCACACAGAGCAGCCGCGGCGACCATGGGAGTGGCGCATTTCTTCAATTCCATTCTCCTCCTCAATCCAACATCCGAATCCGAGCGAGCCGCCGGACCGGACAATGCCCGATAGTATAAGGTCTCCCCCGCAAACCGACAAGCCGTATTTTTACGGGTTCCGACTCGCGGAAAATCGCCGTTCTTGAGAAGGACGGCGTCCGGGCGCCGGGAACTGAAGAACGGTATGACCGCGCTCCTCATTCTCTCCGAGCCTCCGCACGGCTCCGACCGCCCCTATCACGCGCTCCGCCTGGCCGGCGCCCTGCAGGCGGCCGGACACCATGTCCGCATCTTCCTGATGTCGGACGCCGTGTGGACGGGCGTCGCCGGGCAATCCGGGGCGAACGAAGACACCAACCTCGCCGGTCGTCTGAGCGCGCTGCTCGAGTCGGGCGCCGAGGTCAAGGCGTGCGGGCTCTGCGTCGAGACCCGGGGCGCGCAAGGCGCGGCCATGGTCGCGGGGATCCAGTCGGCGGGCCTGCCCGACCTGGTCGAATGGGTGGCCCTTTCGGACCGGGTGCTCACTTTCTGACCGGAAGGCTTAGGCCTCGAGCCCAAAACCCTGGAGTTCGGTGTGAGGTTTGCCGATAAAAGGGCGTGGCATACGTTCCCGACGCCGAGGCGGCAAACGCCCGAACCCTTCCCTACACCGGCGACCTCGCCGCGTCGGCGGCCGCCTTCCAACGAGTCTCGTTCTTCCGGCCCTGGTACGCGGACCGGCGCGTTCTCGACATCACCCCCGGAGACCGTTCGGGAGCCAACTACGCGTCGTTTTTAGCCCGAAGCATCGCCGCCCGAGCGACGAAGCCCGAGATCGACCCCTACCCCGGAGTTCCCTGCACCCGCCAGACCGACCTGAAGACGTTCGATCTGATCGTGGCCCTCGACCCCTCCGAGGCTCCGGTCGCGATCGCGGAAGCCGCCGCCTACCGGTCGGCGGTTGCTCGGGAGTCGAAAGACAACCCGCCGCCCCACGAGCCGATCTGGGTGGTGGCGATCCCCGGTCCGATGTCGGGGAAGCCGGCGGACGCCACCGCCATCCGGGAGGAAGCGGAAACGTCCCTGAAGCCGGTCCGGTGGCTGTCCCAGGTCGGCCGATGGCCGGGACACCTCGCGCCCGGGCTGTCCCCCGATGCGACGGTGTGGATCGCGGTCACCGGGGACTGGCCGCTCCCCGAATGGCCGACGGTGGGCCTGTCGATACCGACCCACAACGGTGCCGACAACGTCGCCGACGCCGTCACGAGCCTGGTCTCGACCTATCCGGGACCCGTTCACCTCGCCGTGGTCGCGAACGGGTGCGACGACGCCAACCTCCGGTCCCTGCGCGAACTGGCCTCGGGGCTCCCGGATTGCGTGACCCTGATCGAGCTGACCGAAAACGAGGGTTTCGCCCGGGGCGTGAACGCCGGACTGCGGGCCCTGATCGAGGACGGCCGGTGCGATGTGATCGGAACGTGCAACGACGACATCGTCGCCGGGATCGACTGCCTCCCCGAGATGGTGGCGGCGCTGGCCGAACTGGACCAGATGGGGTACCGGCCCGGAGTCATCGGCCCGGTGAGCGACCGGATTTCCGGCAGCCAGAAGATCGACGTCGGCCCGGTGGGGACGCTTCAGGAACTGGACGCGGCGATCGATTCGTACCGGCGCCTCAAGGCCGGCACCGTCACTCCCGTCCGCCAGCTGCGCGGTCTGTTCATGCTGTTCCACCCGCACCTGGTCCGGGACGTCGGCGGATTCGACCCCATCTTCGGAATCGGGAACTGCGAGGACGACGACCACAACCTGCGGACCCACTTGGCCGGATACACCCTGTGGCAGGCGGACGGGGCGTTTGTGCACCACAAGGGGTCGCAGACGTTCGGTCGCCTGTCCGTCGACTACGCCGCCCTCATCGAGCACAACTGCCGGCTTTTCGAACAGAAGTGGGGGGTGCCGCTGGAGCGTTTTCCGTCGGTGACCGAGGCCCCGTCCGGAGTCGATCTGTGCATTCCCCTGCTGGAGACCGACCCGTTCGACGGCCAGGGGCGAAAGGTTGGGACCGCGACGCCCGCCGCGACCCCGACCACGCCCGCCTCGGTCGAGTCGGCCGATCCGATGGATCTGACGACCGAGGAGTTCGGACGGTGGGTTGCGGAGCAGGTCCGGAACGAAGGGGACGGCCTCAAACGCCGGGTCATCGAGGCGGTGGAGTCGCACCGCCGGTCCGAAGCGGCCTGAGGGGAGTCGCCGACTGTTCAATCTTGCTCGCCGCTCCCCTAATCTGATGCAAATCCGACCACCAATCGCCCGTCACCCGACAGATTCGTGTAGCCTGAAGAGACATCCCGATCGAAGATACCGGACCTAGCCGCGCTCTCCAGCCTTCTGCCGATCGCCCCGTAGGCCCGCCGGTCAACAGCTTCGAGCCGCTTGTTGCCGGTCTACCGGAGACTCGAGTCGTTCCACCAAGACCCTGGAAGGAGGGTGACGATGCCGCAACTGTCACCGAAACTCGACCTCTCGTCGCGAGAAAGGCAGATCCTGTCTTTCGCCGCTACCGGTCTCACCGACAAAGAGATCGCCCGCAAGCTCGACATCTCCGTTTCGACCGTCCGGTCGTACTGGCTCCGCCTCCGGCAGAAGATCGGAGGCGACAACCGGACCGAGGTGGTGGCCCGCAGCCTCGAGACGTTGGTCGGAATGGGGGGTCACGGCGTCCCGTTCGCCGGCACCCTCAAGGGAAGCCCGGACGTTTGTCCCAACGAAGTCATATTGCGGGCCCTGGCGGAAGAGTTCGCCTTCGACTACCTCTTCTTCGACGTCGACGGGTTCCCGCGCGCTTCCAGTCCGACCTTCGGCGGCACGCGCGTCGCGGACCCCGAATCTCTGGTTTTGAGCGCCTGGGTGGCTCCGGACGACCTGATGGGGGCGGACTCCCTGGTTCGAAGCGTCGTCCGGCACGGAACCCGATCGAGATTCGACTGGATGACCCTGACGGGCAAGAGACTCGGCGGGATCGCCATTCCCGCCCGGTCCGACGGCGAGATCGTCGGTTGCCTCTTGGCCGTGGCGCACTGCGGTCGGGTCGGGCCGGGGTTCACCGTGTTCAATCTGCTTCAGGGATCGGACGGAGGGTACGAGGCTCTGATCGCGCGCGAGGGTTTGCCCCTCGGCGTTCTGAAGCTGGAACTCAACGCCGGAAGCGATCCGGGAGCGACCGAGGCGTTCGCGCGCGAGTTCGCCCGGATCCTGGCCGAGAGGTTCTCCATTCCCGAGCCACGCGGCGGGGAGTGAGGAGCGGTTCCGGCGGAGGACCGTCTCGGGAACGCTCGCGGGTGCGCTTCAGCGCCGGCCCCAGATGCGCATCAGCTGTTCGGCCAGCGTAGAAGGTCGGACCGCGATGTCGGTGTTCGTCAGCACGGCAACGACGGTGCCGTCCCTCCGGTCGATCAAAAGGGACGAACGCGCGCCTTGCTGCGACCCGCCGTGGCTCACCGTGTCGGTGCCGATCCTCCACCCCAGCCCGTACCCGGTGCTCCGACCGTCGGCGTCCCGCTGGGCCGTCCACATGGCGTCGCGACCGGCGGCGGAGACGATGCGGGCGCGATACACGGCGTCGCCGAAGCGGGCGAGATCGACGGCCGTCCCCTCGAGCCCTCCTCCCGGATACTTCCAGGAGTTGTCCTCGACCGCGTCGCTCGGAATGCGCACCGGGGTTCCGTCTCTCGTCAGCCCGTAGATGGCGGCGCGGCGAGCCTTGCTCTGTGACCGGACTTCGACGTCGATGCTCGGCGCGGCTTCCGACAGCATGCTCCGAATTGCGGATCGGAAGTCGCTGCCCGAAGCCTGCTCGAGCGCCGCCCCGGCAAGCGTGTAGGCGTGGGTGCTGTAGAGATATCGGCTGCCGGGACGGCTGACGAGATCGTCGTTCTGGAAGACACGGAGCGCTTCGGCGAGCGAAGGGTAGTACCGCCCCGAATTGTCGTTCTTGCCGGCTCGGTAGTGCCGAATGCCGGAGAGGTGGGCCAGGATCTGGCGCGTGGTCAACGGGGCGTGGTGGGCGGGCCAAGCCGGCACGTAGCGACGGATCGGCAAGTCGATGTCGATTCGCCCGGAATCGGCCAACCGCATGATGGCGGTGGCCGTGATCGGCTTCGAGACCGACGCGTACCGCATGATCGTCTCCTCGCTCGTCTCGACCCTGTCTTCGAGGTTTTCAAACCCGTAGCGACCCCGGTAAAGCAACTGCCCGTCGCGGACCACGGCCACCGTCATCCCGACCGTTTTGCTGCTTTCGCCGAACTCCCGAACGGCCTTCTCCGATTCCAGACTCCGGTCCGCGACTCCGGGGACCGGGCGGACAGGCGGGTCGGCCTTCGGCGACGCTTGGGCGTCGGCAAGGAGAAGTGCCACCGGCGGTAGGAGGCTGGCCGGAGCATGGGCCGGGCCGACCGCCAGAGCGAGAAAACACAATACCGGCACCAGAGGCCGGCCCGACGCGCGGGCAAACATACGGTGGATTGTGACCGGATTCTCCGCGCTTCGGGTCGGGTCGTACCGTTCGCCCCAAGGGCAGCCCCGGCGGGGGCGCCCGGACGCTCGGCCTCGGGGTCCTCCGTCCGCCGGTTCCGGTCGAGGCGGCGCGCGTCTGGTCGTCTCTCTCGATTCGGGCGAGGCATCGGTTCGTCCGGTTCGGAACAGTCTGAGACCGGGTTCCGCGCGTGCGCGTCTTCGGTTCTCGGCCGTCTGGGATCTTGGTTCGAACGCTTTGGCCAGGCACCCGGGACAGATC
>JBDNCL010000063.1:0-12601 GCA_046719655.1 Fimbriimonadaceae bacterium
GTGGAGCTTAAGTCCTGATCAAACAAATCCGCTTCAGCAGCAGGAGCCACCTCTTGCAGCCAGATTATTTCTGAGACCTCAATCAACAGGTTCGGCACGCCCTCGCCCGTGATCGCCGACACCGGGCACACGATGGTGTCGCCGCCGAACGCCTCGGGAATGACCTCGTACTCGGGCAGCTGCATGGCGACGCGGTCGGGGTTGGCGCCCGGCTTGTCGATCTTGTTGATCGCCACGATCATCGGAACCTTGGCGTTCTTGATGTGGTTGATCGCCTCGATCGTCTGGGGCATCAGACCGTCGTCGGCCGCCACCACGAGGACGGCGATGTCGGTGACCTGGGCTCCCCGGGCCCGCATCGCCGTGAAGGCGGCGTGCCCCGGAGTGTCGAGGAAGGTGATCTTCCCTTCTTCGAGTTCGACCTGGTAGGCGCCGATGTGCTGGGTGATGCCGCCGTGCTCGCGCGCGGCCACGTTCGTCTTGCGGATGTAGTCCAGCAGGGACGTCTTGCCATGGTCGACGTGGCCCATGATCGTCACGACCGGCGGGCGCGGCTGGGCGCCGCTGGGGGCCGAAGCTCGGGCGACCGTCGTCGTCGCCGGTTTCGGCTTCGGCTTCGTCGCGTCCGCCCAGTTGAGCTCGTACCCGAACTGCTGCACCAGCTTCTCGGCCACGTCGGGCTTCAGCGTGGTGGTCAGGGTGGCCATGACCTTCATCTTCATCATGAGGGTCTTCTGGACTTCGGGCTGAGGAACGCCCAGAGCGGCGGCGATGTCGCGCGGCGTCCGGTTCGGGGCGAGCACGATCGGGGCCTTCGCGTCGACGTCGGCCAACCCGACTCGGACCAGTTCCACGGCTTCGTCGTCCGCCTCGAACTGCACGCTGTCGTGCTCGATCCCGAGTTCGTCCAAAACTCCGTAGACGTGACCGGGGCGAAGCCCGTACTCGGCAGCCAATTCCGCGATTGCGACAGTCATTCCCTGCTTCTTTACCTGAGTTTGCATCGTAAAGCTTCTCGAATCGCCTCGAGATCCTCGGGGCCGATCCCACGTCTGAGGGTCCGGCCCAATGCCCGACCCAGCCGAGGATTCTCCACACACGCCGGGTTCGGGCAGACATAGGCTCCCCGGCCCCAGCGTGCGCCGTGCGCACCGACGTCGAGATCCCCCTCTCGGCTCCAACCCACTCGGATCAGCTCGCTCTGCGGCCTCTTCGATCGACAGCTCACACAGGATCTTTCCGGCATGGCGACGGGTTGGAAGGGTCGAGGGGAATCCGGCACCGGTACTTCGGGCGGCGATTTGAGGCAGTATACCTGCCGAACCGGCTCGGACCCGAGGCGGCGCGGACGACCTCGGTACACTCGCCCCCATGTTCCTCGACGAGGCCATCGTGGATTTGGCATCCGGCAAGGGTGGGTCCGGTGCGGTGAGCTTCCACCGAGAAAAGCACGTTCCCCGCGGCGGACCCAACGGCGCCGACGGCGGGCGAGGCGGCGACATCGTGCTGATCGCCGACCGCCACAAGCGCACCCTCTACGACTTCAAGCTCCAGCCGAAGTTCCACGCCCCCGACGGGGGCCACGCCGTCGGCAACAAGAGAGGCAAGGACGGCAAGTCGATCAAACTTCGGGTGCCGGTCGGCACGATGGTGACCGACGTCGAGTCCGGCACCCTCCTCGCCGATCTTCGAGAGGACGGCCAGAAGGTCGTGTTGCTGAAGGGAGGCCGCGGCGGGCACGGCAACCTTCACTACACGAGCTCGGTGCGCCAAGCCCCCAACTTCGCCGAAAAGGGCGAACCGGGGCGGCGCCTGACCGTGAAGCTCGAACTCAAGCTGTTGGCCGACATCGGCCTGGTCGGACTGCCGAACGCGGGCAAAAGCACCCTCATCAGCCGGATCAGCGCCGCCAAGCCGAAGATCGCCGACTACCCCTTCACCACTCTCGTCCCCAACCTGGGCGTCGTCGATTTCCACGAAAGCACCTTCACGGTGGCCGACATGCCGGGCCTGATCGCGGGCGCGAGCGCCGGCGTCGGTCTCGGACACCAGTTTCTGAAGCACGTCGAGCGGACCGCCGCCCTCGTCCACGTCGTCGACGGGTTCCCCCTCGACGAGTCCAAGCCGATCGACAACTTCCACCTGATCGAATCCGAACTCGCCGCCTACCGAGCCGAGGTCGCGGCCAAACCGCGCCTGGTCGCGCTGAACAAGATCGACATCCTGCCGTCCGTGGACGTCGACCGGCTCGTCGACGAGTTCAAGGAAACGGGCCTGCCCGTCTTCCCGATCTCGGCCGCGACCGGCGCCGGCATCGAGGCCCTCCTCAACGAGATGAAGCGCCTGGTCGACGAGGCCGAAGCCCGACAGGCCGAGATGCCCGAAATCGTCCGCCCCGACTTCGCCGAAGAGCGGGATGACGACTGGGAGGTCGTGGTGCTGGAAGACGGATTCGAGGTCGTCGGCCGGAAGGTCGAGCGCATCGTGGCCATGACCGACCTGCTCAACGATTCCGCCGTACGGTATCTGCACCGCCGGCTCCAGAGGATCGGCGTGATCGACAAACTCCGCGAAGCCGGGGCCGAAGACGGCGACACCGTCTACGTCGGCGACGCCGTGTTCGCGTTCATGGACGAAGGCTAGGCCCATGATCGACCCCGACAACCCGACCGTTCTTCCCCGCATCGGCATCCTGGGCGGCAGCTTCGATCCGCCCCACCGCGGGCACCTGGCGTTGGCCGAGGCCGCCCTCGCCGCCCTCGAGCTGGACGAGATCCTCTGGATTCCCGCCCGACGCAACCCGCACAAGCCCGCCCGCGGCCAGACCCCTCCCAAACACCGTCTCGAAATGGTGCGTCGGATGGTGGCCGGCCACGATCGAATGGCCGTTTCCGACATCGAAGTCCTGCGGGACGGCCCGAGCTACACCGTCGAGACGCTGCAGGAGCTCAGCCTCGTGCGGCCCGCCGCCTACTGGCTGTTGATGGGCGCCGACACCCTGCGGGGCTTTCTCGAGTGGAAGCATCCGGAGAAGATCGTCCGGATGGCGCGGCTCGGCGTCGTCGTCCGTCCGCCCGACACTTGGGCCGACGTGCTGGCGCGGACGCCCGCCAACCTGGCCGCCGTCGTCGACCAGGTTCCCATGCCGCCCGTCGACACCTCTTCCACCGAAATTCGCTTTCGTTTGGAGAGAGGGCGACCGGTCGGGCCCTGGGTCGCGCCCGAGGTTCTAAAATACATCGAGAGCCACGGGCTCTACCAATCCAAATGACATCCAACGAGAAGGCTCAGAAGATCGTCGAAATCGCCGACGAGATCAAGGCGGAGCAGATCGAGACTCTCGACGTTCGCGAGAAGACTTCGGTCGCCGACTACTTCGTCGTGTGCACCGGCACGAGCGACCGGCACGTCGCGTCGATCGCCGAACGGGTCGAAGAGAAGCTCAAGGAGTTGGGTGCGCGCCCGATCCGAAGCGAGGGAGCCCGGAGCGGATGGGTGCTTCAAGACTACGGCGACGTGATCCTCCACGTGATGCGGGACGAACAGCGCCAGTTCTACGATTTGGAGACGCTTTGGAAAACGATGCAACCCGACCCGAGTCTGATCGACTGAACGCGCCGGACCCCACCGCCGGTTGGGCCGAAGTGCTCCGACTCGCGGAGCGGTTTCGGTCCGAAACGGACGGTCTCGTGCGTTCGGCCCTTTCCGAGGCCGTTCACAGCAAGGTCGAACGTCTGGTCAAACGGGGTGGCGCCGTCCCCATCGAAGCCCTGACCGACCCCCTCGTTCGCGAGGCGCTGGACCGGGCGTCCGGCGTGGGCCCGGCCGCGCCTGCGGCCAAGACCCCCAAGCCGGCGTCGCTCGAGGCGGCCCGGCTGTCCGGGGTCGATCTCGGGGGCCCGTCCCCCGAGCCCCAACTCGCGACGCCCCCCGCAGCGGATCGGACATCCCGAGCCGCCGGGTCCGCCGGTCCGATTTCCGCTCCCGAGCCGCCGTCCGAATCGGGCGCCCCCGAACCGCCGAACCCTCCCGATCCTTCGAAGGTCGCCGAAGCGGACGCCCTCCTCGTCCGGGCGCGTCTGGCCGCGTCCCGCGGCCAGCGATCCGAAGCCGAACGGCTGCTCCGCGAGGCCAGCGCCCTCGCCCCGAACGCCCCGTCCGTGCTTCAGGCGATCGGTGACGCCCACGTCGAAGCCAAGCGCTGGATCGAGGCCCGCGACGCCTACGCCGAGGCCATTCGTCTCGATCCGGGAAACGTGGCCCTGGAGCGCAAGCACGCCTCCGCCGTCTTTCAGATCGCGCAGGCGCAGCTGGGTTCGACGGCCTCGTCCGCCGGCCAGTTCGACCGCATGGCGACGGCCCGGGCCGCCGCCCTGTACTCGCTGTTCCTTCCCGGACTGGGGCATATCCTGAGCGGCCACGTCGGCGTCGGCGCCGGGATCATGGGGGCTTGGGTCGCGAGCGTCGTCGCGTTCTTCCTCACCGGACCCGGCCGGTTTGTCGAATGGGCGTTCGGCCGCGGCACCGACTTCAACGTCTCGACGTTCGTCTTCGCGATCGTCGCCCTGTCGATCCACATCGGATCGGCCAGCGTGCTGGCGAAGGACGCCAAGGCCGCCGCCAAACGTTCGGTCGACCGTCCGCGGCCCCCGGTGGATCTGCCGTTCGAATAGCGGAGTTCCCAACCCGACTCGGTTTGACTACAATCTCTCCGATGGTCGCTCTGATTTTCGGTCTCGTCGCCGCGCCGTCCGCGTTCGCGCCGTCCCCCACGAACCCGATCGACGCCCTGGTCGACGACCCGCGCCTCCGGGGAAGCCTCGCGTCGATCTACGTCGGAACGCTGGACGGTCGGACGGTCTACGAGCGGAACCCCGACCTTCGAGCCGTTCCCGCCAGCAACCAGAAGCTTTTGTCGGTGGCGTACGCGCTCCACACGCTCGGCCCGGAACACCGGCCGGTGACCCGGTTCTGGCGCACCGAGAGGACCCCGGGGCAGGTGTCCATCACCGTCGACGCGTCGGGAGACCCCACTCTGACGACGGAGACGATCGCCGGCTTTGCCCGACGGCTGGGCATCGGAGAGGGCTCTCCCCGCATCCCGATCTTCGTGAGGCAGGCGTACCGCGTGGGCGTGCCGCCGACGTGGGAACACGACGACCTGCCCTTCACCTACGCGCCTCGGATCACGGCGTGGTCGGTCGACCGAGGGCGCTTCAGCGTCGTGGCGTCCGGCGGGCGCGTGGACCCGCCCGACCCCGGCTTGGGGCTCCGCCTGACCGTCCTGCCGGGCGCGACCCGCCAAGTCGAGGTCGACCCGATGGCCCGAACCTTGACCGTCCGCGGCCCCCTTCCCGAAGAGCGGACCGTCCTCGGCACCTTCGCCGCGCCTCAGCCCGACGTGCTCGCGGCCAGCCTCCTCGGAGGCCCCATGATCGCCACCGAATCGGTCCCCGACATGCCGCCGACTCTCGAACACCGGGGGCCGCCGGTCGGCGACCTCGCCGCGGCCTGCCTCGTCCCGAGCGACAACTTCATCGCCGAGGCGCTGATGCTCATGGCGGCGGCAAAGGAGGCCCCCCTCGGCCCCAACCCGTACAGCGTGGCTCCCAACCGGATGCGGAGGTTCCTCACCCAGGTGGTCGGGTTGCCGGAAGGGTCGATGCGACCGGCCGACGGCAGCGGCATGAGCCGCCACAACTTCGTCACATCCCGCGGCATCGCCGACCTCTTGCGCTGGGCCAAAACCCAACCGTGGGGCGAGCTCTGGGAGGCGAGCATGGCCGCCCCCGGTCGGGGAACCTTGGCCGGCCGGCTGCAAGGCTCGACGTTTCGGGGCAAAACTGGCACGCTCAGTGCCGTTGTCGGCCTTTCGGGCTACGTCACAGGTTCGGACGGGGAAACGTACGTCGTCAGCATCATCCTCAATCATTTCCTAGCCGCTTCGGCACAAATGCGGGAAATCGCGGACCAGATCGTTCGCGTGGTGGAAAAGAGCCCGCCGGGCGCGATTCATGCTCTATCCTCAAGGAATGCCGAGTCTGTTCCCGACGCGGGCGTTGATCCTTTTGCTGGCCATCGGCTTCACCGACCTGCTCGCAACGGCCATCCTGCACCATCACGGGTTGATCCAGGAACTGAACCCGCTCATGCGGCCGCTGATCGAGCGGAGCGAGTGGCTGTTCGCGGCCGTTAAGGGACTCACGCTGGTCTTGGCCTGGGGCGTGATGGCGTGGTACGCGCGTCAAAACCTGGAGTTTGTGCGCCGAGCCGCCCTGGCGGGTTCGGTCGTCTATCTCGTCGTGTGGTCGACGTGGTTCGGGGCCGCCCACATCATGGGCTGATCCGTCCCGACCGACGATGACTGCGGCGACGGTCAGGCCGGGGTCGCCTGAACCTCGCCGGGCAAACCGATCTCGACGACGTCGCCCGCCTTGCGGTCCGCCTCCACGACGGCCTGCAGCGACACGAGAGCGACCTCGATCTGGTCGTCGTCCGGCTCCCTCGTCGTCAGGAACTGAGTGGCCAGACCCGGCGCGAAGAGAACCTTCACGAGCGCGCTGTTCCGCATCTTGCCCGCAAACCGGATCAGCTCGTAGCTCAAGCCGGCGATGATCGGGAGAAACGGAATCTCGAAGAGGAACCGGACGATCGAGGTGAGGAATCGCGAGTCGGCGACTTCGGGCTTGGGCAGGAGCGTGAACACGATCAGGCTCACGATCAGGACGACGATCGCAAAGCTGGTGCCGCACCGCGGGTGGAGACGCGTCTGCCGACGGCAGTTCTCCATCGACAGGGTCTCGCGCGCCTCGAGCACGTTGATGGCTTTGTGCTCGGCTCCGTGGTACTGAAACACCCGCTTGATGTCGGGCATCAGGCTGATCAGATACACGTAACCGAGAACGAAGACGATCTTGATGACCTCGGTCGCGAAGTTGATCTGAGTCGGGTTGTCGACCCCGAACGACTTCAGCTGGATCGCGAGCAGGTTCGGGAGGTAGTTGAACAGGAAGAGACCGAAGACGACGGCGAAGACGATGGCCCCGAAGACGGCGAAGTCCCGGAGCTTCTGTCCGGAATCCACGACCTTGGATCCGGCGAGGCCCTCGGTCACCAGACCGTCCAGATTCCCGTCGCTCGCGTCCGCCTCCCCGACCAGGGCGTCCGAATGCCCGTTGGTCGCGGAGCCCTCGCCCGCGATCGTCTCGGACTGGTCGACTTTCTCCGCCGCGACGCCGTTGCGGGTCGGCGGAGAAGGGCTCTCGGCGCCCTTCTTGCCCGCTTCCTTTTTGGCCGCGTCGGGGGGAAGGTACTTCGGATCGAGCTGAACGTTGGCGGCGAAGCGCATGGCGCGATAGCCCAGCGTCAGCGCGTCGAGAAGACCCCACATTCCGCGGAGGAAGGGCAGCTTCAGCCATTTCTGACGACCGATCCAGGTCTTCTCCAGCGGCTCGCACTCGAGGACGATCTTGCCGTTGGGAGCGCGCACCGCAACCGCGAAGTGCCGCATGGAACGCATCATGACGCCCTCGATGATGGCTTGCCCGCCGTATTGGAGGTATTCACCCTGCGGCACGGACGGAGTATACCGATTCCCCTTTCTCAAACCTTTCTCCAGACCGAGCCGGTCGCGCGGCTCCATCGGGCGCCGCCAGTCCCGAGACGGGCGCCTTCGGCCTCGTTTGCCCTCATCATCGGCCACCGTTCGACCGAACAAAGGGACAACAATGCCTATTCCCAGCGAAAACATCGGGAACTCGAGGAACATCTTTGAGGCCATACTCGTCACATCCTCTGGCAGTAAGTGGAGGGTGCCATGACCAATGGGACGAGTCCAGCGGGATTGGTGCTCACGGAGGAAGAAGCTTTTGCCCTGCTGGTGATGTGTCTCACGAGCCCGCACGGGATCGATCGTACAACGGAGTCCGCTCTAAAAAAGCTTGCCGCGCACTGTGCAGATCTAAGCAATCATCCACATTCGTTGAGTCTGTTCGAAGCGCGGACCAACCGTGAGGTCAAAGAAGCGGGAGCCTGAGACAGTCTCCCCTGCCCGCCGAGTTGAGGCGATGGGTCGGAAGCGGCTCGTCGCCTCTTTCGTTTTTTTGGGAACGGCCGCGCGCGCCCGCGACCCGGCCCCGGTGCCGAACAGCTAGAATCCGGCCATGACCAAGGTTCGAGACGTCCTCGGTTTCATCGAACAGATCGCCCCTGCCCGCTGGGCCATGCCCGGAGATCGCGTCGGCCTGCAAGTCGGCGACCCCGACGCCGAAGTCAGAAAAGCCGTGGTGACCCTGGACGCGACCGCCTCCTCGCTGACCGGCGATGATCTCGATCCGGTCGATCTCGTCGTCGCCCACCATCCGATCATCTGGAACCCGCTCTCGACCCTGACCCCGGCCGCACCGGGCTATCGGTCCATCCGGGCGATGATCCGAAACGACGTCGCCCTCATCGCCGCCCATACGAACTGGGACGCGGCCCCCGGCGGGGTCAACGACGCCCTCGCCCACCGCCTCGGCCTCGCCGACATCCGGCCCTTCGGCCCTGCAACCCCCGTTGCGGGCCACAAACTCGTCGTCTTCGTGCCCGAACCTCAGGCCGACCGGCTGATCGACGCCCTTTCCGAAGCCGGGGCCGGCGTCATCGGCGAATACCGTCGGTGCGCCTTTTCGTCTCCGGGAGTCGGAACCTTTGTCGCCGGCGACGCCGCCAACCCGACGATCGGCTCTCGCGGCCGGGTCGAAACCGTGTCCGAGCTTCGGGTCGAGATGATCGTGCCCGCCGGGCTCGAGAAGGCGGTCGTCGGCGCCCTCCGGACGACCCACCCCTACGAGGAACCGGCCTTCGATCTGATTCCCCTCAAACCCGCCCAAGAGATGCCGATCGGACGGATCGGGACCCTCGCCGACGAAGTTTCGGCGACCCAACTCCTCGACGCGGTCGAGCGGAACCTCCGCACCAAGTGCCGGCTGCTGGGCCACCGAAAGGCGATGGGCCGGACGGTCGCCGTGGTCGGCGGGGCGGGCGGTGACCTCTGGAGCGCCGCCCTCGAGGCGGGCGCCGACTTCTTCGTGACCGGCGAGGTCAAGCACAGCGACGGGATCGCGGCCGAGGACGGCGGAATCGCCGTGTTCGCGGCCGGACACTACGAAACCGAACAGCCGGGAGTGGAGGCGCTGGCCGTCGTCCTGGCCGAAAATCTGACCGACGTCGAGTGGCGGTGCCACCACGTCCAGCCGCAACCAGACGCCGCCGACGGAGAGGGGAGCGCTTCGAATCGGTGGTAGCCCGGACGGGACTCGAACCCGCGACCTCCGCCTTGAAAGGGCGGCATCCTAACCACTAGACGACCGGGCCAAGGCAATCGATTGTGGCCTATTCCCACTCGCCGAGGCAAGGCGCGGTAGGCCCGCCGTCACGAAACCCACCGGCCGAACTGGTACACGGCCACGGCCCCGATGTAGGCCAGAGCCGTCATGTAGGCGAACACGAAGATCGGCCACTTCCAGCTGTTCGTCTCCCGCTTGATCACGGCCAACGTCGCCATACACTGGCAGCAGAGCGCGAAGAACACCATCAGGCTGATCGCGGTCCACGGGGTGACGAGGGGACGACCGTCGGGCCAGGTCGCGCCGAGAAGCGCCGCTCTCAGCTTGGTCGAACCGTCGTCCGGCTCGCTGCCGAGGTTGAACATGATCCCCATCGACGAGACGACCACCTCTCGGGCCGGAAACGCCGACAAAACGGCCGTGGACAGACGCCAGTCGAAACCGGCCGGAACGAAGACCGGCTCGATGAACCGCCCCATCCGACCGAGCAGCGACTCCTCCATCAGCTTCTGGCGGAGGTGGTTGTCGATCGTCTCCTCCGAAGCCGCGGGCATCGCGGCGACGATCTGGGACCGAAGTTCGGCCGTGCGCTCCTCCGACCGCGGAAAGTAGAGCACGGCCCAGATCGCCACCGACAGCGCGACGATGATCGTCCCCGCCGTCTGGACGAAGACTCTGCCACGCGACCAGAGCGCCAACGCGACGTCTCTCGCCTTGGGCATCTGGTAGGGCGGAAGCTCCATCACGAACGGAAGCCGCCCGCCCCTCAGAATCCTCCGGTTGAAGAACCACGCGATCGGGATCGCCACCACCAGACCGAGAAGGTGCATCGCGAACAGCGCGAAACCGGCCCATCCCGCCCCGAACTGAGGCTCGATGAACGCGCCGATCATCAGCACGTACACCGGCAACCGGGCGGAGCAGCTCATCAGCGGGGCGACCAGGATCGTGGCCAGACGGCTGCGGCTGTCGGGCATCACGCGCGCCGCCATGATCCCTGGAATCGCACAGGCGTAACTCGACAGAAGAGGGATGAACGCCCGTCCGTTGAGCCCGCACCAGCCCAACAGCCTGTCCATGAGAAAAGCGGCCCGCGCCAGGTAGCCCGTGCCCTCCAGAATCGCGATCCACAAGAACAGAATCAAGATCTGGGGCAAGAACGACACCATCGTCCCCACCCCGCCGATCAGACCGTCGACGACCAGCGACCGGAGCCAGGGAACCCCTTCGATCAGCGGAGATACGGCCTCTCCCAGCGACGAGAACATCCAGTCGATTCCCTCCATCAGCGGTTCGGCGAACGTGTAGATCGACTGGAAGACGAGATACATCAGCGTCGCGAAGATGCCGAGCCCGAACACGCGGTGGGTCAACACCCGGTCGATCCGGTCGGTCGGACCCTTCCCCTTGGCCGCCAGACGCCGGACGACCGCCTTCGCCGCCACCTGCGACGCCCACGCGTACCGGGACGCCGTCTCGTCGGCGGGCCGGCCGGCGGCGTGGTAGGCCCGCCGGGCCGCCTGGAGCGCCTCGTGCAGCTCGGGGGTGGGCTCGAGCTGGGCATCCAGTTCGTCGGATGTCCCGACGATCGCGGCGAGAACCTCCTCGGCGGAACGGTCGATCCCGGACCGCGCCAGGCGTTCCCCCAGCGACGACACGATCTCGCCGACAACGTCGCGCGGCTCGGGAACCGCGTTCGGAATCGACCCCGATCGAAGGGCCCGCTCGATGGCGGCCCGAAGCTCGGCGACCCCCTTGCTCCGGTGGGCGACCACGGTCACGACCTCGACCCCGAGCGCTTCTTCGAGGATGTGGCTGTCGATCGTGACTCCTTGCCGGGCGGCCACGTCCGACATGCTGAGGGCGACGACGGTGGGAATGCCGAGTTGGCTGACCTGGCTGTAGAGGTAGAGGTTCCGCTCGAGGTTGGTCGCGTCGAGCACGCCGATCAGGAGATCGGGCCGGGGAACGTCCTCCGCCTGACCGCGCATCACCTCGGCCGCGACGCGCTCGTCCTCCGAAACCGGGTCGAGACTGTACAAGCCGGGGATGTCGATGACGTCGACGGTCAGCTCGCCGATGCGAGCCACGCCCGTGACCTTCTCGACCGTGACCCCCGGGTAGTTCGCGACCTTCTGGGCCGAACCGGTCAGCGCGTTGAAGAGGGTGGTCTTGCCCGCGTTCGGGTTCCCCACCAAAGCCACGAGAGGCGTTCCGGCCAGCCGGATCGACCCGGAATCGTGACAGCCCTGGACGCTCAATTCACCGCCTCGATGTCGATCGTCTGCGCTTCCAGCCGGCGCAGACACAACCGGGTTCCCCGAAACTCGATCTCGATCGGGTCCCCCAGGGGGGCGACCTTCACCACCGAGAACTCGGTTCCCGGCAACAGGCCCATCTCTTGGAGGCGTCGCCCGTGGGCCGAAACGTTCGCGTAGCCGACGATTCTCGCCCGCGAACCCAGCTTCAAATCCAGAAACGTCATGAAAGGAACCGCCGAGTCCCCACTTCGCGGATCAGAGCCGCGATCCCTTCGCCACCGACCAGATCGCGACCAAATCCCGCAACAGTTCGCCGGCCTGGTCAAGCGGCCACTGCGTCGCCGCATCGGACAACGCCCGCGGCGGGTCGGGGTGGATCTCCATGAACAGGGCGTCCACGCCGACGGCCACCGCCGCCCGCGCCAGAGCGGGAATGGCGGCTCGGTTCCCGCCCGAGGCGCCGCCCGCCGCTCCGGGTTGCTGCGCGGAGTGGGTGGCGTCGAAACAGACGGGGACGCCGAAGCTCCGCATCAACTCGAGACCGGGCATGTCCACGACGAGCGCGTTGTAGCCGAACGAGGTTCCCCGCTCCGTCAGCATCGCGGCCGACGCCCCGAAAGCCTCGAGCTTCTCCACGATGTTCCGAGCATCCCAAGGCGCGAGGAACTGGCCCTTCTTCACATTTACCGGGCGCCCGGTTTCCGCACACGCCTGCAGAAGGTCGGACTGCCGGCAGAGGAACGCGGGCACCTGAAGCAAGTCCGCTACCTCGGCCACCGGACCCGCCTGCTCCGGCAGGTGCACGTCGGTCGTGACCGGAACACCGCACTCGCGGCCGACCGCGGCCAGGATCTCGAGACCCCGCTCCAGTCCCACCCCCCTCTGCGATCGAGCCGAGGTTCGGTTCGCCTTGTCGAAACTGGCCTTGAAGACGTAGTCGACGTCGAGTTGCTCGCAGATCGGCTTGAGGGTCGCCGCAACCTCGAGGCAGAGTTCGAGCGATTCGGCCAT
>JBDNCL010000064.1:0-12489 GCA_046719655.1 Fimbriimonadaceae bacterium
CCGGATCGCTGTTGGGAGCGGGAACCGAGACCCTCGAGGCCCGTCCCGACGGGGTGTTCACGACCTCGGTCGGCGGCAACCCGGTGAGTCCCGCCCATATGGCGCTCCCCGCCCGGCTCGAAGTCGGCCGCTCTTGGCGCACCAACAGCTCGTTCGAGATGCCGACCGGGCAGAAGGTGACCGACGAGAGCACCTACCGGATCGCCGCCCGCGAGAAGGTCCAGACCAAGCTCGGCGAATTCGACGCCGTCCGGGTGGACGGTTCGGGATCCACGACCATCGACGGTCAGCGGCTCCGTGTCCAGATGCGGGCCTGGTATGTCCGGGGGATGGGCGCGGTCCGAATCGAGGTCACCAGCAAGAAGCCGGACGGGGAATCCGTCCGCGTGACGATGCAGGCGGTGCCCTGAGGCGTCTGACCGTTATGGGAACCTTGGCGGCACTGGCGATCGCGGCGACCCTGTCATCGGGGGCAGCGGACTTCTTTCCGCTGGCGCCCGGCACCCGCTGGGTCTACCAAGAACGCACGGACCGGCAGGTCAACACCTACACCGACGAGGTTGGGGCGGCGGTCGAGATCGACGGCAAGCCCGCTTTCCCGGTCGTGTCGACTCAAGACGGCCGCCGGGTGGACACGATCCACTACCGGGTCGAGGGCGACACGGTGCTGATCGTGGCGTACGACCCCCGCCGCCCGTTGTCGAACCCCCGCCCGGTTTTGAAGGTCGGCCGCGGTCGGACGACGTGGCGGTGGGAGGGCGGGACGCCGCTTCTCGGAGCCGATGTGCCGCTCAAGATGTCGGGCTCGAGCCAGATCGTCGGCCGCCGCGACGTGCTCGGAGTCGAGCGCGAAGTTCTCGAAGTCAAGCTCGAGGGCGAACTGCAGGTTCTCCCGGATCAAACCGCCCGGATCAGCCAGACCGCCCTGTACGCGCGGGGGGTCGGCCTCTTCGAAATGAGGAGCAGGCAGACCTCGGGGTCTCGGCGTTCGGAGTCGGTTTTGCGGCTTGTTTCGTTCCGCCCGGCTCCAACCTCGGACGAGTCGGCTATGCTGACGGGGGCAGGGCACTAACCGCGTGAAGACATTGGGAGCTTTCGTGACGGTTTGGGCGGTGGCGACCACCCTTTTCGGCGTTTTCGGGTGCCAGTCCGGGAGCAAACGGGGGCTGGGTCCCGAGCATCGCCTGGCCGAAGTCAAGCCGGACGCGGCGCCGGGCCCGAGGGCCACCCTCTCCATGGTCGGAAGCGACAGCGAGGTCGACGTCGTCGCCTCGCGGTCCGGCGACACCCTCGTCCTCTCCCTCCAGGTGTTCGACGTCGAAATCGAGCGCGAGGTGTACTCGCTGGCCGGGGGGGGATTTGCCCTGGTCGAAGCCATGGGGATGACCTACGAACCGCCCATTCCCCTCCTCACCGAGGTGTCGCGCATCGGGGACGAGAGAGACTGGAAAGGAAAGCTCCGTTGGGCCGGCGAGCGATCGGTTTCCGGCACGGCCACGATCGCGCTGTCGCAGGGGCGCCTCGAGGTCCCCGACGAACCGGCGATCTTGGTGACGGTCGATCTCGGTGTGGAAAGCGGTGCCCGGTCGCCGGCCAAGCGCGCCATGAAGTTTTGGTTTGTGCCCGGGCAAGGCCTTCTGAAGAGGGACTTCGCCAGCGGGACGAAGCGGACGTTGCTCGTCGAGTTCCCCGACGACGAATCAGGCGGCTAGATGTCGACCCCGGCAACTCGAATCGGCGAACCGGCTGTCGAGTCTCACCGCCGGTCTTGGCAGGCGATCGACTGGTACCTGGTCGCGGCCTCTCTGATCCTTCTGACGGCCGGACTGATGTCGCTGTACTCCATCGACGCCGGTCACGACTCCCAACACTTCTCCCGTCAACTCGTCCGTCTGGCGATCGGCGTGGTTCCGCTGCTGTTCTTCCTGTGGGTCGGACCCCGGATGCTGTTTCGCTTCTCCGGTCTCATCTACGCCCTCAACGTCCTGTTGCTCGTGCTCGTTCTGCTGATCGGGCGGGAAGGGGGCGGCGCCCAACGCTGGATCCGGTTGGGCCCGCTGGAGTTCCAGCCGAGCGAGATGGCCAAGCTGCTCCTCGTGATCACGCTGGCGGCGTTCTTTGCCCGTCGATCGGACTCGATGAAGAGCTTCTGGACGTACGTGCTCTCGTTGGTGCACCTGGCCGTGCCGCTGGCGCTCGTGTTCCTGCAGCCTCACCTCGGGGCGTCTCTCGTGCTCCTGACGGCTTGGCTCGGGGTGTCGTTGGCGGCCGGCATGCCGACCAAGTTCATCGTGGGCACCGTGTTGGCCGCGGCCGCCTTGCTGGGAATCGCCCTGACCGTGCCCGGAATCTTGAAGTCCTACCAGAAGGAGCGCGTCTACGCCATGTTCGGCGGCGACACGAAGGGGAGTCGATGGCAGACCACCAAGGCCCAGATCGCCTTTGGGGCGGGCGGACTGACCGGCGTAGGCTTTCTCCAGGGCGAGCAGAAGGAGGCGGGGTTTGTCCCCGAGCAGCACAACGACTTCATCTTCACCGTCGTGGGCGAGGAGGGCGGATTCGTCGGGAGCGTCATCGTCCTTTCCGCGTTCGCGTTCTTCTTCTATCGGGTCTGGCTGATCATGGTCCGGGTGAAGACGCCGTTCTACCGGATGATCGCGGCCGGGATCTACAGCATCTTGGCCTTCCACACCATCGTGAACGTGGGGATGAACCTGGAGCTTCTGCCCGTCGTCGGTTTGTGGCTCCCGTTCATGAGTTTCGGAGGCACCGCGATCTGGCTCTGTCTGGCTTGCGTCGGCCTCTTGCTCAACCTGAGAAGCCGGGACGAGGCGCGAACGTTCTGAGCCCGCGCGACCGCGCGCGCTTCAGGCGGACCTCCGCTTTTGCGCCACCCAACCGCGGATCGCGTCCAACCACTCGTCGAGACCGGCTCCCGTTTTCGCCGAGGTGACGAACACCCGGGCCTGGGGCGCCACGGCCGCGATGTTCGCCCGTGCCGCCGCCAGGTCGAATTCGCAGGCTGCGGCGAGGTCGATCTTGCTGACCACCACGGCGTGCGACGACTTGAACAGCACCGGGTACTTGAGAGGCTTGTCCTCTCCTTCGGTCGCAACGTGCAGGGCTACGCGGACGTCTTCGCCGAGATCGTGGCTCGAAGGGCAGACCAGGTTCCCGACGTTCTCGATGATCAGAAGATGGAGGTCGTCGATTCCGAGGCGCCGGCACGCCTCCCGCACCATGTTCGCTTCGAGGTGGCAGTAGCCGTCGGTCGTGACCTGGAGGACCCGGGCCCCCTTTCCCTCGAGGCGTCGGGCGTCGTTGTCGGTCGCGAGGTCGCCGACGATCACGCCGGTGGGGATCTCAGGCGCGATCGCGGACAGCGTCCTCTCCAAAAGCGCCGTCTTGCCCGCGCCGGGCGACGACACGATGTTCAGCGCGACGAGGCCCCGTTCGGCGAACTCGGATCGGAGCGCGTCGGCCAAGCCTTGGTTGTGGGCGAGAACCGCCTTCCCGATGTCGAGAATTCGGCGCGGCGCGACGTCCATGCCGCCATTTTACGACGACGGCGGGCGCCGGTTCACCGACCGGCCAGCGGGAGACGCTCCGGATCGACCGAAGACTTCTGCCGCCGGCTCAGCTCCGCCTCGATCGCCGATCGGGGCGTTCCGAGCCAACGTTCGGCGGCCGCCGCATCCAGCGACCCGTCCTCGAGGGCGCTCCAAACCACCTCTTCGAGAAGGTCGGGGTGGTGTCGCCACAGGGTGCAGAGAAGAGCCCCGAGACGTCCCGGATCGGACACGCCGATCTTGGCGAGCTGGTCGATCTGCCAGGGCTCGTAGGAACCCCAGCGATGGTGGCGAAGATGATGCTCCAAAAGGTCCCTCGACTGGCACGGAATTCCCGTACCTAGTTTGACGGTTGTTCGGACTCCGAGGTGCCCGGGTCTCAGGCCCCCGGCCGCATCGACTCGGGAGCGGTCCCCGTCTAGCGGAAGCGCCAGACGATCTTCCCGAAGCTGTTCATCGCGTTCGCCGAATAGCTTTTGGCGTGCCCGTCGGCGAAGATGACGGGGGACGTTCCGTCGCCGCGCCCCGTCGCCCGAAACCGAGCGTAGATCGGCTTGAGTCTCCCCGGCGTCAGCGGACTGTCCGGCACGATGTTTCGGTCTGCGATCAGGGGGAGTCCTTTCCGGAAGTCGCCGTCTGGAGAGTCGGGCCCGTTGTACGGGTTGAACACGTACCCCCGCTCCTTGCCGTTCCGCGAATTGGGGGTCGCGGCAAAGAGCCCGATGGACGCGGGTTCGTCGGCGGAAGCGAACGACACGACGGACGGGAACCCTTCGGTCCCGGGCGGGACGCTGACCCCGGGGATCGCGGTGGACGTCGGGTCATATCCGGTGGCGTCGGAGTAACCGATGTTCTGGTTTCGCCGGTTCGACCAGCTGTCGGCAAAGGTGCCGTCCGTTCCCGGCAGGACGAAAATGTCCCGACTGCCGACGTAGGGGAGCACGAGAGGCGGCCAGACGATCGGATCTCGACCGGGTTCGACGGGCCGCATCGACGCGGGCACGAAGCAGTCGTCGAAGTCCTGCGCGTAGAGCATCACGCCCGCTGCCAGCTGCTTCGCCTGCGACAGCGCCCGGACCGCCTTGGCCGACTCTTTGGCCGACGCGAACACCGGGAACAGGATGGCGGCCAAGATCGCGATGATGGCGATGACGACGAGCAGTTCGACGAGGGTGAAGGCCGCCGGGCGCCGGGAACCAGAATGCATCACGGGATAGGACGTCGGGTCCGGCCCGTAGGGTTCGCGACCGGTCGCCGACCGTCCCCCTTCGTCGGCCCAAGTACGAACAAGATCTCGGTTTCGGGGTTCGCGACGGGTCACCGACCATCCCCCGAGGTCGGCCAGTTTCCAATGCCGCAGTCGCGGAGGAACTGTGCCAAGGCCGACTCGTACTCCCGGGGCCGAATCCAGCGGCCTTCCGAATGCTGGCATCCCTCGAGCCAAACCAGGCGAGCGATGGGGCGCGCGCTCCCCGCCTCCTGCAGGGCGGCCAGGTTCCGCTTTGCTTCGGCCGGGACGGCGAGGGTGTCGGCGGTGCCGTGGAAGATGAGGGTCGGGGTTCGAGGGCTGGAGCGCAGACACTCGGCGATATCGACGCGGTAGGGATTGGTCCCCGAAAACAGGGCGGCGATCGGCGTCGCGGGCGCGAGGAGGACTTGGGCGACGGGACCGCCGAACAGACGCCACCAACCGGATGCCGCCCGGACCAGCTTCGAGTAGCAGCTGTCGAGAACCAACGCTTCGGCAAGATTCGGGTCGTCGGCCAGAGCCAGACAGGCCGCGGCCGCCCCCATGCTGCTGCCGATGACGGCGACCGGTGTCCCCGGTTGCCGCTCCCGACAGAAGGCGACCGCCGCCTGCACGTCTAGACGCTCGCGGGGGCCGAGGGTCACGATCGCGCCCTGGCTTCGGCCGTGCCCGCGAAAGTCGAACAGGAGCGACGCGATTCCCGCCTCGGCGAGGCGCACGGCGAGCGGGACCAGCTCGGACCGGGACATGACGTACCCGTGGGCCATCACGGCGACGCCGGCGATCGGCCGGTCGGTCGGGGCCGCCCACCACGCGGCGAGCCGCACGCCGTCGAACGCCTTCAAGACGACGTCCTCCTGCCGGAGACCGAACGCTCCCGGCGAGAGGAAGACGGGGATGCGCGGCGGCCGCAGACTGAAGAACACCACGAGACCGATCGCGGCCGCGTAGAGCGCCGCCAGAGCCACCAGAATCGCGACGACGATCGACATGCTCCTTCCCCGAATACGGCGGACCCTCGTTCAGCCGTTGCCCAACACAGCCTGGGTCGTCTTGAAATGGAGTTTGGCGACCTCGCCGAGCTTGTCCCTCCCGTGCTGGGCTACGAACCGCCTGCCGGCGGCGACGACGGGCGGCGAAGCTCCTTTCGGAAGGTCGATCCCGAACTCGGCCCCGAGGCGCTCCAGCCGCCGCAGGAACTCGGCCCGGGCCAACACGGACGCGGCCGCCACCGCGATGTCCGACTCGGCCCGCACCATCGACCGCAGCTCGATCTCGCGACCCTTGGCCATCAACGCCCTTCGCAATCCGGACGGGTCGGCAAACTGGTCCGAGATCGCGAGTCGGCACGGCCGTTTCTCGAGGACGTTCTCCAGAGCCCGGGCGTGACCCCAGGCCAGGAGCCGGTTCAGGTTGCCGATCTTGGCATACAGCTCGTTGTACTTCGGCGGGCCGATCGCCACGACGGCGTGCGGGCACACCGCCTTGATCTTGCCCG
This sequence comes from Fimbriimonadaceae bacterium, assembly GCA_046719655.1. Taxonomy (GTDB): domain Bacteria; phylum Armatimonadota; class Fimbriimonadia; order Fimbriimonadales; family Fimbriimonadaceae; genus JBDNCL01. The sequence continues at coordinate 6,317 of JBDNCL010000064.1, forward strand.
ACAGCTTCAGGGCGAGCGGGTCGGTCAGCTTCTTGGAGTCCTTGACCCCCTCCAGCTCGGCCAGGTGTTCGGGGCCGACGAAGCACGCGGCGATGACCAAGGGACCGAAAAAGTCGCCTTTGCCGCTCTCGTCGACCCCGATGTGTCCGTCGTCGTTGCGGCCGGTCATCACGGGTTGGCCGGTCGCTCGTCGCCCCAGAGCGCGCCTCCGCCCATCGACCGCCGCCAGGCGTCGCGCCACCGGTGCACTTCGCTGACGCCGGGAAGGGTCCTCGGCGCCCGCTCGGCCCGTTTCGGAAGCGGCGGGAACCGCTTGCTGGGAAGGGTCTGGTACCAGTACGCGACGCTGGCCATCTCCAAGGTCAGGGTGTTGGCGTGGCCGTGTTCGATGCTCGCGCGCAGGCTCTTCTTGAACCGGATCGGGTCCTCGAGGTGGAACCGGTAGCAGTGGGTGCGCCCGAACCAGCCGAAGCGGGGGTCGCGGTTCCTCTCGCCGGGCACGCGGCTGGTGCCGAAGTAGGGGTGGGAGAAGATCTCTTCCGGACACCAACTCTGGTTGAAGTAGTCCTCGGTGCCGGTCCCGTGCGCGCTCCCGGGCCACGCCTCGCCGTCCACCAAGAACATGTCGTCCCCTTCGCCGTACCACATCGGCGTCGGGCACGAAACGTAGTAGTTGACACCCACGAAGTGCCCTTCCCCCTCGATCTCGCAGAACAGGTAGTTGTGCTTGTCGCTCGGGTTCGCGGGGACGTCGCCGAGAGTGGCCCACTCGTTTTCTCGGTCGCCGCTGCTCGATTCGGGCACGGTCAGCTCCTGGTGGTACCAGGCGTGGAACCGGCCCAAGTCGTCTGGAATCGAAGCGTGCTTCTCGTAGTCCAGGTAGTAGTAGAACGCGTCGGTCCGCTGTTCGCCCTGGTTCTCCACCTCGATCTTGGCCCCGTTGCCGAACGGCATCGGGAAGTAGCACACGAGCGCGTTGCCGTCTTTGGGAGCGCAGGCGAGGGGCAGCGAGTTGTGGAGGTACACCATCCCCCAACCGTTGCCGAAGAAGTCGCCGATCGGGCTCTCGACGCTCGGGTGCCCCTGCCCGTCCCAGAACATGCGCAGCACGAGGTTGCGCCGGACCAGAGGGTCTTGGCTGCTGATCGTGATCCAGATGTGCTTCACGATGCCGGCGCCCTCGATCTCGGCGAGGGTGAGCGTCTCCCCCGGCTCGATGGACCGGCAGTCGTGGTTGCCGCCCGAACGGTCGTAGCTCGAAACGCGGTGGCTCGTGGCGTCGACGATCTTGGCGATGTTGGCGAGAGGTCCGTGGCTCATGGCTTGGCGTAGGCTACCGCCTTGCCGACCCGAACTGCGCCGGGAGTCGGGGCCCGGCCGGAATCGGCCGAAGGTGTCCGACGAGAAGGGCGATGTCGGAAGGGCGAACGCCGGGAATCCGGGACGCCTGTCCGATGGTCGACGGGCGGATCCGACCCAGCTTCTCGCGGCTCTCGCAGCTCAGCCCGACCAGCGCCGAAAAGTCGAACTCCGGCGGAATCGGCATCGTCTCGAGCCGCCGGGCCTGATCGGCCGCCCGTTCCTGCTGCTGCAGGTAGCCGTCGTACTTCGCGGCCAGCGCGAGTTGGTCCCAGACCTCGCCCGCCAGTCCGGGCGGCCTGCCGCCGCTCGGCGCGGATTCGATGCCCAGGTCGATTCCGAGCCGGCCCGCGAGCGACAGGGCGTCTTCCAGCGAGAACCCCGGTCGCCGCAGCAGCTCGAAGAACGTCGTCTTCGTCGGCACCGAAGGCTGACCCATCGAACCGAGCACCGGGTTGTGCTTCGTGCTGACCCAGTGTTCGTCGAGCGAACGGCGCCCGCGGGCGATCGCCTCGCGCTTGGCCTCGAACCGCTCCCACCGCGATTCCGAACACAGACCGACCTCGCGGGAAAGGGGGGTCAGCCGGAGGTCGGCGTTGTCGTGCCGCAGGAGCAGCCGGTGCTCGGCCCGGGCGGTCAGCATCCGATACGGGTCTTCCACGCCCTTGGTCACCAGGTCGTCGATCATGACGCCCAGAAAGCTCGCGTCCCTGGGAAACGGGACCGGCGGCAGGTTGGCGGCGTAGCGGGCGGCCTGAATTCCGGCTGCGATCCCTTGCCCCGCCGCCTCTTCGTACCCGGAAGTGCCGTTCAGCTGGCCGGCGAGGAAGAGTCCCTGGACGAGCTTCGACATCAGATTCGCGTCGAGCTGGGTCGGGTCGGCCACGTCGTACTCGACGGCGTAGCCGTAGCGCAGGACGTCGACTTCCTCCAGTCCGGCGATGGTGCGCAGAGCGGCCGCCTGCACGTCGGTCGGCATCGACGTCGAGAATCCCTGCACGTAGACCGACTCGCCGTCCCACTCCTCGATCTCCAGGAAGATCGGGTGGCTGTCCTTGCCGGAGAATCGGACGATCTTGTCTTCGACGCTCGGGCAGTACCGGGGCCCGACCCCCTCGATCTGGCCCGAAAACATGGGCGATCGGTGGAGGTTGTCGCCGAGGACGGCGTGGGTGGCCGGGTTCGTGCGCGTCTGCCAGCACCCGTACCGCGGCCGGTCGACCGGCGGACGGTCGTTGAGAAAGCTGATCGCTCCCGCGTCGTCTTCGCTCGGGAGGCACTCCAATCCGTCCAGCTTCAGGCTCGACAGGCGCACCCGCGGGGTCGTCCCCGTCTTGAAGCGCCGGAGGCGCACCCCGATGTCGGCGAGGAAGTCGGACAGCCCCCGGACGGCCTCGTCTCCGTGGCGGGCGGCGACCGTCTTTTCCCGTCCCCGGTGGCACAGGCCGTTCAGGAACGTGCCCGTGGTCAGAACGACCGCCCGGGTTTCGACGAGCGCCGGTTCGCCGCCCGGTTCGGGGGCGATCCGCACCCCGACCACCCGCCCGTCGCGGGTCTCCACCCGTTCGACTGTTCCTTCGATCAGGGTCAGATTCGGTTCGGACGCCATCGTCCTCCGCATGAGGTCGGGGTAGAGCCTCTTGCAGACGTGGGCGCGGACGGTCTGCACGGCCGGTCCTTTCCCGGTTCCGACGCGGCGGATGTGGGTCGTGGCCCGGTCGGCGGTCAGGCCCATCTGCCCGCCCAGAGCGTCGACTTCGCGGGCGAGGTGCCCCTTGGCCGGGCCGCCGATCGAGCAGTTGCACGGCAGGTGTCCGATCCGATCGAGCCGGAGCGTCACGCAGGCGGTGCGGCGGCCGATTCGGGCGGCGGCGAGGGCCGCCTCGATTCCGGCGTGCCCCGCACCCACCACGACGACGTCGAACCGTTCCAAAACGGCCCCCATTGTACCGGCGGACGGTTTCGGGATCAGCCTTTGAGTCCGGTCGCGGCGATGCCCTGGATGAACTGCTTCTGGGTGAAGAAGAACAGGACGATCACGGGCGCGACCACCACGGTGCAGGCCGCCATCAGCATGTTCCACTGCGTGCCGCCGTGCTGACTCTGATAGAACTGCAGCCCGAGCGCCAGGGTGAACGTCCTCTGGTCGAGAAGATAGATCAACGGCCCGAGAAAGTCGTTCCAGGTACCCATGAACGTGAACAGGGCGACCACGGCGAGGGCGGGCTTGCTCAGCGGCAAAACGACCCGCCAGAAGATGCCCCATTCCGAACACCCGTCGATCTTGGCCGCCTCGCTGAGCTCGAACGGCAGCGCCTTGAAGAACTGGCGCAGAAGGAAGATGTTGAAGGCGGCGCCGAACCAGGCCGGAACCCACAGCGGGCGGAACGTCCCGATCCAGCCGAGTTCTCGGAAAAGGGCGAAGATCGGCACCATGAGGACGGGGAACGGCACCATCATGGTGGCCAGGGTCAGAGCGAAGAAAACGTCGCGGCCCTTCCACTTCAATCTACCGAAAGCGTAGCCGGCGAGGGCGTTGCTGAGGACGGCTCCGGCGACGACCAGCACGCAGAGGACGACCGTGTTGCGGAAGTAGACGAGAAACGGGATGTAGCCGAGCTGTTCGGCGCCGTAGGTCAGGGCATCCGGATAGTTGTGCCACTGGAACGTGCTCGGGATCCAGGTCGGAGGCGTGCGCATCGTCTCCTCGATCGGCTTCAGGGACGTTGCGATCATCCAGATCAGCGGCAACATGAAGACGATCGAGAAGAACAGCAGAACGGTGTGAATTCCGATGGTGCGGAGCGCGCTCTGGCGCCGGATCGAACGGGGTCTGATCGAGATCTGTCGGGCGATGGACATCCTAGCCTCCCTCGTAGTGCACGTGCTTTTCGGAAAGTTTGAGGGCCGTGATCGTCAGCCCGAAGATGATGAGAAACATGATCCATCCCATCGCGCAGGCGTAACCCATCTTCTGAAACACGAACGCGTTGTCGAACAGGTACATCGCGTAGAAGTAGGTCGAGCGGGCCGGCGCGCCGCCGGGGAACATCACGTAGGGGACGGTGAAGATCTGCAGCGTCCCGATGATGCCCATGATCATGTTGAAGAGGATCACGGGCGAGAGGAGGGGGAGCGTGACGTTTCGGGTTTTCGCCCACGGGCTCGCGCCGTCGAGGTCGGCCGCTTCGTAGAGGTGCTGGGGGACCTCCTGGAGTCCGGCCAGGTAGATCACGATCGCGTTTCCGACCCCCCAAAGACCGAGCAGGATCAGCACCGGCTTGGTCCACATCGGGTCGCCGAGCCAGTTCGGTCCCTTGATGCCGAACACGGCCAGTCCGGAATTCAGGAGTCCGTACTCCCCGTTGAACAGCCACAGCCACAGAACGGCGACGGCGACGAGGGGGAGGATGGACGGCAGGAAGAAGATCGTCCGGTAGACCGTCATTCCCCGCACCTTGGTGTTCAGCAGAAGGGCGAGCGCCAGCGAAAAGATGAGACCGGAGGGAAGGGCGAACAGGGCGTAGATTCCCGTGTTGGCCAAGGCGATCCAGAACACCTCGTCTCGAAACAGGTCGGCGTAGTTCTCGGTGCCGACGAACAGGGGCGGCTTGAGCACCGAGTAGTCGCAGAAGCTGAAGTACAGGGACGCGGCCAGAGGATAGAGAAGGAAGACGCCGAATCCGACGACCCAGGGCGACGCAAACGCCCAGCCGGTCAGGTTTTCCTTCAGTTTGTTGCTCACGGTCGCGCCTCCCGCATCTCGTTTCGTCGGGCCCACTGTTCGAGCTTGGGCTGCATGCGGGCCTTCACGTCGGAGAGCGCCTTCTGCGGCGTCGCGCGATCGAGGTTGATCAGCTCGAAGGCGTTGTTCAGTTCGCGCTGGTATTCGGCAAAGACCGCCGTTTTCGGAACCGTGATCGCGTTGGGAGACAGGGCGAGTTCGTGGAAAAGCCGGATGTACGGGTTCGGGTGTTTGGCCCAGAACTCGTCGCTGACCTTCCTGAGGGGAGAGTTCTTGCGGTGCGAGAGGCAGAGCATCTCCATGTTCTCCTGCTTCTGGAGCCACGCGATGAACTCGAATGCCTCCTTCGGGTGCCTCGCTCCCCGCGGGATGCAGAGGATGTCCATCTCGGCGATGGACATGTTCGCCAGGTCCGGTCGGTCTTCGGGATGGGGGAAGGGGGCCGCCGCCCAGGGAAGATCGGGCTCGAACTGGGAGATGAAGTTGTACATCCACACGCCCTGCAGAACCATGCCGACCTTCTGCGACATGAAAGCGTTTTGCGGAGACGAAAAGTTGCCGAAACCGCTGCGGAAGACCTGAAGCTCGCTCGGACCGTACTTTTTCGAGAAGGACTGGACCCATTCGAAGGCGCGGACGTTTTCGGGCGAGTCGCACGTGATGGTCCGGTCGCCGTCCCAGAGTCGGCCGCCGAAGAAATATCCCCAAGACCAGTTCCACCAACCTGGCTCGGCGGGGAGGAACCCGGCCCGGGCGATGCGGCCCAGGCGGTCGCGGACGACGAGCCGGTCGCCGACTTCGGTCAGCTCCTCGATCGTTTTCGGGTAGTCGTTCGGACCGCGGCCGATCTCCTGCAGAAACCGGGTGTTGTAGTGGAGCGCGGTCGTGGCCGGGGTGCTGGGCAGGGCGAACATTCTCCCTCGGTACCGGCCGATGTCCCAAAAAACCGGGATGTAGTCCTCTTCCCGGATGCCGAATTGGGCGATCAGGTCGTCGAGCGGCATCAGCAGGCCGTCGTCGGCGTACTGGGCGACGTTCGAGCCCCAAAGCCCGGCTAGGTCGGGCGGCA
>JBDNCL010000065.1:0-12453 GCA_046719655.1 Fimbriimonadaceae bacterium
TCAAGCCCGGAAACCAGCTTCGACGGACGGATCCGCCCCCCATCGGCCGAGGCTAGGACAACCGGCACGAAACCGCGACCGTCCCACGTAAGGAAAACCTATGAGCGACGCCCCAACTCCGGCCCCGTCCCAACCCAAGATTCTCCAGAAGATGCTTCTGCGGTTCGCCATCGGGCTTTTCCTGCTGGCGGGCCTCTTCCTCGGATACCAGTGGCTCCGCGACCGGGGCCAGGACCTCGACTTCGGCACCGCGAACACGGTCGGATGGCTCGCGGCGGTCGAGCTTTTGGAGGAAGGGAGTCGAGCGGTCGCCATCTTGCCGGACGGGACCGTCCGACCGGCGCCGGGGCACTCGGAGGGCAAGGTCGACCGCGACCTGTCGTGGCGGCCCGACGGCAATCGTCTGTTCTTCCTGAGCAACCGCGAAGGCGGCGCGTTCAACATCTACCGCTGGAATCTCGCTTCCGACGAAGTCGTGGTCCGGTCGTTCGGCACGCGGAGCAAGGGGCGTCCGACGTTCCTCCCCCCCGACGTCCCCGGAGCGAACGAAACCGCCCTGATCACGTCGGGAGGCTTTGTCCTGGAGTTCAATCCCCGCGACGGCTCGACCGCCCAGGTCCTGCCGCCCGTGACGAAAGAGCGTCAGGGCGATCAAGCGGAAGGAACCGGCGCCATCGGGCAGTTCGACGCTCTCTACCAACGATTGGGCACCGCATTCCGCGCCGCTTCCTGGATGAGAAGCCGGTCCAAGATCGTGGCGATCATGACCCGCGATATCGGCGAGGTGCTGATCGTCCAGGACCTCGGCTCGGCCAGCCCTCCGATTCCGGTGATCGCCGGGATGCGCATCGACTTCGACGTCAACCAGAGGAACGGGGACGTGTACTTCACGGTTCAGGACTTCATGTTCACGAACGAGCGCGAGATACCGGCCGAGTTCATCCGCGACGGGGTCGCGACGCCGCCTTTCCGCGCCGCGATCGGCCGCATTCCGGCCCCGCGGAACGGGCAGATGCCCCCGCCCGAAATCCTCGCCGCCAGCCCCGACGAAGAAGTCGGATTCACGTCGGTTCGCGTCGCACCGGACGGTTCCGCCTTCCTCTTTCTCACCGGGCGGGCGACCGGGAACGGCAACATCACGGCCGACACCCTCAGTCTCGCCCCGACGGGCGGCGGTCCGATCGGAGCGAGGGCTCTCCGGCTGATCCGGGGGCGGGTGTTCGAGCCGTCGTGGTCGCCAGATTCCCAGACGATCGCCTACGCGAAGTACGACGAGCAGAACAAGCGTTCGATCTTCACCGTCCGCAGGGACGGATCGAACGAAACCAACATCACCAAAGGCAACGGCGAGTTCGCCTTCCCGATCTTCAGTCCCCAGGTCCCGTCTCGTTAGGCCCCCGCGAAGAGCCGTCGGGCCGCCCTCAGCGCTGGAGGTCGGGCACCCAGGCGGTGGTCCGACCTCCGATCTTGTCCCGCCGGATCGCCATGCCCATCACGGCCTCCGAGCCGTACTTGCCGCCCCAACGGTGGGCGAAAAGCCAGTCTTCGGGATATCGGTCGGCGTCTGCGTCGACTTCGACCGCGAACTCGACGACCCGCTTCAGGGCGTCGGCGAGCGCGGCCAGCTCCCCGGAGGACAGGCTTTGGGCCGGTCTCGCCGGGGCGATGCGCGCCTGGTAGAGGACTTCGTCGGCGACCCAGTTGCCCACCCCGGCAAAGAGCTTCTGATCGAGCAGCAGGGACTTGATCGGGGTCTTGCGCCGAGCCACGACCGCAGCCAGATCCTCGGCCGAAACCGGGCTCAGGAGCACGTCTGGCCCCATCGCGGCGACCCTTGGATCGCGCGCCGGATCTTCCCCGATCCAAATTCGGCCGAGGCGCCTGCCGTCCGTGAAGGCGACCCGGCGTCCCTCGTCCGTCGTGAGCATCAGCTTCAGGAATCTCGGCCGGCCGTCCTCGTCGTCGAGCGGGGCCTCGCCGTGCGAGACCAGACGGGGGCCGACCGCCCCGAGTTCCCGAACCCAACCCGACATCCCCAGATGGCCGAAGAGCCACGGTTTGGCCGACAGTTCGAGCCAAAAAATCTTCCCCTTGCGGCCGGTACCCTCGACCGACTTCCCGAGGACGGCGGCGCAAACCATCTCCGGGGACAGGCCCTCGAACACGATCGGGTCGGGCGCGGCCTCGACTTCGACGATGGTCCGGCCAACCAGGGCGCGCTCCAGCAGTCGGCGCACGGATTCGACTTCCGGCAGTTCGGGCATGGGCCCGATTTTACTGTCCGAATCCGACCCCTAACGCCCGGACTGCCGGTTCCGATCCGCTCCGGTCATCGTCCGCCGCTCCGGCGATTCCCGGCCGTCACGGCCAGGATCGCGGGCACGCCGCGAGGGTCTCGTCCCCGGACGAGATCGAACGAAACCACGGGCACGTTCGGCCTCGGGTTCACCCAGGTCAACACGTAGGCGACGGCACTTTCGCCGTTGGGATAGCGTCCGACCCAACCGATCTGCGCGCCGGGCACGGGAGTCGGTTCGGCCTGGCGGAAATGCTCGACGTCCGTCTCCGAACGGATCGGCACCGACTCCGTCTGACCGTCCGCGTAGCGCACCTCGATCCGGGCGATCTCGAACTGGCGCCCTTCTCGGACCTCGTTCGGACTGCGCCGCGAGTCGATCCGGGCGGCAACGAGGAAGAACAAGGCATCGGCGCGCCGACCGACCGGGATCTCGCGCACGGCGTCGGGCAGATTTCCGGGAACGTTCGGTCCGCCGAGCATGATCGCGGTCGGAACGGGCGATGTCAGGAACTCGTAGACCTCGAACGGAATTCCCGCCATCGTCTGCCTTCCCCTCGGCAGGTCTCGGAACGTGAAGTTCGGGTCGCCGAACCAGCCCCTCTCGTTGACGAACGCATTCGCCCGACCGGAAACGTCGATCGGCGCGTACACGAGATCGCCTCCCGCGATGACGGGAGCAGCCCCCGAGAAAGGCGCCTGCAGATTCCTCAACACGGTCGCCAAGATTCGGCGCTTCTTGACCGCGTTGTCGGGAACCGACTCCCGCTCCTGGAACAGGACGTTGGCCAGAACCACCCCGCCGCGCCCGCGGGGATAGGCGACGAGCGCACCCACGTTGAGCATCGGCTGCACCGCCTTTTGGAACCCGCTCGGGCGGCTGACAAAAAGGCGCAGGTTGTCCACGCCGATCACGGGGATCTCGGCTCGGCGCTCCCACTCGGCAAGCTTCACCGTGACCTTCGACGCGGTGCGGGGAGGCTGAATGTCGAACGTCTGGGGCTCCGTGTTGGGTTGCGTCCGGAACACGACCGGCTCACCGGCGCCGTCGAACGTCAGCTCGATTTTGGTGACGAGATCGTAAAACCCGTTGCCGGTCCATTCGATCTGCCGGAACTCCTGGGGAGTCGGCCACTTGAGGTCGAACTGGGTCGGCATCGTCTGGTGGTTGATCGAGAAGATCAACTGCCAGCCGTCGGCGCTCACGAAGCCGTTGACCATATTGAACGGGTCGTGGTCGTTCTGGGGCGCGTCGTACCCGAAGTAGGTGTGGGAGGGCAGCTCGGCGAACGGTGCGACCTCGTCGAGGTCCACCACGTAGCTGAACACGTCCGAAGCGAGGAACAGGTCGGACGTGAACGTGTTGATCCGCTCACCCGACTGCATCACGACGTCGGCGAGCGTCAGACCGGCAGTCAGAGGGTGCCGACGAGGGGGGAACGCGACCCGCTCGCGCCGGAACGGCCGGATCATGTGCTTCTGCCTCACCAGCTTGTTGAACTCGTCGATTCCTTCCGGAGTCAGCCCGTTGAGGACGACCCAACCGCCTCCGCTCAGGAAACGCTCGAGGGCGGGACCGGCCGCGACGAGTTCGCGCAGATTGGCGGGGGTGGCCGATACGACGATCGTTTTCGGCCGGCCGTCGCGGACGGCGTCCGACACGGTGGGCGAAGTCGTCGATACCACGCCGGTCGCCTGCACCACCGAACCGATCGGGCCGAGGTCGCGCTGGACGACGACGACGGGCCGGGTTTCGAAGCGGTAGGCGTTGGCATAGGCCAGCAGGTTGGCGAAGAGTTGGCGCGCCACCGCGTTGTCGGCGAGGCCCTCGCCCACCTCCAGTTGGCACACGACGAGCAGTCCCGTGTCGACCGGAATCTCGGCGAGGGCCGAGTTGGCCAGTCGGGTGCCACAGTGGACGATCGACTTGGCCCCCGACGTCGGCTTGGCGTAGGCGTTGCGGTACAGGCGCTCCCTCGGGCTCCACGTCCAAAAGTCCTTGTCCTGAAGCCCCGAGACGACCGGGTGCGCCGAGTTCTCGATATAGGCCATCGCGCCCGCGTTCTCCTGAGCCGCCATCTCGGCCGGGAGACCCTGATAGCGGAGGGGGTGTCTCTGCTCCAGAACGACGACCCTCATCCCCCGCGACGCAAGCGCGGCCAGGCTCGCGTTGGCCGCCTCGACCGCGTCGAGGGCGTCGGGCCCGACAACAAGGACGCGTACGGACGAGTCGACCTGCCCGGGACCGCCGATCTCGGAGAAGGGCTGGTCGACCGAACGCAGGAACCGGGCGACCTTGCCGCTCGGATCCCACACCGCCAGGGTTCTGGCCGTCAGCGCGGGGACGGCGGGCCCCGCCGTCCGAGCCGGTCTGGCGCTCGGAGCCGGGAGCACGCTCACCGCCTTCGTGTCTCGGAACACCTCGCGCCCTTCGCGGCGGACCGTTAGCGTCAGGACCCCTTCCGTTCGCGTGTTCACAGTCGGCATCCGCAACTCGATGTCGAACTTTCGGTTGGTCCCGGCCGGCACGTCGAAGGTTTGACGATTCGAGCCGACCGGCCGTCCGCCCACGACCAGTTCCCCACCGAACTCCAGCGGGCCGCCGAACCGAGTGTCGTTGAATAGGCCGATCGTACGCGGCACCGTCTGGCCAGACCCGAATGTCCAGTCCCACTGCCGGACGAACGCGGCGACCGGGGCGTTCGAGGCGTACTGATCGACCGCCTCGTGCTGCTGCATCCAAAAGTGCCAGGCGGCATACTCGGCCCAGCGGTACCCTTCGGTCAGCATCCGGTAGATGCGTCCGGCTGCGGGTCGGCTCTGCGCCTTGCCCTGAAAGGCGGACTCGCCGCCGAACGTGCCGTAATCGAACGGGTTGATGCCGTTGGCGAAGAAGTCCTCGCCGAGGAACCGGGGCCGTTGCTGATCCCAGACCCAGCGCCCCCGTCCGCCCCCGGTCGGGTTGGCCTCGTAGGCGAGTCCCGGATAGCCGCGCCCGCTGACGTCGAACACGTAGTGGTTGCCATGGACCGGCATCGACTGATCCTTGTTGGCGCCGCCCCCGTCCGTCTTGGTCGGGCGGGTCGGGTCCAGCGCCATGACGGCATCCGAAACCTTCTTGACCTCGGCCTCGAACTGGTCCATGTAGTTGCCCCAGAGGTTGAGGCAGTTGATGTAGAGCCACTCGTTTTCGATCGACCAGACGAAGATCGACGGGTGATTCCGCTCCCCCTTGACCTGCGCCAGCATCTGGTCCCTCCAGTTGCGCATCAGATCCATCTTCACGACCGTTCCCGGCTCCTGCAGGTCGGGGTCCTGTTCGATCGGGATGTAGCCGATCACCTGACCATCGAGCATGCCCGACCTCCGGACGGGGATGCCGTGGCGGTCGAACCAGGACAAGGCATCGTTCGGATCCATCCCCATCCAGTCGAGACCCCAGAACCGCATCATCGTCTGGTTCGACTTTCGGTAGTGTTCGAGCCAGGCTTCCGGGGTGACGTGGGAGTGGGTATCGGCCCAACCGCGCCAGGGGATTCCGTTGAGTCGGAAGCGCTTGTCGGACCAGGTCCATTCCCGGAATCCGAAGGGGGTCTCCGAGACGTCGACCGCCTTTCCGTCGATGCGCACCGTCGTCCGCAGACGGTACATGTGGGGCTCGTCGGGCCACCACAGCTTCGGCTCGGCCCAGGGCGACTCCGGCTTGAGCACGGTCGTTTTGCCCGAGTCCAACTGGAAGTTCTGATCGGGAAGCCGCAGGGCGACGGTCCCCGTCTCAGGATCGACCACCTCGGCGACCAACTGACCGGAGACCGGACCAGACGTCGTGTTCAGAATCTCGACCTCGGTGTCCAAACGCCGGCGAGAGACCGAGGTCTTGGCGAACACGTCGACCGCCTTGACGGGACCGGCCACCACCAGTTCCGGCGTCTTCAGAATGCCCGACTCAAAGTGGGGAAAGATGGGGTACGCCAGCTCCTGGAATCCGCTTCGTGTGACGGAGAGGGGCAGGTTGAAGCGACGCCGAAGCTTCATCGGGTCGCGCGGGTTGAAGCTGTAGGCGTACCAGGCGTCCCGTATGCCGACCATGACCTCGTTGAGGCCGGGCCTCATCCCGGCCGTCACGTCGATCTGCAACCGCGCAAACGGGTTCTTGTCGAAACCGCAGTACACCCCGTTCACAAACACGGTCGTGTTGAGGTTGTTCTGGGGAAAAACCAGATGGAACGACCTGCCGGTCGCCGATTCGGGCACGCGGATTCGCGTCCGGTACCAGAAACGGTGGGCGAAGATCAGGTCCGGTCGGAGCGTGTTGCGGTCGCCGGGGACCGGAATGCCGGTCCATATCGGATTCTGGGGGAGCTCGGCGATCGGGACGTCCACGCGGGAAGGAAGAACCTCGTCGTGGCGGGCAATCTCCCACAGACCGTTCAGCCGCAGAGAAACCCGGGCGCCGTCGGCCGGAACGGGCGGCACTTCGAACACCTTTTGGGCCGCCGCCGCGTCGTCCGGGTGGCCGCGGACTTCGCCGGGCTTGAGATGGCCGTTCGGATGAAAGTCGCCGACGGTCAGGCACACCGCGTCGAGCCCGAACAGCAGACGCTCGGGGCGGTCCTGGGAATCGCGGGTCGGCGACACGCGAAACCGGAGATCGGTCGGCCCCGCAACCTCCACCTCTCCGAGTTTCAGCCAGCCCGCCTCCGTCCAGGTCCCCAGCTCCACGAGGTCGGTCGTCAGGTCCTCGCGGGAAACCCTCCGCCAGGGACCGTCTCCGAACCGCCACTCAAACGGGGACCGTGCGAACTCGAAGCCGATCCGCGCCCACAGCTGGCGCTTTCCCGCCGAAGGCGACTCGACGCGAAGCCGGATTTCGGCCCCGTCGGGAGCTCGGGCGGCCACCTGCTCGGCGTCGATCCCGACGTGGGCCCAGCGTCCGCCGGAGAGGAGAGCGGCGCGCTCCACCGAAGCCATCGTCACCGGACCGCGAACGACTTCGGCCGACTCCCCCTCCACCCAAACGAACGCCGGCTGCCGGGGGGCGAGGGTCCATGCGCCGAGGAGCCCGACCAAGGCCAAGGTTGTCATGTTTACCGGATTCGCCGGCCGAGGCGCGAGTCCTGTGCCCCATGCTCATCCCGATTAGCGGCTCCGGCCGATCCGCGGTCAGGAAACGAACTTCGCGTGCTGCTCTTGGAACATCGCCTCCAGTTTGGCGGCGACCGTATCGTAGGCGTCCCGATCGCTCCAGGTCAGGCGGGGCATCAGGATATCGGCCGGCACTCCGGGCACCTGTTTCGGGACGGACAGGCCGAAGACGGGATCGGTCTGATACTCGGCGTCGTCGAGATGCCCGGACAAGGCGGCGCGGATCATCGCGCGGGTGTGCTTCAAGGGCATTCGGCGCCCGACTCCGTACCCTCCCCCGGTCCAGCCCGTGTTCACCAGCCAGACCCTCGAACCGTGGCGCCGGATCTTCTCCGCGAGCATGTCCCCGTAGACTTTGGGAGGCAGGGGCAGAAACGGAGCTCCGAAGCAGGTCGAGAACGTGGCCTGCGGCTCGTTCACCCCGTCCTCGGTTCCCGCAACTTTGGCCGTGTAGCCGTTCAAGAAGTGGAACATCGCCTGCTCGGCCGTGAGTCGGCTGATCGGGGGCAAGACCCCGAAGGCGTCGCAGGTCAGGAAACAGATGTTTTTGGGGTGGCCGCCGACGCTCGGAAGGACGGCGTTGTCGATGTACTCGACCGGGTAGGCGCAGCGCGTGTTCTCCGTCACGGATCCGTCGTCGTAATCCGGCACGCGGTCGTCCCGCAAGACCACGTTCTCCAGAACGGAGCCGAACCGGATGGCGTTGTAGATCTGCGGCTCTCCTTCGGCACTGAGCTTGATGCACTTGGCGTAGCACCCGCCCTCGAAGTTGAACACCCCCTGGTCGGTCCAGCCGTGCTCGTCGTCGCCGATGAGTCTCCGCTCGGGATCGGCCGACAGAGTGGTCTTTCCGGTGCCCGACAAACCGAAAAACAGAGCCGTGTCGCCATCGGGACCGATGTTGGCCGAGCAGTGCATGCTCAGAACCCCGCTCAGCGGCAGGACATAGTTGAGCACGGTAAAGATCGACTTCTTCATCTCGCCCGCGTACCCGGTTCCCATGATCAGGACGCGCCGGCCGGAGAAATCCAAACCGATGAACGCCTCGCTCCGGGTGCCGTCGACGATGGGATCGGCGCACAGGTCGCAGACGTCCAGCACCGTCCAATCCGGTTCGAACTCGCGCAGCTGCTCGGCCGACGGCCGCACCAGAAGCTGCCTGACGAAAAGCGCGTGCCACGCCTTCTGCACGAGAAACCGAACCGCGATCCGGTAGCGGGGGTCGGTGCCGCCGAAGGAATCGACCTGATAGAGCGGTTGCTGCCCGATCGCCGCGCGCGCCTTCCCCCAAAGACGGTCGAACGTCTCGGGAGACACGGAGGGGTTGTTCTCCCACCAAACTTTCGACTCCGTCTCCGCATCGAGCACGATCGCCTTGTCTTTCGGACTCCGTCCCGTGTACTTTCCGGTTCGGGTCACAAGGGCGCCCGTCGACGACAGCACACCCTCGCCGTTTCGCAGGGCGTGCTCGACCAGTTCGGGGACAGTCAGGTTTCGGAAAACGGGGCCGCCTAGAGGCGGAAAGCAAGCGGTGGGATCGGTAGACGTCGACGCCATTGTCTTTTCCATGGAGCGCCCCTCGTACTACGAAACCGCAACGGCAGGAAGCCCTCGGTCCCGCTAGGCCGGCGGCGAAATATCGGCGGATTCTACCCCGTACAATAAGAGGTCCCAGACTGGAGAAACGCATGGAACTCGCTCACATCCGACTAGACGACGAGCAAATCGCCGCCGCTCTGACCGAACTGGAGGGCTGGTCGGTCGAAAGCGGCAACCTCGCCAAGACGTTCGTCTTCGACCGATATCCGGAAGGTCCGGAGTTCGCGGTGAAGGTCGGGCAGATCGCGGAGGAGCTCAACCACCACCCGGACATCCATATCGGATACCGGAAGGTTCGTATCGCCGTCCACACCCACGACGTCGGCGGTCTCTCGCCTTACGACTTCGAACTCGCCAAGCGCATCGACGCGATCTAGGCCCGGGGGGCGATCCCAGCTCCCGCACCGGGGCCGGAAGTCCGGGATCATCAGGAACAGCTCCCAAGGCATCCCTTTGAAGGCGACATAGCTCGGGATGGAGATCGAGCCGCCACCCGGCATCCCGGGCTCGAGAGGGTACCGGGCGCTCGGCTCGACTTCGGCGTCGGTTCCGGTCTGGAGCCGGGCGCGGTCGACGTTGCCGCCAGGACCGACGCGGTCGCCGTACCGTCTCTTGATTTCGGCGGTGCCGACCTTTGCCTGCGGGTCGAGGGAGTGGAGCGCGTGCGGCTCTGCCGCCACGACCCGGTCGACGATCGGGCCGATGGCGCCGTCGGGCTGGCGCGGCTCGATGGCGCCCACCGCCCGTTTTTTCGGGCTCCTGCCTTCGACATTGCCGGTCCCGGCTCGTCGTCTGCGAACGGGTTTTGACGACCGACGGTCCGGCGAGTCTGTGGGTAACCTCGCGTCATGCCGAAGCGCCTTACCAAGCCCGAAGACCTGCTGTGTTTCCAGCTCGTCGGCGACCCGCAGATCAGCCCGGACGGGGAACGGATTCTCTTCACGAAGAAGCACGTTTCCGAGAAGAACAAGAACGTTTCCAACCTGTTCACGGTCGATCTCGGCGGGTCGGTCACCCAGTGGACGCGGGGCGAGGGCGGCGACGGTCACGGCCGCTGGTCCCCGGACGGTTCGCAGATCGCCTTCGTGTCGGGTCGGGAGAAGCCGAGTTCGCAGATCTTCTTGATCTCGACCACGGGTGGCGAAGCGCGAAAGCTGACCAGCCTGCCCGAAGGCTCCATCGGCGGGTTCAAATGGTCGCCCGACGGACGCCGGATCGCGTTCCTGTTCCGAGAAACGCACGCCGACTGGACGGAAGCGGCCAAGAAAAAGCGCGAGGAGTCCGGAGCGAGCACGCCCCCGTTGGTCGTCGACAACCTTTGGTACCGCCTCGACGGGGACGGCTACTTCGGAGGACAGCGATACGCGGTCTACATCGTCGACGTCGGTACCGGCGAACACCGGAAGCTCTACAGCGGCTGCCCGCTGGGCTGGTACTCGTTCGACTGGTCGCCGCATTCGGACGAAATCGTCGTGTCCCACCCCGCCAGCAAAACCCCCTTCCGAGAACCGGAGGACGACAAGATCGTCCGCGTCGCGCTGAACGGTCAGGCCTGGACCCTCGAAGGCCTGCCCAAAGGCGGCAAGTCGGCCCTGAAGTGGTCGCCGGACGGCAAATGGATCGCCTACGTCGGGCATCCCCCCCACGAAGAGGACCCCTGGCTTCAACTGAACAACCGCCTGTGGATCTGTTCGGCCGACGGGGGCGGGGCCCGTTGCCTCCACCCGAACGACGACTACTGCCTGACCGCCGCGACGCTGAGCGACACCAAAGATGCCAGCTTCGACGCGACCGTGGAGTGGGCTCCCGACTCTCAGGCGTTGTACGTGGCCGTCGGCTGGCACGGCGAGACCCAGGTCGGCATGGCTCGTCTCGACCAGGAGGGTCTGGAGATGCTGACCTCCGGACACCACGCCGTCGCCCTCGGAAACGTGAGCCGGGACGGGAGTCGGCTCGCCACCGTCTACGCCACTCCGACCCGCATTCCGGAAGTCGGAGTTTACGAGTTCGGAATCGACCGCGAGGCCCCGCGCGTGTTGACCGCCTTCAACGCGGCCTACCACGACCAGGTCTCGCTCAGCGAGCCGGAGGAGATCTGGCTCGATTCGCCGGACGGCTGGAAGGTCCACGCCTGGGTGATGAAGCCGGTCGGCTACCTCGAGCCCAAGCGGTACCCCGCCATCCTCGAAGTCCACGGAGGTCCGGCCGCCCAATACGGCTGGGTTTACTTCCACGAAATGCAGCTGTTGGCCGCCCAGGGCTACGTGGTCGTGTACTCGAACCCGCGCGGCTCGAAGGGTTACGGCGAAAGGCACTGCAACTCGATCCAGCGCGACTGGGGCAACCTCGACTGGATCGACATCCAGACCGTCGTCCACTGGATGCAGCACCAGCCCTACATCCACCCCGGTCAGATGGGGATCATGGGAGGCAGCTATGGCGGCTACATGACCAACTGGGCCGTGGGACACACCGACGCGTTCAAGGCGGCGATCACCGACCGCTGCGTGTCGAACATGGTCTCGATGGGCGGCAACAGCGACTTCCCGTTCTGGCGGGACAGTTACTTCAAAGGACTCCCGTGGGGCGACCTGCAGGACATCGAGCACCTGTGGAAGCAGTCGCCGATCGCGTACTTCAAGAACGTGAAGACGCCGATGCTCATCATCCACTCCGAAGGGGACCTGCGGTGCAACATCGAGCAGTCGGAACAGATCTTCACCGCCCTGCAACAGGAGGGTGTGGAGTCGCGGTTCGTTCGATACCCGGCCTCGACCTCTCACGGCATGTCGCGTTCCGGTCCCGCCGACCTCCGGATCCATCGGCTGAACCAGATTGTGGAGTGGTGGAAGAAGTTCCTCGGCTGAAGTCCGTCCCCCCTCCCAAGACGACGGCGACGGGCTCGGCCGGCTGAAGACCGAGCCCATCGGCAACGTTCGAAGCCGGTCGGGACCGGGACAGGCCCGGGGGTACTATCCCCCCAAGAATCTGCAGCCTGTCGGCCCGACCGGTCGCGGAGACGTTGCCCGAAACGGCGACCTCCGAGCGGTCCTCCGGCTCATTTCCGAGAGAAACCATGAACAGCTTCCAGGCCAAATCCGAACTTCAGCACGACGGCAAGACGTACACCTACTACCGACTCGACGCCCTCAAGGAAAAGGGCTACGACATCGACACTCTGCCGTTCTCGCTCCGGATTCTCCTGGAGAACCTGTTGCGGCTCGAGGACGGACGCAACGTCACCGCCGAAGACATCGAAGCCCTCGCCGGTTGGGATCCGAAGGCCGAGCCGTCGCGCGAGATCAGCTTCACCCCGGCCCGCACCCTTCTGCAGGACTTCACGGGCGTTCCCTGGGGCCATGTGGCCGAAAGCCATGCGAAGCTGTCGGAACGGCTGAAGGAGCGAGTGGGCG
>JBDNCL010000066.1:0-12287 GCA_046719655.1 Fimbriimonadaceae bacterium
CACGGCTACGGCGGTGAGGGCCAGCGTGCATGCGCCGACGAGACCGAACCTCTAGTTCTGCAGTTTCATATCGTTCGAGCCTCCTGGTACAGGGTTTCCTCTTTCTTTGGACGCCCCAGTTGTTCCTGGCGTTCTTGCGGGTTGTCCGAAGTCGGGACCCGTCGGGTAGGCGAAGAGACGCCCCCGAGTCCGTTTCCGGTCTCGGGGGCGCCGATCAGCTTTCGAAGGCTTGGTTTAGAAGCGGATCGAGAGCTGGGTCGTGAGCAGGCTGCCCTGGTTTCGGCCGCGCTCCGTGCTGAACGGAAGCGCGAAGCCGGTGACACCCTTGGAATCGATGTCGCTCAGGTGCCAGTTCAGGGTGAGTCGGGTGTTGGCGTTCGGCGCATAGCCGAGGCCGATCCGATACCACCGCTCCTGCGGCTTTCCACCGGTGAAATTGTTGCCGGTGACCGGTTCCAGATCCCAATCCACAAGCTCGGCGCCGAGCATCGCGCTCCAGCTGGAGTTGATGTTGTAGCTGGCGTCGATCGTGAATCGGGTGATCGTATCGTCCCGGGTCAGACCGGTGACGCCGCCCAGGTCGGTGTCGGTACCGGTGTAGTACTCGCCGCCCAAGGCGAGGCGGAGGTTCTCGCCGAGGTTGAAGTTCACCTTCCCGTGGAAGCCTTCGATGTCGGTGGGGTTCCACCAGAGACCGAGGCGGCCCCAGTCGCCGGGGGCGCCGAACTGCGGAGCGATGTACCGGTAGCCGAGCGAGGCGTTCCAGCTCCTTGCGTTGTACGAACCCTTGACCCACCACGCATAGTTGTCCTTGTCGATGACGGACGAGTTGGTGTAGTCGTGGTTCGCCTGCGAGTAGCCGGCGTTCAGGCCGAAGTTGCCGAACATGAAGTCGAGCTCGCCGCCGAACACGGTGGCTCGGTTGATGGTCTCGGTCGAGCTGATCGGAGCGTCGGTGTTGCTCTGGAAGATCAGGTAGTTGAGGTTCAGCTTGCCCCTGTCGGTCAGCGGGATGCTGGCGGTGACGCCGAGGCTCTGATCGACCGGGATGCTGGCCGCGGCGAAGCCGAGCGGGCGGGCATTGCCGGGCACGTACTGGTGACCGACGCTGCCGACGAACATCTCCCCGATTTCCTGGCCGTTGACCGACAGTCGGTTCGAGTTGCGGCCTCCGAACAGGGTGACGTTGGCCGCACCCAGACCGAAGTTCACGGCGGCGCCGTCGAACACGTAATTCCCGTTATCCCAGATCGCACTGTTGTAGTACGGGGTGGTGTCCGGCCGCTTCATGAAGTAGCTGCCGACCTGGTGGCCGAGGCGGCCGATCCGGGCGTTGAAGCCCAGACCCAGGAGCGACGTGTCGAGGTGGACTTCCAGATTCTGGATGAAGAAGTCCGCCGAGCCCTCGCCGTACGGCGTGCCCGTCAGCAGGTCGCTGAAGGAGAAGCCGATTCCGCTGCCCGTCGCGGTGGGGTTGGGGGAGAAGAACGAGCCGCCGTTCAGGATGTTGCCGATCACGAACGTGCCCTGCCACTTCGGACCCTCGTCGTTGGTGCTCTTCAGGGTGAAGGTGGCTTCGTGGAGAACGGACAGGTCCTCGTCGATGCCGGCCGGGTTGCCTTCGTTGCTGCCGCGACCGACACCCCACGGGCGACCGTCGACGCCGAGACCGATCTTGTCGTCGCCGCCCGAGATGCCGCCGAGGATCAGGAAGTCGATCGTGCCGCTGATGTCGACCGGAAGCTTCCTCTTCTCGAGGGCCCCGACGCGATCCGCGAGGTCGCTGAGGCTCTTCTTCATCGCTTCGACGTCGACGCCCATGGAAGCCAGTTCGCGCTCGAACGTGCTGGCCATGCGCTTCATGTTGGCGATGTCGTCGCCCCAGGACTTCATGTTGTCGATCGCCTGCTGGGCGGCCGCGAGCGAGTCGCGGAGCGACCGAAGCTCGTTCGGATCCATGCCCGTGCCGCGCTCGATGCGCTCGGTGAGGGCGGCGATCTGGCTGTTGAGACCGTCGGTCAGGCTCTTGACGCGGAGCCAAGAACCGTGGAGGGCAACCGCCATCTCATACCGGCTGGCCGGGCGGCCACCGCGGAACAGACCGTCCGGGTAGCCCATGAGAAGGCCTTCCCTCTTCATCTCGCGAAGAGCCTCGTACGCCCAGTGGTTCTCAGGGACGTCCGGGAAGTTCTCTTGCGCGAGCGCCGAAGTTGCGAGACTGGCACCGAGAACGGTGCTCAGCGCGATAGTGAGCGTTCGCTTCATAAGTGTGTCACTGCTCCTTGTGTGAGGTCAGGACACGGGATGGTCTCAGAGGCGACGCGGTGGCTGGATCTTACAAACTTCCTAAGTTCCCTGTAAGCCCGATGCCCCTTCGACGGCTCGGCGACACATCCTGTGCCTTTTCCTTCCACGACCAGACGGAGCCTGGCCTAGGAGGATTATAGTCGTGGACTCGCAAAATTGCAAGGCGGGCTCGCGAAAATACGCCGCCGCGGACGACACGGGGACCATCGGCCCACCCCCGGGCGCCCTCACGGGAGCCGGCGAACCTCGATCCCGCGGGTGATCGCGTCCAGAGCCCACCACCGGCTCGAGAGTCCCTCGGAGGCGAACGCGTGCTGCATCGCCTGGCCGATGGCGGCGTGGTCGCGGTGGGTGAACGCGAGCATGCCCGGTCCCGCCCCGCTCAGACTCACGGCGATCGCACCGTTCTGCTTCGCCGCCCGCTTCGCGGCCCGAGCGCCCGGGATGTCGGGCAGACGGTAGGGCTCGTGCAGGCGGTCCTCCATCGCTCGGCGGAGCAGGTCGTCGTCCCCGTCCCGCAGGGCCTGCAGAACGAACATGGCCCGCCCGACGTTGAACACGGCGTCTCCGTGGGGGACGTCCTTCGGAAGCCTCTCGCGGGCGCGGCTGGTCGGGTACGCGAACTCGGGGACGCACACCACGACTCGAAACGGGGTGAACGGCACCTGGCGGAGGATCAGGCCGAGGTCGCTCGCCATGATCAGCATGAGGCCGCCCCGGACGGCGGGACCCACGTTGTCGCCGTGCCCCTCGATCTCGAACGCGCGCTGCAGGATCTGGTCCAGGTCGAGCGAGTCGGGATCGAAGCCGTCGGCGTCGTCCGAGCCGCCCAGAGCCTCGGCGAAGCCCACGCCGGCCAGGACGGCGGTCGACGACGACCCGAGCCCGCTCATCACGGGGATGCCGTTGTGGCAGGTGATCGAGATGCCGGCCGGCAGCTTCTCCCATCGCTTGCCGAGTTCGCTCTTCATGATCTGGACGATCAGGTTCGAATCGTCGGTCGGGAGGGTATCGGCGCCTTCGCCGTAGGACCGGACGACGACTTGTCCCGGCGGACCGGAAAGGCGCAGCTCGAACGAGTTCCACAGGTCGAGGGCGAGCCCCATGCAGTCGAAGCCGGGGCCGAGGTTGGCGGTCGTGGCGGGAATTCGGAGCTGGATCATGATTCGAGAACCTTCATCAGGTCGTCCATGGAAGCGTCGATCGTGATCGGCGGCTGGGCGCCGGCCACCGCCGAGTCGGGATCTTTGAGGCCGTGCCCGGTGAGGACGGCCACGACCCTCTTGCCGCGAACGTCGACCTTCCCGAAGCACAGGGCGTGGGCGAGGCCCGCGATGCCGGTCGCCGACGACGGCTCGCAAAACACGCCCTCGAGAGACGCCAACTTCCGGTACGCCCCTAAAATCTCGGCGTCGCTGACCGCCAAGATCAGGCCGTTCGACTCCCGCAGGGCGGCGTTCGCCTCCTGCCAACGGGCCGGGTTGCCGATCCGGATCGCGGTCGCCACCGTCTCCGGATTTTCGACCACGCGTCCGTGGACGATCGGGGCCGAGCCTTCGGCCTGGGCGCCCAACACCTGCGGCAGACGGACGGCGTCTCCCGAATCGCACGCCTCCCGAAAACCGAGCCAGTACGAGGTGATGTTGCCCGCGTTGCCGACCGGGAGGACGAGCCAGTCGGGCGCCTCGCCGAGCGCTTCGACGATCTCGAACGACGCCGTCTTCTGGCCCTGGATCCGGGCCGGATTGACCGAGTTGACCAGTTCGACGGGGGCGCGGGCGCTCGCTTCCCGGACCATCCGCAGACCGTCGTCGAACGAACCCCGGATCGCGACGACCCTGGCCCCGTAGGCCAAGGCCCCGGCCAGCTTGCCGAGCGCGATCTTGCCGTCGGGCACGAGGACGAAGCACGCCATTCCGGCTCGGGCGGCGTAGGCGGCGGCCGATGCGGCCGTGTTGCCGGTGCTGGCGCAGATGACGGCCCGGGCGCCGTGGGCCTTGGCGTGGGTGATGGCGGCCGTCATGCCCCGGTCCTTGAAGCTGGCGGTCGGATTCAGGCCTTCGTACTTCAGAAAGAGCTCGAATCCTCCGCCGAGCAGCTCGGCCACCTTGGGAGCCGGAACGAGGGGGGTCCCTCCCTCGAGGAGGGTCACGGGGTCGTCGAGACCGTCGATCGCAACCCGATCGCGGTACTTCCGCAAAACTCCCGGCCAGGCCATGGCAGACTCTACCCAGCCTGGCCGGAGGGCCGCGTCAGCTCCTGGGATCGTCGGGTATCTCGACGCTCTCGGCGCCGGCAAAGCGCGCCGGATCCCGCTTGAAGACTTCGGGGCAACCGCTGCAGCAGAAGACGTAGCGGCGGCCTTCGTGATCGACGTAGTGCCCGTCGGCGACGGCCTGGGCGACGTCGACCTCCATCGAGGGCATCACGGGACAGTTCACCTTGACGACGGCGGCAGGCTCGGCCGTTTCGGCCGGGGCCGAGGCGGCGGGGGTCGAGGCGCCGTCGGACGACGGGCCGCAACCGACGACGACGACGGCGGCGGCGAGAGCGAGTCGGATGGGATGCATCGTTCCGGGATTCTACGCCGTTCCGGGCCCGATGTTCCCCGAAAGGCGGGCCGTTCGCCGGCGACCGGGCGCCGCGGGCCAAACGGGTACCTTTCCGGACGGTTTGCCGACGATTCTCCACACCAACGACCTGCACGGACGGCTGACGCCGGCGCGGACGGACGCGATCCGCAGCCTCAAGGACGAGGACGGCGCCCTGATGTTCGACTCGGGCGACTGCATCAAGGCGGGCAACTTGGCCATCCCGGTTCGTCCCGACCCGGCCTGGGGCCTGCTCGCCCGGGCCGGCTGCGACGCGGGGACGATCGGGAACCGGGAGTCGCACGTGATGAAGCCCGCGTTCCGGGCGAAGCTGGCCGGAGCCGCCCACCCGTTGCTGTGCGCCAATCTGAAGGCCAAGGACGGGAGCCGCCCGCTCGCCGCGTCGATCGTGCTCGAGACGGGCGGACTCCGGGTGGGCGTCCTCGGGGTGATGGTGGCGATGGTGACCTCCCGGATGGCGTCGGCCCCGGCCAGTCAGTTCCTTTGGGACCCGCCGATCGAGACCGCCCTGGCGGTGGCCCGCGACCTCCGCCCGAACGTGGACCTGCTGATCGCCCTCACCCACATCGGACACCGGGAGGACCTCGAACTGGCGGAACGGGCCTCGACCGAGGGGCTGATCGACGTGATCCTGGGCGGACACTCGCACACCGTGGTTCCCGCACCGGCGCGGGTTTCGGTCGGGGCCGGACGGCCCTGCTGGGTTTGCCAGGGCGGGAGCCACGGCCGATACGTCGGTCGGTACGAGTGGGACGGGTCCGAACTGACCGGACACCTCATCCCGCTGCCCGAGAACTAGAGGCCGGCCTTCAACCCGAACGTCGGGAGCGGGGGTGGGCCCGATCGACCGCGGACCGGAGGCGTTCGATCGAGATGTGGGTGTAGACCTGGGTGGTGGCCAGACTTTCGTGACCGAGAAGCTGCTGGACCGTCTTGAGGTCGGCGCCCCCGTCGAGAAGGTGGGTCGCGAAGCTGTGGCGCAGTTTGTGGGGCGACGTTTCGGGCGGCAGTCCGGCGGCGAGAGCCCAGCGCTTGACGACGTTCTGGACGGTGCGCGCGGTCAGCCGACGACCCGAGGGGTTGGTGAAGGCGGGTGAGCGCGGAGCGTCGTTCGATCCCGCCGCCGGGGGCACCCACTCGGTGTCCCAGTAGCGGGCGAGGGCGTCCCGGCAAACGTTTCCGAACAACACGATGCGCTCCTTGCTCCCCTTGCCGCGCACGCGGGCGGAGCAGTCGGCGAGATCGACGTCGGCTCGGTCGAGGCCCACGACTTCGGCGGCGCGGAGTCCGGCGCCGTACATCAGTTCGAGCAGAGCCCGGTCGCGAAGGGGCGTCCGACTCGGGTCGGGCTGGTCGAACAGGTCGTCGATCTGGGGCTGGGAAACCGCCTTGGGCAGACGGCGTCTCCGGTAGGGGGCGTCGAGAAACTCGGTCGGGTCCGTTTCCACCACGCCCAACGACTTCAGGTGCCGGAAGAACGTCCGCAGGCAGGCGAGCTTTCTCGCCCGGGTGACGGACGAGACCCCGTAGGCCCGCAGGTAGCTCTGCAGCCTTTCCGGCCGAAAGTCGAGTTCGCCGCCGAGGTGGGTTTCGAGCTGGGCGAGATCGGCGCCGTAGCTGCGGACGGTGTGGGGGGATCGCCGGGCGGCGAGATGCTCGAGGAAACGTGCGACCAGGCGCCCGACCTCGGTGTCGGGTTCGGGCGGGCCGGCGTCGGTCGCGAGTTGTCGGTCGGGCACGTGTATAAGGACGCAGAAAGAGAGCCGCCCGATCCCCGGTCGGGAATCGGGCGGCGACGAGGAGGATCGATGCGTCGGCCTGAGATCAGGCCTTCGCTCGGCGTCGAGCCTTGCGGAACGCGGCGAGAGCGCCGGCGGCGACGAGACCCATGGTGAAGGGCTCGGGCACCGGATCGCCCACGACGGTGGGACCGACGGTTGCGACGAGCCACGTCGAATCGAGGCTCGGCCCCGTGCTCTGAAGGTGGATCATCGCGAGGATGTTCGTGGTCTGGTTCCCGCTCAGCGCCCCGTATTCGAAGAGGCCGGCGCGGAGGCCGGTGCCCTGCATGGTCCACTCGATCGTCCGATCCTGGGTCAGAGTTTGGCCGGGAGGCGCCAGATCGACACGGGCGTCGAACGCGAAGCCGGCCCGGGTATATCCGTTCCGCGAGGAGGCGAACCCATTCCAGCTGGAGGCGCTGTTGCCCGCCACCGAGTTCGCCACGAGGCTTGTGGACGTGAATGCGGTTGGACCGGTCAGGTTGACGTTGTCCCCGATGTTGAGGAGGAGCTGGCTGATGAACTGCGAGCCGAAGTCCGGATTGTTGTTGAAATGGGTCAGGACGCCCCGGACGCCGGTGACGTTGTGGTCGACGTCGAGGATGTCGGTCAGCACGAGCCGGGCGACCGGCATGTTGAGCGGCGGGCTCGTGTTGGGCTGGCCAGGGGCGATCTGGTCGAAGTCGAGCACGAGAGGCGAGGCATGGGCGGTCCCGGCGAGCGATGCCAACAAACACCAAAAGACAGATCTACGCATAGGCATCTCCGACTGGAGCGGCCACCGGCCGAACTCGCAACATCCCTACTGTAATCGAAAATCGACGATGACGCCCGTCCCCTTTTTGAGATACGTCGCCCGTTGCCGGCTCCCGACCGACCATTCGGCTCTCGGAAGCGGAGGTTGGGGCCCCCTGCGGCCGACCGAGATCCAGAAGGACCCGGCCGGCCCGCAGGCGACCGGGGCGACGCTCCGGTGAGAGGAGGGACGCCGATCTCAGCGACGGACCCGCCGTCGCCATCCGGCCAGCGCCGCCAGGCCGATCAGGGCCAAAGTCGAGGGCTCGGGCACCGGCACGCTCTGGTCGTCGACCCAGCTGGTCGCATGAAGCCAGGTGGAATCGCTGCCTCCCGGGCCGATCCCCTGAAGGTGGATCACGGCCGAGACATCGGTCGGCGAGCCGTCGTGCCGGACCGCGTTGGCGGCAAAGCTGCCCGCAAGGAACGGGCTGGAACTGGTCATCTGCCAGGCGACGGTCTTGCCGGCCGTCAGGCGGGGCGGCGCCTGATTGAAGTCGACCATGGCGTCGTGGTACCAACCGCCGTCGGCGTTCCAGCTGTCGGGGTTGGGCTTTGTGAGGACGGGGGACGAGATTTCGTCCGGAATCGACCCGAAGTAGCTGAGCTGGACGAACGGGGCCACGTTCAGATACAGCTCGGCGATGAACCGGTTCGGATCGGCCGCCGACGAAAAGTGTTCGAGCGTCGCCTGGACGACTCCGGGCGAAACGTCGCTCAAGGTGAGTCTGGCCACGGTGCCGGTGTACGGGATGTGGTCCCCGGGCAACACGTGGTCGAACGTGAGGATGATCGCGGCCTGGCTCGCCCCCGCCACCGCAACCGCCAAGCAAACCGCCAACAGTCTCTTCATCGCATCTCCTTCTGGCTCCGACCGGAACCTTCCCGACCTGCGGCACGCGCCGCGAACGATCGGCAAACCCATCGTATGGCGGTTTCCGGGCCCGGGCGCAGGGTGGTTATGGGTTATCGGCAACGGAGGACACCCGCGGCGCGATCGGGCGGCGCCGATCGCCAGCCGAAGGGCAGAAAAAACCCCGGCGCCGACGGGAGGAGCCGGGGTTTTCGGGCGACGGGCCTCGGAGGTGGTCAGGCCTTCCTCTTGGCCCGGGTCCGCCGGGCCGCGGCGAGAGCGCCGACCGCCACGAGGCCCATCGTGAAGGGCTCGGGAACCGGGTCGCCGACCAAGGTCGGGGTGTTGGTCGCGGTGAGCCAGAGCGAGGTCTGGTTGGTGGAGAAACCGGCGAGCTGCGGGTCGAGCCCCTGGAGGTGGATCAGGGCTCGGACGTCGCTGTTCGGCGCCGCGTTGTCGAACAGCGAAGCCGTGAGACCGTTGCCGGTGAAGGTCCACGTGTAGGTCGCACCGGCGCTCAAGCGAGGCGGGTTGTTCGCAAAGTCGACCTCGGCGTCGAATCTGAGGCTCTGCGGCCCGTTGACCCCGTCCTTCGAAACCTGGGCGAGGGACATGCGTCCGATCGGGTTCGCATCGGTCAACCCGAGGTTGATGGCGCCCAAATCGGTCGAGCTGTCGCCGACGTTCAACCGGAGCGTGCCGACAAAGCGTCCGGGATCGTTGCCGATGACGCCGAGCCCGAAGTGCTGCATCGTCGCGCCGACCTGGCCGCCCCCGATGTCGGCCAGAGTGAGCGTCGCCACCGGTCCGTAGTGGTAACCGGTCTGGGGGACGGTGTTGAACGTGAAACCGACGGGCGACGCATGCGCACTCCCAAATGCGAGCGCCAGAGAACAACCAAGGAGAACCTTCTTCGTAAAAAGCCTCGCGAGCCACCCAGTCTCAACGCAAACGACATGCCAGCCCTATACGGTTGGGAAGGGATCGCCCGTCCCTGTTTCCCGGCCGCTCGACGACCGACACATAAACCCGTCGGTATGCATGCTCGGTTGAAGAGCGTTACGCTCGAGCATGGCTGCGTCCGCCAGACGGGCGATCCCCGGCTCCGGAGGGTCTGGGAAGGTCGGGGTCGCCCCGCGGCGCGCCGAAGGATGGGGCGCGAATTCCGTAGATTGGACCGGGCCTGCCGGAGGCGATTTCCGGCTTTGGTATCCTGAAACCATCCTTCGCGGCGGGACCGATGCCGGGTCCCGACGACGCGTTCCGAGGCCGAACATGCCGACACCCGACACCTTCGCCACAATCAAGCCCCTCGACGAGCAGTTCCTGATGCCGGTGTACAGCCGCTACCCCGGGCTGTACGTGCGGGGCGAGGGTTGCTACCTGTTCGACGACGGCGGCAACCGGTACCTCGACCTTCTGGCCGGCGTCGCGGTCTGCCAGCTGGGGCACTGCCACCCGGCCGTGGCGAGGGCGATCGCGGAGCAGGCGACCACGCTGATGCACTCGTCGAACGTTCTTCTGTCGCCGCCCGTGGCCAAGCTCGGCGCCAAGCTGTGCGAGCTGAGCGGCATGGAGAAAGTCTTTTTCGGCGTGTGCGGGGCGACGGCCAACGAGACGTCGCTGAAGATCGCCAAAGCCCACGGACGAGTCAAGCGCCCGAGCGGGGACTACGAGATCGTCTCGCTCCACAACAGCTTCCACGGACGCACGATCGGCGTGCTGTCGGTGACGGGGCGCCCGCATTACCGGACGCCCTTCGAGCCCCTGCTCCCGAACGTCCGGTTCGTGCACGCGAACGACGTCGACGAACTGCGGTCCGCGTTCTCGGAGAAGACGGCGGCCATGATCGTCGAGCCGGTGCAGGGAGAGGCGGGGGTGACCCCGATGACGACCGAGTTCCTGCAGGAGGCCCGCCGCCTGTGCGACGAGCACGACGCGCTGCTGATGGTGGACGAGGTCCAGTCGGGGATGGGGCGGACCGGGACGTGGTTCCACTTCCAGCAGCACGGCATCCTGCCGGACGTCATGGCGCTCGCCAAAGGCCTGGGTTCGGGCATGCCGATCGGGGCCTGTCTGGCCCGCGGCAAGGCGGCGACCTACCTCGGGGCCGGGAGCCACGGGAGCACCTTCGGCGGAAACGCCCTCATGTGCGCGGCCGGCCTGGCCGTCATCGACACGATCGAGCGGGAGGGGCTCCTCGAGCACGTTCGGGAAGTCGGTCCCTACTTCATGGACCGGCTGCGCGGGCTCGGCGGTCCCGTCGTCGAAGTTCGGGGAGCCGGACTGATGATCGGCGTCGTGCTCGACCGTCCCATCGCCCACGACATCGTGCGGGCGGCGCTGGAGAAGCGCCTGATCCTCAACGCGACGTCGGACCGGATGCTGCGCATCATCCCGGCCCTCATCCTGACCAAGGAGCAGATCGACGACGCGGTCGAGACCCTGGGCGGCGTGATCGCGGAGTTGGGGGTCGTGGGCGCGGTCTGATCGCGACGCCGTTCGGAGGGGCCCGCTCGGCGCCACCCACACGGGGCGGGCCTCGCCGTTTCGGGTCCGGCTGCGGAGGACCGAGGAAGACGACGATGAAGACGGCGCTGATCATCTTTTCGGGAGGGCTCGACACCACGGTCTGCATCCCTCTGATGCGGGAGGACGGCTTCGGCCGCATCGTCACCGTGACGGTCGACGTCGGCCAGCCCGCCGGAGACATCGTCCAGGCGGCCGAGCGGGCGGCCGCTCTCGGGACCGAGCACCACGTGGTGGACGCGAAGTCCGAGTTTGCCGAGTCGTACTGCTTCGAGGCGCTGGCGGCCAATGCCGACTATTTCGGTTACCCCCTCTCGACCGCGATCGCCCGGCCCCTGATCGCCCGGGCGGCGGCCGAGAAGGCGCGGGAGGTCGGCCCGGTCGACGCGTTCGTCCACGGGTGCACGGGCAAGGGCAACGACCAGTTTCGGATCGAGTACGGACTGAGGATGTTTGCGCCCGACGTGCCGATCGTCGCCCCAATCCGGGAGCGGAACCTCACCCGAAGCTGGGAGATCGCCTACGCGGAGCGGGTGGGCGCCCCCATCGGACAGAGTCGGGACAAGATCTGGTCGATCGACGAAAACCTGTGGGGCCGATCGATCGAAGGCGGCCGACTGGAAGAACCGGACTTCGCCCCGCCGGAAGAGATCTTCGCCTGGACGTGCGATCCGACGAAAGCCCCCGACCAGCCGGAGACGGTCTGGATTCGGTTCGAGGAGGGCCGCCCGACCGGGATCTCGGGCCGAGAGATGGCGCCGGCCGCGCTGATCGCGGAGGCGAACGCCACCGCCGGGCGGCACGGCGTCGGGCGGATCGACATCATGGAGGACCGCATCATCGGGCTCAAGGTGCGGGAGAACTACGAGTGTCCGGGGGCGACGCTCCTCGTCGCGGCCCACCGGGCGCTCGAGGCCCTGGTGACCACCAAGGCGGAGCGGGCCTTCAAGGCGCTCGTCGACCGCCAGTGGGCCGAACTCGCCTACCAGGGCCTTTGGTGGGACCCGCTGATGGACGATCTCCGGGCGTTCCTGAACTCGGTGCAGAAGCGGGTCGAAGGCGACGTCGGCGTGCGGCTTTACCGAGGGGGCCTGCAGGTGGTCGGCCGCCGGAGCCCGTGGGCTCTCTACAGCGAGGCGGCCGCCTCGTTCGACGACGGGTCGACCCTCGAGCAGAGCCAGATGACGGGCATGGTGCGGACCCATGGCATGGAAGGACTCCTCTACGCGCGCCGCCGAGCCGAGCTGGAGGGCGGCGTTTGAGCGGTTCGGGGGCACGGTTTGCGGCCGTCGCCCTCGCCGTCGCCGCCCTGGTCGCGGCGGGGTTGTTCTTCGGGTCTCCGCGGCCGGACGAAGCCCCGCGAGAGGTCCCGGCCCCGGTCTCGGCGGCGGGCGCCCCGGCCGCTTCGGA
>JBDNCL010000067.1:0-12269 GCA_046719655.1 Fimbriimonadaceae bacterium
ACGGTCATTGTATACCGTTCCTGAAAGAATGGCAAGAGTTCTGCGGACACGGATTGTGGGTTTTTGCGCCTATGGTCGGAAGTGGGGACGCGATTCGGGGTGTTGGGTGTTGGGTGACGGGGTGCAGGGTGATGGGGGACGGAGACGGAGACGCAGGCAGGGGGCTCCCCGGCGGGGCCGTAGACGTGCCGGGTGGGTGCCGGCCGGGCCGGAGGACAGGACTCCGCGCCAACCTTCCCCGTCCCCTGAACCCTGTTCCCCGTACCCTGTTCGAGCGTCGCCCCGGCGGAAGCTAAGGCCCTCCCTCAGATCCCCAGGCGCGACCACATCGCGTCGATCTTCTCCTTGACGTCCGGACTCATCTTGATCAGCTTCGGATACTGGCGGGAGAACCCGTTTTCGCCCGGCCACTTGTGCGTACAGTCGAAACCGATCTTTCCGCCGAAACCCTCGGCCAGAGAGGCGTGGTCGAGCTGGTCGACCGGTCCCCTCGACATCAGCACGTCGCGGGCGGGGTCGCAGTTCGCCCCGATCCGAAACAGGATCTCGCCGAAGTCCTGCACGTTGCAGTCCTCGTCGAAGATGTACACGAACTTGGTGAAGGCGAGCCCGCCCAGGCCCCAGATCGCGTTCATGACCTTGAAAGCGTGGCCCGGATACTTCTTCTTGATCGACACGAACGCCACGTTGTGGAAGCACGCCTCGACCGGGAGGTGCATGTCCACGATTTCGGGCACGGTCAGCCGGATCATGGGCAGGAAGATGCGCTCGACCGCCTTGCCCATCCAGCCGTCCTCCATCGGGGGAATGCCGACGATGGTGGCCGGGTAGATCGGGTCTTTCCGCATCGTGACGGCGGTGACGTGCAGGACGGGAAAGTCTGCGGCCAGGGAGTAGTAGCCGGTGTGGTCGCCGAACGGACCCTCGAGGCGCCGCTCGCTCGGGTCGATGTACCCTTCGATGACGATCTCGCAGTCGGCCGGGACCTTGATGTCGACCGTCTTGGCGGGCACGAGGCGGACGTTGTCGCGGCGCAGGAACCCGCAGAACAGCATCTCGTCGATGCCGGGCGGGAGGGGCGAGATGGCGCCGAACGCGTAGACCGGATCGCCGCCGAGGGCGACGCAAACCTCGATCCGCTTCCCCTTGGCCCCGGCCGACTCCATGTGGCGCATGCCCGTCTTGTGCATCTGCCAGTGCATGCCGCAGGTGTTCCGGTCGTGGATCTGCACCCGGTACATCCCGACGTTGCGCTTGCCGGTCTCGGGGTCGTGGGTAAACACGAGGGGGAGGGTGACGAACGGGCCGCCGTCTTCGGGCCAGCAGGTGAGGACGGGGATCTTGGTCAGGTCGACCTCGTCGCCGGTGAGGACGACCTCCTGACACACGCCGTTCGAAACCTCCTTCGGTTCGGTCGGCTTGAGCTCCTTGAGGATCTCGATGCCGAACTTCAGCTTCTGGACGGGCCCCTTGGGCGGTTGGAGCTTCAGCAGCCAGTCGATCCGGTCGGCGTGCTCCTGAAAGTCTTCGCAGCCGAGAGCGAGGCACATCCGCCGTTCGGAACCCATCGTGTTGATGGCGACCGGCATGTACTTCCGGGTTTCGCCGGTTCGGGCAGGTGAGGCCTCGGGATGGATGCTCGGGTGCCCCATCACGGCGCTCATCGGGTTGGGAGACCCGAGGCGGGGAGGCGGGCCGACCACGTTCTCGAACAGGAGAGCGGGCCCGTTCGTCTTCATGACCCGGTCCGCAATCTCGGTGATTTCGAGGTAGGGGCTGATCGGTTCTTTGATCTTCCGGAGTTCGCCCTTGGATTCGAGAACCTCGAGAAAGTGTCGGAAGTCGCGGTAAGCCATCGCTTCCGGAGTCTACGCGAACCCGCACGGCGCGATTTCCGTCGCGACGGCGCCCGCTAGGACTGCTCCGGTCCGGACGCGCTCCGGTCGGCGGGATCGAGGGGCTCCAGCCAGCCCCGATCCCTTCTTGGTACACTCATTTTCGGATCGCGGGCCGGCTCTCCGGGCCGCCCCATCCGGGAGATCCAACAGCATGCCTCGCCTTGTCGAAGTTACCGACGTCATCCTTCGCGACGCCCACCAGAGTCTGATGGCCACCCGCATGGGCATCGACGACATGATCCCCGTCTGCGAGGACCTGGACAATGCCGGATATTGGTCGTTGGAGTGTTGGGGTGGAGCTACCTTCGACTCCTGCATCCGGTTTCTGAACGAAGACCCGTGGGAGCGGTTGCGCACGTTCAAGCGGCTGATGCCCAAGACCCCGCTCCAGATGCTGCTGCGCGGCCAGAACATCCTCGGCTACCGGCACTACGAAGACACGGTGGTGGACCGGTTCGTGGAGAAGGCGGCCGAAAACGGCATGGACGTGTTCCGCGTCTTCGACGCCGTCAACGACGTGCGCAACCTGGAGCGCGCCCTCAAGGCGGTCAAGCGCACCGGCAAGCACGCGCAGGGGACGATCTGCTACACGATCAGCCCCGTCCACACGGTCGAGAAGTTCGTGGAGATGGCGCAACGCCTGAAGGAGATGGGGGTCGATTCGATCTGCATCAAGGACATGGCGGCCCTTCTCAAGCCCCAGCCGGCCTACGACATCGTGAAGAGCATCAAGGAGAAGTGCGGCGAGGACACCCTGGTCCACGTCCACTGCCACTCGACGAGCGGCGTCACGATGGTCAGTCTGATGAAGGCGGTCGAGGCGGGAGCCGACATCGTGGACACGGCCGTCAGTTCGATCAGCCTCGGACCCGGCCACAACCCGACCGAGAGTTTCGTCGAGATGTTGGAAGGGACGCCGTATACGACCCGGCTCGATCTCGAGCGGATCTACCGCGTGCGCGACCACTTCGCGAAGGTCCGTCCGCGCTACAAGGAGTTCTTGAGCGAGGTGACCGGGGTCGAAACCGAGATCTTCGCGAGCCAGATCCCGGGGGGCATGCTCTCCAACATGGAGTCCCAGCTCAAGCAGCAGGGCGCGGGAGACAAGATGCGCGAGGTTCTCGAGGAGGTCCCGCGCGTGCGCAAGGCGTCGGGCTACCCGCCCCTCGTGACCCCGACCAGCCAGATCGTCGGGACCCAGGCCGTGTTCAACGTGATGATGGGTCCGTT
Organism: Fimbriimonadaceae bacterium; assembly: GCA_046719655.1. GTDB lineage: Bacteria > Armatimonadota > Fimbriimonadia > Fimbriimonadales > Fimbriimonadaceae > JBDNCL01. The sequence goes on from JBDNCL010000067.1 coordinate 3,129, forward strand.
CAAGGTCATGACGGGGGAGTTTGCCGACCTCATGCTCGGCTACTACGGCGAGACGGCGGCGGAGAAGGACCCCGAGGTCGTGGAGAAGGCGCGGGAATTCGCCAAGAAGGAGCCGATCACGTGCCGTCCTGCCGACCTTCTGACGCCGGAGTGGGAGAAGCTTCGCGAGGAGACGGAAAAGCTCGAGGGCAACAACGGTTCGGACGAGGACGTGCTGACCTACGCTCTGTTCCCGCAGGTGGCCCCCAAGTTCTTCGCTTCCCGACACGAAGGTCCGAAGAACCTGGGCAAGGACCCGGCCCTCGCCCAGGCGGTGCGAAACGACCCCAACGCTCCGGGGTACCTGAGCGGCCCGATCGACTACGTCGTCACCATCAACGGCAAGCATCAGCGCGTCACGGTCGCTCCCAGCGGTTCGTAGCCGAGAATCGAACGACATGCAAGAAGTCGAACTGAGAGAAGAGGTCCGTCAACTCCGAGAGGAGGTCGCCCAGCTTCGGAAGCTGGTCGAAGCCATGGCCCAGGGCGCCCACGCCGCGGCCGACCTGACGGCGGCGGCCACGGCCGGAAAGGAACCGTCACGGTCGGCGGTCGGCGTTTCGGAAGAGGTCCTGGCCATCATCGCCGCGTCCGTGTCGGCGTTTCTCGGCAACAAGGCGCGGGTCCGGCACGTGCGCCCGGTCAGCAGCGGACTGGACAGCTGGCGCGTCCAGGGCCGGTTGGCGATTCAAGGGTCGCACAATGTCCGGTCTTGACGGTTCGGGCGGTATCCTGATCCGGGTCGAGACCGCCGCCCGGGGCGGACGACTCCGGTCGACCTAACGTTGCGGGCGGCGGGTGCCGTTCGGCAAGAGACGACAACCGATGAGAACACTGAATCTGAATTCGATCGACAAGAGCCCGCTCGACTTGGTGGGGACGTTTGTGGAGATCCACTGGGCCATCGGCAACAAGATGGCGGCCCGTCAGTGCGAAAAGTGCGTGTACCTGGTGCGCGGAGCCGAGGGCGGGATGGTCTGCGTCGAGCTGGTCTACGACGCGATCGAGGGCGTGCACAAGCACGACGCCATCTACTGGGTGCCGGTCAGCGCGGTCCAGGTCATGCGACGTCTGACGGAGACGGAGGCGGAGCGCCGGATCGCGAGGCTCGAGACCGAGGCGATCCACCCCGACATGCCGCGGGACTGAAACCGCGGCGGATACGTCCGGCGGCCGGACGCGCCCGCGGCGGAGCGTCCCGGATCGGGACCGCGGTATCGGTCGGGATCGGCCGATCGGGTATCTTGCGGACTCCTGAGGAAAATCGGTGCAGATCTTATCCAACATCCTTCTCGGAGTGGCTCTCGTCGTGGCCATCCTGTTCACCTTGATCGTGCTGCTCACGGGCAAGGGTGACGCCATGTCGGGCGGGAGTTCGGTCCGGACGACGTTCAAGGGCAAGGCCGGATTCGACGACTACATGTCCCGGGTGATCATCATCCTGGCGGCGTCGTTCATGGTCCTGATGATCGTCCTGGACCGATTGAGCGAGATCATCGGCCGCTCCTGAACTCGGGCGCGAGCGTGCCGAACGGCCGGACTCGACCCTCGGGTCGCTCCGGCCGTTTCGTTGTCTCCGGGACGGTCAGGGGGCGGCCGCCCTCTCCCAGTAGGTCGGGCCCTCTTCGGGTTTGCGGCCCGCCAACTCGTACCGCTGCTTCGGAATCTTGCGGCGCCAGTCGCGCGACCACTCCATCCCCGTGACTCGGCGGAACCGCTCCTGAAGGTCGGGGCGTCGCTCGAGGTTGAGGTCGATCCGGCGTTCGATCTCGTCGGCGAGGTCTGTCAGGGCCTGGCGCGGCGTCTTGATCCGGTTGTCGACAAAGCCCTGGGCTTCCCACATCAGTCGGTTCACGAGCCCGTTCTCGATGAAGCTCGAGAGGTTGGTGTTCCGGGCGTTGATCGTGGCGTCCAAAAACGCCTGCTGGAGTTCGGCGTTCGGCAGAAACCGGTTGACCAAGTCCGCGCCGGTCTGGGCGACCAGCGGGCTGGGCGGAATCCCGTCTCCGTCGGCGACGATCAGTTCGCTGTATTCGGGGCTGGCGAGATAGACGAGAAAGTTCAGCGCTTCACGCCAGTACGGGCTGTTGCGGTTGATTCCGGCGGCGCGAGTCTGAATCGGACTCATTCTCAGCAGTCCGGGAACTCTCGGCAACCCGGTGACGCCGAGTCGCTCGGCGAGCCCCGGATACTGCGGCAGCTGGATCGTGTACCACCGTCCGATCAGGATCATGGCGGCTCGGTCGCCCGAGAACCACGTCAGGCTGTCGCCGCCCCACCCTCCCTGGGTCGAAACCGTCGCCGCCTCGACGCTCGTCGGGATGACGCCGTGCTTGTGCATCAGGTCGAATCGCATCTGCATGGCCGCGATGGCCGCCTCGCTGTCGAAGGAGCTGTACAGACCGTCCTGCTGGAAGAACTGCCCCCCGTGCGCGATGAGGAGCACGATGAAGTTCATGTCGGCCAGCGGGATCACCCTCTCCCGCCGCTCCCTGGCGGCGCGGCGTAGAGCCTTGCCGATCTGAATCAGTTCGTCGAAGGTGACGTCGTCGGACGGGTAGGGCACCCCGAGCCGATCGAACACGCGCTTGTTGTACAGGAGGTTGCTCGTCGCGATGTTGCACGGGAAGCGGTACTGCCTCCCGTCGATCATGAGCTGGTCGCGGACCGACTCGAAAGTCCGGCTCGGGTCGAAGCCCATCTGTTTGGCGAAGGGGGTGAGGTCGAGCAGCACGCCCGCGTCGACCAGGCTCGCCATCTGGATGTGGTCGTAGATGTCGATGATCGCCGGTCCGGTTCCGGTGGCGCACTGCACGATCAGCTTGGTCTGGTCTCCGCCGAGGCCGGGGTCGACCGTGACCTCGAGATGAGGGAACATCTGCGAGAACCGCGACAACTGGGTCACGCGGGCCGGGTTGGGGTCGGTGGCCCACCGCATGCGGATGATGCCGTCGTCGGGCGGCCGACTCAAGGTCCCCTGGGCGATTCCGTAGAGGAGAAGGGCCAGCGCGGCGGCCCCGATGAAGAACGCTTTCATGGCCTACCCCTTCACCCCGCCGAGCTGAAGGCCCTTGACGAGGTGCTTCTGGAAGATCGCGAACACCATGATCATGGGCACGATGTTCATCACGGTCGCGGCCATGATCAGTTCGGTTTGGCGCCCGTACGTGCTGTCGAGGGCGAGGAGGCCGACGCCCATCGGATAGAACTGGTCTTGGTTCAGCATGATCAGAGGCCAGTAGAACGACTGGTACGTTCCGAGGAAGGTCAAGATCGCCAGCGCGACCAGCCCGGGGCGGGCGAGGGGCAGAATGACGTCCCAGAAGATCGTGCCGCTCCGCGCCCCGTCGATGCGGGCCGCTTCGTCGAGAGCGGGCGGGATCGACAGCATGAACTGCCGGAGCAGGAACGTGCCGAACGCGCTGAAGGCGGCCGGAATGATCAGGCCGTGGTACGTGTTCAGGAACTGGAGCGTGACCATGATCTGGAAGTTCGGGATCATCGTCACGACCCCCGGAATCATCATGGTCGCGATGTAGAGGATGAAGACCTTGTCCCGCCACTTCCAGCGGAGTCGGGCGAAGGCGAACGCGGCCATCGCGCTCGTGAGAACCTGGAGGACGGTCACGCAGGTCGCGATCATCACGCTGTTGAAGTACCAGCGCCCGAACCGCAACCCGAGGTACTTCCCCGTCACCGGGTCCGGCTTCATGTCCAAGACGATCGGATAGTTCTGGATCGTGGGACGTTGGGGAACGATGCGGACGTCCTCGACTTCGGCCCGGGTCTTGAACGAGGCGCTGACCATCCACACGAACGGCACGAGCATGGCGATGCCGACGATCACCAGCATCACGAAGCGGAGCACGTCGAGCTTGGTTCCGCGCTTCATCACTCCACCTCCAGTTCGCGGCCGAACTTCCAGTTGATGAGGGTGGCGATGAAGATCACGGCGAACAGCACCCACGAGATGCTGGCCGCGTAGCCGAGGTCGAGGTCTTGGAAGGCCTTGTTGTAGATGTAGTAGCTCAAGGTGGTCGTCGATCCGGCCGGACCGCCTCCGGTCATGACCCGGGCCTGTTCGAATCCTCCCTGCAGACCGCCGATGATCGCCATGATCGAGATGAAGAAGGTGGTCGGCGCCAGCTGGGGCCAGACGACGCTGGCGAACTTCCTCCACGCCCCGGCGCCGTCGACTTCGGCCGCGTCGATCAGCTCGGGCTGAACGTTGGACAGAGCCGCGAGGTAGAGAAGCATCGTCGTGCCGCCGATGCCGGTCCAGATGCCCATCATGATCAGGGCCGGTTTGGCCCACTCCACGCTGCTCAGCCACTGCGGACCCTGGATTTCGAGTCCGAAAACACCGAAGATGGCGACCAGACCGACGTTGATCGGACCTGTCTCCGGGTTCAGGAGGGCTTTCCACAAGATGAGAAGGGCGACGCCCGCCGTGAACGAGGGCAGGTAGAAGATCGTTCGGAACGCAATGACGTTGAACGCGCAGCCGAGAGCGGCCACCACCCAGGCGACGGTGGCGACGACGCCGAGGTTCTCTTGCCCGAGGCCCCACAGGAGGACCAGAGTGATGAAGCCGCAGACCAGGCAGAGGCCGGCCGCAAACCACTTGGTCGACTCCTTCCCGAACCGGAACTCGTTGTTGAGCATCACGGCCAGGAACAGCGAGCCCGCGATGCCGAACGGCATGCCGATCATCAGGTAGGCGGTGTTGTACAGGTAGTACCAGAACCTCTCGTCGCGGGCCGCGTACGCCTCCCACATCGGCGCGTTCAACAGGTGCATCCCGAGTCCGGCGACCGCGATCAGCACGCCGGGGACGGTTCCGATGCCGGGAGCCCAGGTGAGCTTGGTGCGGGTGGCGATGATCATGCCGCCGACGACGCACAGGCCGCCGAGGATGCCGGCTCCCTGGCTCCCGGTCGCGAACGCGAGCGGGATCAGCCACAAGCCGGTGCCGACCAGGAACAGCGACCCCAGTCGAGCGCCGCGGGCGACCGCCACGTTGGCCCAAAGCACCCCCACCACGCCGAGAGCCAGAACGGTGGCGGTCGCGATGTACCCCCACATCAGACCGAGGTTTCCCTCCCCGACCGCGCGCAGTCCGACCAGGTCGGCGAAGTTTCGCAGGCCGAGGAACTCCAGGCGCACCGCCGGCTTGAGCGTCCAGTTCGTGAGCGACATCACGAACGAGAACACCACGGGGAACAGCGTGAAGATGGCGAACCCGAGAAAGTTCGGGAGGAGAAAGACGAGGGCCGACGCGAGGTCGGGGCCGGGCCCCGAGCGCCTGCCGTCGGCGGGGAGGATCGGCGCGGAAGTGACGACCGGCGTTGGAGCTTTGGATTCTGCTTCGGTGGTGACGGACAAGGGATACGACTCCGTACGCCGGACGGCTCTGTCCGGATCGTGCCATTGAGTTCGCGGCCAACCGACGAGGTCCCTGCCTCTGTAGGACGGAATATCGACAACCGATTGGATCGCCGGAAAGCGCGGCCTCAGCCGATGGCGAGCTGCTCGATGTAGGTGTCTTCGAATTCGGGTTCGAGGTTGAGCTGGACGACTTCGACGGATTCGGCCAGGCGGGCGAGTTCGTCGACCGTGTTCCGATCCAGCAGGGCGGTGGTGGCGCCGCCCAACGACGTGTTGCCGACGAGCTGCACCTGCTCCTCGCGGAAGCCGGGCAGCAGTCCGCACCCGATCGCGTTGGCCAGCCGCATGTGCATCCCGAACCCGCCCGCCAGGTACACCGTTCGGACGTCGGCCGGCGTCATGTTCCGGCGCCGAAGCAGACTGAGGATTCCCGCCGCGATGGCCGCCTTGGCCTGCATCAGTCGGGCCACGTCCGCTTCCGAGATTCGGATCGAGTGACCGCCTTGGCCGCGGGCGACTTCCAGCATCCAGCCGTGCTCGGCCTTCGTCGGTCTCATCCCGGCGGCGGAGGCGCGGTCGATGTCGAACCGGCCGGTGCTCCCCAAGATGCCGACGCGACGACCTTCGGCAAGGAAGTCGACGTAGGCGGACCCGCAGATGCCGATGGGCTTGACCGACGCGGCCCCGTCGGGCATCTGGATGATCTCGATCTCGAGCCTCGGAGGCGAACCCGGCATGTCGATATGGGAGACGGCCCCGACTCCGGCCCGGACTCCCGACACCAAACCGGAGCCTTCGAACGCCGGTCCGGCCGCCGTGGCGCAGCCCAGAAGTTCGGCGCCGTCCCGGAGCAGGATCTCCCCGTTCGTCCCGACGTCCACGAGGAGGCTCGGGCCGTCGTCGTACGCCAGCCCGCTGACGTACGCCCCCGCCACGACGTCGGCTCCCACGTAGGCGGACGCCCCCGGGAGCAGGTGGACGGGCGCGTTCGACGGTTCGAGCCCGACGACCCCGCCCTTGAGCACTTCGTGGCCGAGGAATCGGGCCGTGAAGGGAGCCGTGCCCATCGGCGACGGGTCCACCCCGGCGAACAGGTGGAGCATGGTGGAGTTGCCCGAGATGGAGTATCCGGCAACGTCGGAATGGGTCCGTCCGATCGATTCCAGCGCCTCGCTCACCAACGGAACGACCGTGTGCTCGACGACCGCCTGCTGGAGTTCGTCTACGGCCGAAGAGTCCACCGCGCACCGGTTGATCCGAGTCAGGACGTCGTCTCCCAGCGCCGACTGGCGGTTGAACGCCGAGGCGCGGGACACCACGGCGCCCGAGTTGGGATCGACGACCTGGACGACCACGGTCGTGGTCCCCACGTCGACCGCAACCCCCAGACCGCCCGTGAAGAGCGGGTCGTGGGCGGCGGCGACGTTGACCCGGTAATCGCCGACAACCTGGGGCTGGTAGCTCAGAAGGGAGCGTTGCGGGACGCGCAGGTGGAGGCGCCGGCTTTCCGGACGATACTGGCACGCCCGAAACTCCAGACCGTCCGTCTCGGTCGGCCGATCCGCCGCCATCGTGTGGCCTTCCGACCGATGCCGGATGGCTCCGCCGAGCAGGGCGACGACGCACCCGCCGCATGCGTCTCTCTCGCCGCAGCGGATGTTGAGGGGGTGACCGGCTTGGCGAAGGATTTCGGAGAGCGTCTGGCGGCTCTGCTCGCGGCCGATCGAGAGGGTCTCCGTTCCGGTCGGCAGTTCCAGCGCCAGGATGGTCTCGGAGAGGGGCATGTTTTCACGGGGCGGCGGGAGCCCGCTCGATGACGCGGTCGTCGGCCGTCATGCGGTGGGTCTCTCCGGGCTGGAGGACCAAGAACCTCTCGTCGTCCCAAGGGCCGAAAACGAGGTCGTGGATGAACTTGGGGCTGCCCCGCTGGCGATCGAACTCCCAGCCGAGCCACCGCGCGCACTCCTTCGTGTACTCGATGTCGTCCGTCTTCGCGCCGATGCCGATATCCACAAAGGTGGCGCGGGAGTAGGTCGAGAACCACGCCTGCTCCTGTTCCATCAGGTAGTCGGCGTTCTCTTCCCCGTACTGCGCCAGATATTGGTGGCGGAGCCTCTCATAGCGCTCCTTGCCGGGCGGCAGGTGGAATCGGTTCCAGCCCGGGCTGTACCAGTAGGTGCCCGGGTGTTCCTCGACGTAGGCCTTGTACCGTTTGTGGCTTCCCAGAAGGAGGGCGATGCAGTCGTGCGCTCGGGGAACGACCAGCCGCGCCCGCCGCGTATTCACACCTTCCGAGCCGCGGCTGCACAGCCCGTAACCCAGCACCACGGTGTCGCAGTCGGTCGTCTTCTCGATCCGGTCGACCGCATTCTGCAGCTCCACCCGAAGCCGGTCGGGCTCGTTGTGCAGACCCTGGGGCAACCGCTCGACACCCACGACGCTGGAGCTCCGGGCCACGAAGTGCCCGACCTCGATCTCCAGGACGGCGCACACGACGACCCCGATGGCGTTGGACACGTGCGGCATGAACTGGGGTTTGTTCGCCGTCTGGACGGCGCAATCCTGCGGTGCGCCCGCCCATTGCGCCGAGACGGTGCGATCGGCCCCTTTTCTGCGCAACCAACGGGCATCGGGTCCGGGTTGGGTCGGCGTCGGACCGCCCAGGGATCGGGCGGAGGGATCGGTAGACTCCGAACCGTCCATGAAGTTGAGATTGGGATTGCCGAAGGGAAGCCTCCAAGAGGCGACATTCTCGTTGTTCGAACGGGCCGGATTCCGGTTTCGGGCCGGGGCCCGGTCTTACCACCCGATCGTCGACGACGACGACCTGGAGCCCGTGCTCCTGCGTCCCCAAGAGATTCCGGGTTACGTTCAGGACGGCGTCATCGATGCCGGACTGACCGGACACGACTGGGTGATGGACAACGGCGTCGACGTCCACGAGGTTTGCGAGCTCCGCTATTCGAAGCTCACGAGCAATCCGATCCGCGTCGTCCTGGCGGTCCACAACGACAGCCCGTACGAGAAGGCCGAGGACCTGAACGGCAAGCGGGTGGCCACCGAGTACGTGCGGCTGGCGCGCCGGTTCTTCGAGGAGAGGGGGATCGACGTGAACGTCGAGTTCAGCTGGGGCGCGTGCGAAGTCAAGGTGCCCAACCTGGTCGACGCCATCGTCGTCAACACGGAGACCGGATCGTCCCTGCGGGCGAACAACCTGCGGATCATCGACACCCTTCTGACGTCGACGACCCGCCTGATCTGCTCGCACGAGGCCTGGGCCGATCCCGAGAAGCGGAACAAGCTCGAGTCGCTCGAAATCCTCCTCGGCGGCGCCATGAACGCCTCCAAGCTCGTGGGTCTGAAGATGAACGTTCCGACCGCGACCCAAGACGACGTGCTGGCCCTGCTGCCCGCCCTGCAAAATCCGACGCTGGCCCCGCTGGCCGATCCCGCGTGGGTCGCGGTCGAGGTGATCTTGTCCGAGAGGCAGGTGAGGGACCTGATCCCGGCGCTGAAGCGGGCGGGGGCGACCGGCATCGTGGAGTACCCGCTCAACAAGGTCATCTACTGACGCACGGCCGCGGTCCAAAAAAGCGGGTCCCCGCCGAAGCGGGGACCCGCGGACGTTGAGAAAGAGCGGGGCGGTTACTCCGCGGAGCCTTCGGCGGCGGGGGCCGCGGCCGCATCTTCCGCCGGCTTCTGACTACCGCTGAA
>JBDNCL010000068.1:0-12262 GCA_046719655.1 Fimbriimonadaceae bacterium
TGTCCCAATAAACCGGGATGTAGTCCTCTTCCCGGATGCCGAATTGGGCGATCAGGTCGTCGAGCGGCATCAGCAGGCCGTCGTCGGCGTACTGGGCGACGTTCGAGCCCCAAAGCCCGGCTAGGTCGGGCGGCACTCCGCCCGCCGTCGACAGCATCGTCTTCTGGTCGACCTGGCTGACGACGAGGAGCTTGACGAAAATCCGGTCCTGTTCGGCGTTGAACTTGTCGACGACGGCGCGGATTCCCTCTCCCTCGAAACCGGTCCACTTTTCCCAGTAGGTGATCTCGATGCGGTCCGGCCTTTCGGGCACGCGCACGATCTGTTCGCTCCACCAGGCGGCCCCGAGCACCCCGAGGACGACGAGGGCAAAAACGATCCGGGTCCCGTTCACGTCGCCAAAGTTAAACGTACGACGCCGCTTTTCCTAGCCGATCTTTTCGAGATCTTCCCGAGGCGGACGGAAACGGAATCCGAGGACGGAGGGGAGGGCCGCGTGTCGGTTCTTCGCACCCCAGCGAGGCGGGCGGGCCGAGCCCCATAATCGACACCTGGAGAACGGAGCGTGAATCCTTTGCGTGTCGGAGTCGTGGGTTGCGGTGCCATCAGCGGCATCTACTTTGAGAATCTGGGTCGCTATGCGGCCACCGAAGTCGTGGCGTGCGCCGATCTCGACCCCGAACGGGCCGGGCAGGCGGCCGCGAAGCACGGCGTCGCCTGGTGGGGCTCGACGGACGAGCTTTTGGCCCGAGACGACGTCGAGCTGGTTCTGAACCTGACGGTGCCGAAAGCGCACGCTTCAATCAATCTCGAAGCCATCGCGGCCGGCAAACACGTGTATGTCGAGAAGCCCCTGGCCGTCGCGCTCGAGGATGGTCGGAAGACCCTCGCCGCGGCGGCGGAGAGAGGGCTTTTGGTGGGTTGCGCCCCCGACACCGTTCTCGGAGCCGGGATTCAGACGGCGCGCAAACTGATCGACGAGGGCGCGATCGGGCAGATCGTCGGCTGCAACGCGTTCATGATGTGCGCCGGGCACGAGTCGTGGCACCCGTCGCCGGAGTTCTATTACGAGGTCGGGGGCGGCCCGATGTTCGACATGGGGCCCTATTACTTGACTGCCCTCGTCACGATGCTCGGTCCGGTGAAGAGGGTGTCCGGCATGGCGGCGGCCACGTTCCCGACGCGCACGATCACGAGCCAGCCCAAACACGGAAAGGTCGTGCCGGTGGAAACGCCGACCCACATCGTCGGGTTGCTCCAGTTCGCGGGCGGAGCGATCGGCCAGATCACGACCAGTTTCGACGTCTGCGCCCACACGATGCCGTGCATCGAGGTGTACGGCTCGGAGGGTTCGCTGATCGTCCCCGATCCGAACGGCTTCGGTGGGGACGTGAAGCTCAGGCGCCGGGGAGACTCGGGCTGGCAGACCGTGCCGCACACCCACGGTTTCGCCCAGAACAGCCGCGGTCTCGGCGTGCTCGACATGGCCTACGCGATCCGGAACCGGCGGCCGCACCGGGCGAGCGGGGCCTTGGCGATGCACGTTCTGGAGATCTTCCACGGCTTCCTCGAATCGTCGAAAACGGGGGCGACGGTCGAGATTTCGTCGGTCGATGGGCGACCGGAGGCGATGCCGACCGATCCCCCCGCCGACGCGCTTCCGAACTGACCGCAGGTCAGTTCGGAAAGCGCCCGACGCCGCCCGGCCCAACTTTCAGTTTTTTCTGAAACTTCGTTCGCGCCGGGTGGTATATAGAGCTAGGACTGAGATGACCACCCTTGGCGAGAAGCGGGCGATCTGGGACACGGCAGGCGAGGAGAAGCGCGCCGCCGTTCAGGGCATGTTCGCCGAGATCGCTCCGGTATACGACCGCCTGAACTCGGTCATGACGGTGCGGCGGCACCGGTCGTGGCGCCGTCTCGCGGTGCAGAAACTCCAGCTGAAGCCGGGCGATTCGGCGCTGGACGTCTGTTGCGGGACTGGCGACTTCATGGCGCCGCTTCGTGCGGCGGTCGGGCCGCAGGGTCGAATCGTGGGTGTGGACTTCTGCCGTCCGATGCTCGCGATCGCGCGGCAGAAGCTGGCGGAACCGGCCCTGCTGGTCGGAGACGCGGGCCGTCTTCCGGTCGCGACCGCGGTTTTCGACGGGGCGACGGTCGGATGGGGTCTCCGAAACGTGCCCGACCTCGATTTGGCCCTCGCCGAAATCGCGCGCTGCCTCAAGCCGGGCGCCAGGCTGGTCTGTCTGGATACGCAGACGCCACGCCAACCGGTCGTGCGATGGGCGTCCCGCCTCGTCTCCCACGGACTGCTGCCTCGGATGGGGGCGGTTCTGGGCGCCCGCGAAGCCTACACCTATCTGCCGAAGAGCACCGAGCGGTTCGTCTCCCGCGAGGGACTGGCGGAGGCATTTTCACGAGCCGGGTTTGCCGAGGTCGGCTATCGGGACCTGATGCTCGGGAACGTCTGTATGCACTGGGGTACCCGAGGATGACATCGACCGCATTTCTTCATATGAGTTCCTCCCGGTTGGACGAGGACACCCTCCGTTTTTTGGCCGACGAGGTCGCCGCGGTGGAAGTCGAGTTGGAGGACCGGGTGTTCTCCCACGTCCCCTTGGTCCGCGAGGTGAGCGAGCTGACGCTGAGAGCGGGCGGCAAGCGCCTTCGACCGGCTCTGGTCACCCTGTCGGCGGAAGCGACCGGGCTTCCGTATTCCAAGGAGCGGACCCGTCGTCTCGGGGCGTGTATGGAGATGATCCACATGGCCACCCTGATCCACGACGACGTCATCGACAAGGCGGCGACCCGCCGAGGCGCGGAGACGGCGGCGTCCCGCTTCGGCAACACGGCCAGCATCCTCAGCGGCGACGTGCTGCTGTCCAAGGCGATGGCGATCTTGGCCGACGACGGCGATCTCCGCATCATCCGGAACGTGTCGAAGGCGGTCGTCGATCTGGCCGAGGGCGAGGTTCAGGAGTTGGCGGCCCGAGGCCGTTTCGGGTTGCCGTTGTCCGAGCACCGCGAGATTCTCGCCCGCAAGACGGCGACGTTCATCCAGTCGTGCTGCGAGATCGGCGCGTACGCGGCGGGTGCGGACGAGGACGTGGTCCGCGCGTTGGGTTCGTACGGTTACCACCTGGGGATGGCGTTCCAGATGGCGGACGACCTCCTCGATTATCGGGGCGACGAGAAGTCGACCGGAAAGCCGAAGGGCACCGATTTCCGCGAGGGGTGCGCGACGCTTCCGCTCATTCTGCTGGTCGACCGATTGAGCGAGGAAGAGCGCGAGGTGGTCCGATCGAAGTTTGGAAACGGGGTGACCGAAGACGAGCTGCGGATGATCGGCCAGTGGATGGAGGTCCGAGGGGTGTACGCCCAAGCCGAACAGACGGCGCGCTGCGAGGTGCTGAGCGGGACCGACAGCATCTCCGTTCTGCCCGATACGGAGGCGAAGCGGATTCTGGTGTCGATCGCCGACTACGTAGTTTCCCGTCCCGCCTGAAGAGGCCTCGTCCGGCTTTCCGAGAGGCGATAAACTGCCGACGTGCTTCCGGAGCTCGAACCTTGGCAGTGGGGGGCCGGGATTGCGGTCGCCCTGATGGTCGGGCTTGCGAAGACGGGCATTCCGGGCGTCGGCATTCTCGTCGTTCCGTTGATGCCCCTCGTGTTTCCGGGCCGGCTTTCGGTCGGGGCGCTTCTGCCTCTGCTCGTGTTTGCCGACTTCTTCGCGGTCGCGTACTATCACGCCCACGCCCAGTGGGGGCACGTCCGAAAGCTCGCGCCGGGATTGGCGATCGGCATGTTCGGCGGCACCGTCTTTCTGTGGACCCTCGGCCAGCGGTCGGGCAGGGACTGGATGAACCCGATCATCGGTGCGCTGGTTCTCGGGATGCTGGGGGTGTACCTTTTGAGAAACCGGCTGGGGGACAGATGGACTCCCCGGCATCCGGCCGGGGTGGCGACATCAGGCTTCCTGGCTGGTTTCACGACGCTCGTCTCGAATGCGGCCGGCCCCGTGATGACCATCTATATGGCCGCGTTCGGGCTGGACAAGCGGCAGTTCATGGGTACGGGAGCCTGGCTGTTCTTGGTTTTGAATCTGTCCAAGGTGCCCGTGTACCTCGCTCTGACGGCGGCGATGCCCGACCGGCCGATGATGACGATCCAGACCTTCGCGTTCAACGTCGCGATGATCCCGGCGATCGTCGTCGGGGCGTTGGCGGGCAAGCGGGTGTTCGAACGCATCCCCGAGCGTTGGTTCGCCGACGCCGTCTTGCTTCTAGCCGCCGTCGCCGCCGTTCGGCTTCTCTTCGCCTGAGGCTCGGGCCGCGGATCTCTCCGACGCTCGGGGGTGCAGAGGGCAAACCGTCGGACTCGGCGTCGCCCGGGGCTCTACCAGCGGATGACGTTGGCGCCCCATACGAGTCCGGCTCCGAATCCGACCGTCATCACGATCATCCCCTCTTGCAGCCGGCCGGTTTCTACCGCTTCGTAAAGTCCGAGGGGGATCGAACCGCCGCTGGTGTTGCCGTATCGGTCGACGTTGATCAGCACCTTCTCTTCGGGGAGTCCGAGTCGTTCGGCGGCCGACTGGATGATCCGGATGTTGGCCTGATGGGGCACGAAGAGGTCGACGTCCGACGTTTTCAGTCCGGCTTCGGCCAACGCTCGGTAGCAGGCGTCGCCCATCGCGTTGACGGCAAACCGATAGACCTCGCGGCCCGCCATGTAGATGTGGTGGCGTCGGCCGGCCGAGTCGGGGGATCCGGACGGGAAGCGGCTTCCGCCGACTTCGAGGTTGATGTGGCAGGCCCCCGAGCCGTCCGACATCATGACCGTCTTCAGGATTCCCCGGTCGGTGTTCTCCTCGCCGCGGATCAGCAGGGCCCCGCCGCCGTCGCCGAACAGGATGCAGGTGCCGCGGTCGGTCCAGTCGACGAAGCGGGTGAGAACGTCGACTCCGACGACGAGGATCCGCTCGGCCTGCTTCGACTCGATCATGGCCGAAGACACGGCCAGGGCGTGGATGAACCCGGCGCAGGCGGCACCGACGTCGAACGCTCCCGCCTTCTTCGCTCCGATCGCCTCTTGGATCAGGCACGCGGTGGACGGGAACAGCATGTCGCCGGTTACGGTGCCGCACACGACCAGATCGACGTCGGCCGCATCGACGCCGGCGCGCCCGAGCGCCTCGAGCGCCGCTCGGGCGCCGAGCGTGCTGGCCGTTTCCCCGTCCGAAACGATCCGGCGTTCGACGATTCCGGTCCGCTGTCGGATCCATTCGTCGCTGGTCTCGACCAGCTTCTCCAGATCGGCGTTGGTCAGGACCTTGTCGGGGACGGCATGACCGATAGATTCGACGACGGCTCGCATTGACATAGACTCCCTCAGACTCCCAATTCGACGCGCACGCTCTCCCGGATCACATCGACAAGACGTTCGTCGATGGCGGTCTGCGCCTGCAAGAGCGCATTTCGGATCGCCTTGGCGTTGCTTCGGCCGTGCCCGATGAAGCACAGGCCGTTCAGGCCGAGGAGCGGCGAACCGCCGATCTCGGCGTAGTCCATCTTCTTCAAAAGGGGGCGAAACAGCCCCTTCATCGGCAGGTAGGGCAGGGCCTGGATCGGGTTTTTCGGCACCTGGTCCTTGATCAGCTTGAGAATCAGCTCGGCGACGCCTTCGGCCGTCTTCAGGACCACGTTGCCGACGAACGCGTCGCATACGACGACGTCGACGTTCTTGGCCAGCATGTCCTTTCCCTCGATGTTGCCCGCGAACCAGGAGTATCGGCTGAGCAGCCGGTACGCCTGCTTGGCGAACGCGTTGCCTTTGCCCTCTTCTTCCCCGACGTTCAGGAGATGGACGCGCGGGCATTTCTTGCCGAGCATCTTTTCGGCGTAGGCTCTCCCCATCAGGGCGAACTCGACCAGGTGCTCGGGGTCCACGTCCGGGCTGGCGCCCGCGTCGAGAAGGACGAACCGCCCGTGGCTGTTCGGCATCACGCTGGCGATGGCGGGACGGTGGAATCCGTGCATCTGACGCCACGCCAGAAGGCAGGCGGCGGTCGCCGCCCCGGTGTTCCCCGCCGAAACCATGGCGGACGCCGAACCCTCCTTGACCAGGTTGGCGGCGACGACGAGCGAGGAGTTCCGCTTCTTCCGGATCGCCTCGACCGGCTTTTCGTGCATCTCGATCACTTCGGTCGCGGGGTGGATCTCGATGTTGGTCGGGCAGGGATTCGGCAGGTGGGCCTGGATGGCGGCGGGGTCCCCGACCAGGGTGATGCGGCAGCGGAGGAGGGGCGCGGCTTCGACGGCGCCGGCAACGATCTCTTTCGGGGCGTAGTCGCCCCCCATCGCATCGAGCGCGATATTCAAGAGGTCCCACCCTCGGACGAGGTTTCTCGGTCGACTAGGCTCTGGAGTTTGGCAAATTCGGGCCGTCCGGTCGGAGCACGGCGGGACTCCTTCTCGAGGGCTTTGGGGCACGGCCCTTCCCAGCCGAACTGGCAGAGGGGCTGCATCGGCAGGGCGACGAGGATGTCCTGGCGCAGGAGGGCGTCGACGTCGAGCGCGTTCTCGACGAAAAGCTCGTAGGGTTCGTCGGGAGCGACGCGGGCGTAGTCGCCGGTGTTGTAGCTGGCGGGGATGCCCTCGACCGGGAACTGCTCGTCCACTTCGAAGTCCACCGCGACTTCGAGGGGCCCGCCGCATCGGGCGCAGTCGAGAATGACGCGGGCCTTGAACTCGCCGGTCAGCAGCAGGAGGTTGCCGGTGCTGACCGCCTCCAGATAGCCCTTCATTTCGCCCATCAGCTCCACCTCGGGCGTATTCGCAAGTTCCGTCGATACGTCGACCGCGATCTTCTTGCCCGGGTGCTGGAGCACCTCGTTCAGGTCCAGCAGATGCTCCCGTTTCATGGCGAGGAGAGAGTGTACCCATGCCCAAAATCGGCCTCGGGCCCGCCGTTTTGCGGGGTGTGTCCCCCGTCGTTTTTGCCGACAATCCGGAGTGGAGTGGAAGCAAGGTCATCGGAACATCGTCGCGACGCATCGGGAGGGTTCCATTCGGGGATCGTCCGGCTGCGCGAACGCAAGCGGCTCGAGGCGGTCATGAACCGGATCGCGCTGTTCTGTCAGCCGACCTTGCCCAACCCGGCCCTGATCGAGCGCATGTTCGCGAGCGAGGCGTGGCTCAAGCAGCATTACGAAAGGGCTTTCGGAGCGTTGGTTCCTCCGGAAACGTGCGGCGGCCGGGCCTGTTGGGAGACGGCGGGGGCGGAGGCCCGGGAGTGGGCCCTTTGGGCCGGCCTGGACGCTCTGCACGCTCTGGTCGCCCAATCCACCGCCCTGTCGGCGGAACGGCTTCAGGCTCAGGCGGTGGCGGTCGGGGCTCTGGCCAAGCTGTGTGTGCCGCGGATTCCCGGGGCGGACGAGGCGGTCGTCGTTCCCGCCGCCGCGACGGCCCATCTGGGAATCGTCGTTCTCGCCCTCCTGGCGCCGGAGACGTATCCGAAACTCCTGTCTTCGTTGGGCGGAACGCCCACCCAGCTCCACGAGATCGAACTGCGGACGTTCGGGACCACCCACGCCGAAGTCGGCGCCCTCGCCGCCCGCGAGTGGAACTTCCCGCTACCCGTCGTCCAGGCGATCGCTGACCACCACGGCGACTGGAGCAAACTGAATCCGAACTCGCTCGCCGTCTTTGCGGGCGAGTGCCTGGCCCATCCGCTGGGGTACGACGGCGGTCTCGCCAACATTCCGGCCACGCCGCCCGATGCCCTGCTGGCCAAGCTCGGAATCGGCGACGCCGACATCGCCCGGCTCGCGGAGGGCGCCCTCGGCGCGGTCGGCAAGGCCAGAAAGATGACGGCCGCTGCTTCGCGGGCCGCCTGAACCGCCGCCCTCTCGATGGGGACGGGTCGAGACTGAGCACCCTGCACCGGTCGGGCCCGCCGCCCGCCGCCTTTTCCGCAACTCGGAAGATGCCGTTACAGAGTCGGGTCGTATCTTGGTAAAGTTGCTATACTACGCCCAGCGACGGATGGCGCTGGGCTCCGTTCGAGGTGAGGTCGCAGTGAAGAAGTGGGCATTTCTTCTGGCTAGTGCGTGGGCGATTGTTGCGGTTTCGGGTTGTGGCGGAGGCGCCGGAAGCGGCGGCGGCGGTGGTGGCGGGGCGCCGGTCGGCGGCCTGTCTCAGGTCAACACCTCGCTTCTGAACACGGACGGCATCCTCGAAGTGACGTACAACACGGGAGCGGGAAGAGCGCCCGGCTCGATCACGGCCGTCGTCGGCCGCGTGTATGCCGAAGACCTTTTCGGTCGGGTCGAGACGGTTCTGATCCCCGAGAGAAGCCTCCTCCTCGACGGTTACACGTCCCAGCGCATCGACGTTCCGGTTCCGGCGGGCGGATTCTCGGTCGCCATCTCCAGCCGCAGCTTCGAAGAGTTCTTCCTGGAAATCGCGCGGCTTCGGGTCGAAAACGACCTGGGCGGTTTCACGACGATCTCGGGTCCCGGTGGAGCGCCGATCGTGCTCAGCTCGTTTCCGATGCAGGTGCGGTCGTTCCCCGGCCGCCGCTCGGGGATCACGGTCTTCCTCGAGCCCGGGATGTTCGAGATCGACGGATCCGAAGTCACGTTCGACGAAGATCTGTTCGAGATCCTCAACTTCACGGGCGGCCGCATCGTCGGGTCGTTTTCCGACTTTCTCGCCTTCAACATCAGCGGCGTCGCCAACAAGCCGCTGATGTCGGACAGCACCCCGGCCACCCGCGTCTTCCTCAGCGGCGACCACGTCGCCCTGGCCGGTCCTCAGAGCGCGGCCAGCGTTCCGTTCGAGGTCGTCGTTCCGGGCGACGATCCTCTCGAGGGCCTGGTGTCGAATCCGCCGGCCAGCCCGAACAACGCGCCCGGTACCTACGTCATCCGGCAGATCGACCCGCGCGACCTCACGAACGAGGCGCGCATCATCGCCCGGCAGGGCATCTGGCGGCCGTTCACGATCCCCGGCAACGTCTCCCGCTCGCCGATCATCAGGCCCGGTCCGTTCGAGTGCATCCTGATGCCGCGAAACTCGGACGACGAGGTCGTTTCGATGGTCCTGTTCTCGCAGAGCACGGTGGGCAACGTGAACGAACTGTATTACGGTACGGCCGACTTGGAGTCCGGCGAGTTCGAGGTGTATCCGATCGCCTCTTACGTGGCCGGTTCGACGGCGGGTGCCCTGAGCGGGACGCTGAACGGGTTCGTGTTCCGGCCGGGCATCCTGACGCCGACATTCCGAGATGTCCGCAGCGGCACGTTCGTCGTCGAGAACGGGACTTTGCCGGCGACCTTCCAACAAACCGGGCGATTCATCGTATTCCGACTGTAGATGCGTTGGATCCTCGCCGGCCTGGAGACCGAATACGGCCTTTCGGTGGAAGGGAGTGGGGCGGAAGACCAAGTCGAACACGGCAAAGCCCTCGTCCGGAGCTATCCGGGCGGGTGCTTTGTCGGTTGGGACTATCGGTTTGAGTCTCCGAGGGCCGATCTGCGCGGTTTCACCCAGGACCGCCTGAGCGTCGATCCGATCGACGCCCGGTTCGACGAAGGGCGTACGCACGGTCCGGACGCCGACGTTCGGAGCGATCGGATTCTGCCGAACGGGGCCCGCTTCTACAACGACCACGGGCATCCCGAGTACGCCACGCCGGAGTGTCGGACCCTGTGCGAGCTCGTTCTCCAGGACCTCGCGGGGGAGATCGCGGTGCGTCGGGCCGCGGCCGCGTATTCCGGGAAGACGGGTTGCGAGGTGCGGATCTTCAAGAACAACACCGACTTCCACGGGGCGTCCTACGGCACCCACGAAAGCTTCCTCGTTCCACGGAGCCTCGGCTTCGACGCGCTGTACCGGGCGGTGGCCCCGATGCTGGTTGCCCGGCAGGTGCTCTGCGGGGCCGGGAAGGTCGGGAGCGAGGCGGGCGATCCGGCCGCGTACCAGATCAGCCAGCGGGCCGACTTCTTCGCCGAAGTCCACAACGTGGACACCCTCTATCGGCGGCCGCTGTTCAACACGCGGGACGAGCCCCACGCCGACCCGGCCCAGTGGATGCGCCTGCACGTGATCGCCGGAGACGCCAACATGGTCCCGTCGGCGACGGCGCGCAAAGTCGGACTCGTGAAGCTGGCGATCGCGCTCGCCGAGGCGGGCGAGGCTCCGGTTTGGGAGCTGAAGGACCCGGTCCGGGCCCTTCAGGCGGTCAGCAAAGACGAGTCGTGGGAGTTCCGGGTGGAGCTGGCCAACGGCAGCTGGACCACGGTCGGCGAGATTTTGGAGTCGTACTTTGCGGCCGCCGAGCAGGTTCTCGAACTGCCCCACCTCGCCTTTTCGGGCAACGGGCCCGAGATCGGTCCCTATCGGGTGTTCGCTTGCCAGGAGGACGAGCTGACGGCCGTCGTCGGCGACTGCCGAGCGCTGATGGGGATGCTGCGCGACGACCCGATCGAATTCTCCCGATCCGTCGATTGGGCGGCCAAGCGGAAGATGCTGGGGCACTTCATGCAGGCCGAGGAGACGAACTGGGCGGATCCTTCGCTCCAATCGTTCGATTTGGCCTATCATAATGTCGATTCCGAAGAGGGGCTCTATTTCGCCCTGGCCGATACCGGCGAGGTGGAAGAGCGTCCTCCGGCGGATGTCGTCGAACCGCGCCTTCGGACCGTATTCGAGCCGACCCGAGCGATGGCGCGAGGGGTTGCCGTCCGCAAGTTCGGAAAGCACCTCAAGACGGCCGGATGGCGGACGCTGACGTTCGAAGTCGGCTCCGATGTCCAGACGGTGGAGCTGAAGCCCGACGGCGAGTACCCGTCGACTTTGGCCGATTCGCCCGACGTGGCTGCATTCCTGGAATCGTTGGGGAGCGTATGAACAAGGTGACGATGGACGATCGATTGACGAGGCCGACACCGGCCGAACCCGAGCGCAAGCTCGGCGAAGACCGAGGACCCGAACGACCGCAGGTGGACAAGCCGGGCGGAGACAACGAGCTGCTGCGCCGCATGAGGAAGGTGGATCCCGACCAAGCCAAGCGGTACCGCCAGCGATCCGGCCAGTGACGCCCTCGCCCATGACGCCAGCCTCGACCAAGTCGTTCCGGGAGCTCGTCGGCTTCGAGCCGGCCCCGATCGGCGTTTCCCACGAAACCCACGGCACGACGGTCATCGCTCTGCGCTACCGAGGCGGGGTGCTGAGTCTGGCCGACCGACGGGCGACGATGGGGAATCTGATCATGTTCGACCAGGCCGAGAAGATCTTGGCCCTGGACGACTCCACCGTGCTGGCGATCAGCGGGTCGTTCGCCCGTTCGATCGAAGTCGCCCGCTTCCTCAAGCACGGGTTCAAGTACTACCGACGGATGGTCATCAGCGAACTGTCGCTCGAAGGCAAGCTGATGGAGATTTCCCGGGTCCTGGCATCCAACATCCAGACGGCGATGCAGGGGATCGGCGTGTTCTTGCCCATCGTGTCGGCGTACGACAAGGCTCGCGGACAGTTCGGGGTCTACTTTTTCGACGGTGCCGGAGCCCGATTCGAGAATGCCGAGTACGCCTGCGCCGGTTCCGGTTCCGAACGGATCCGCGGCATTTTCGAGTACCTGTCGCGAACCCGGGGCCCCTGGCACGAGCGTCCGCTCGACGAGGTGCTGGTGGACGGGCTCACCATGCTCGACATCGCGGCCGACCTCGACTCGGCGACGGGGGGGTTCGGCAAGACGTTGCCGGCGGCTCAGGTTCTCGAAAAGGACGGTACGTGGGCTCTCGACCCCGACATGCTCCGATCGGCGGCCGCCCGGGTTTTGGGTCGGCCGGTCGGCTGACGGGTTCGAGCCTTTCGGCCGTTCCGGCCCGGTTCTGGCCCAGGTTCCGACGCCAATCGTTGACTGGACCGTAAACATTGGGGTCCAATGATGCGTAGACCCAGACGGTGCCCACCGTACCGTTCCCGGGATGGGAGTCGGACGCCGGGTACCCTCTCGGCAGGAACCAGAACATGCTTCACATCAAGGACCTTCACGCGCGCGTCGAAGACAAACCGATTCTTCGCGGGATCGATCTGCACGTCAACCCGGGCGAGGTGCACGCCATCATGGGGCCGAACGGATCCGGAAAGAGCACCCTCGCCAACGTCCTCGCCGGCCGAGACGCCTACGAGGTGACGGGAGGATCGGTCGAGTTCGAAGGCCAGGACCTCTTGGAGATGGATCCCGAGATTCGCGC
>JBDNCL010000069.1:0-12261 GCA_046719655.1 Fimbriimonadaceae bacterium
CCGCTGCCTGCCGTCGTCTGCTTCCGGACGTAGTCTTCGGGCACCTTCCCGATCTGGGCTTTGGGCACTTCGAGGTAGTAGCCGAACACGGAGTTGTAGCCGACCTTCAGGTTCCCGATCCCGGTCCGCTCCCGCTCCGCCGACTCGAGGGCGGCGATGTAGCGGCGGCCGTTTTGGGCCAGGTCCCGCAGTTTGTCGAGCTCGGCGTCGTACCCCGGTCGGAACACGCCGCCGTCGCGGACCGTGTGGGGCGGGTCTTCGACCAGGGCCTCGGTCAGAAGCTGGGCGAGTTCGCGGTGATCGCCGATCTGATCGGCCAGTTCGACCAGTCTCGCCGAAACCATGCCGAGGATGGGTTGGACGACGCGGGGCAGCGCGCGGAGGGACGCGCCGAGCGCGGCCAGGTCGCGGGGGCCGGCCGTGCCGGTCGCGGCCCGCGACACCAGCCGTTCGATGTCGGCCACGAGACGCAGATCGTCGCGCACGTCGCCTCGCGGTATGGCGCGCTGCCGGAGTTCGGCCACCGCCTCCTGGCGGGCCTCGATCTCCGTTCGGTCGAGGATCGGCTGTTCGATCCAGCGGCGCAGCAGACGCGATCCCATCGGGGTGCGGGTCTCGTCCAGCACCGAGAGCAGGGTGTACCGCCGCGTTCCGTCCTGGAGGTTCTGGGTCAGCTCGAGGCTTCGCCGGGTGGAACCGTCGAGCTGCATGTACCCGTCGACCGAGTAGGTCGTCAGCGAGTCGACGTGCCCGAGGGGCAGACCGTTCTTTTCGGCGTAGAGGAGCACCATCGAGGCGGCGACGACGGCGCTGTCCTTGCCGTGCAGTCCGAAACCGTCCAGGTGGGAGGCCTTGAGCTGATCCAGAAGGCGGCGCCGCGCCCGGTCGACTCCGGGAGGCGCGGTCGTCGTGACGGAGGCCCCGAGCCCTTGCTGGGCGACTTCGCCGACCGGCTCCGCTTCGGGTCCGACCAGAAGCTCGGCCGGCCGCAGGCGCGCCAGCTCCTGAAGAATCCGCTCTTGGCCCTCTTCCTCGCCGAACTCGGTCACGGCGAACTCGCCCGTGCTCGGGTCCAGACTCGCAAACCCGATCCGCCCGTCGTGGACGCAGACGGCGGCCAGGAAGTTGTTCTGCCCGGTCGCGAGCATCGAGTCCTCGACCAGCGTGCCGGGGGTGAGCACCCGGGTGACGCCTCGTCTGACCAGTCCTTTGGCCTGTTTCGGGTCTTCGAGCTGGTCGCACAGCGCCACCTTGAGGCCCTTGCCGAGCAGCCGGGCCAGATACTTCTCGACCGAGTGGAACGGCACGCCCGCCATCGGAATCCGGGTGCCCCCGTCGTCGCGCCCGGTCAGGGTGATCTCCAGCGCGGCGGCCGCCGTCTCGGCGTCCTCGCCGTAAAATTCGTAGAAGTCGCCGACCCGCATCGCCAGAAGCACGCCGGGGTGCTCCGCCTTGGCGGCGAAGTACTGCTTCAGCATGGGGGTCTTCGGGGTCACGACGGTCCCGAGTATGGCCCAAGTCCCGGCTGATCGGGCGATCGGCCCGGGCGAACGGGGAAGACCGTCGGCTCGACGTCGGTCCACCTCGCGCCCGCCGGCGGCGGCTCCGCGGGGCTGGATTCTGGGACGGTGGCCGCAGTCTCCGACGGTTTGCCGCCGATCCGTCGGCTGGGCCTGCCCAGCGACGGGAGGGACGCTCGGATCGGCCGTCCCGTACACGGAAGATGTGAAGATCGCGCGCACCGTCATCGCCGCAGGATTGCTCGTGGCCGCCGGGTCGGCGTCGGCGCAGTTCGTCTGGCCCAAGCCCGAGTACAACCGGCCCGTACCGGGCACCTATGTCGAAGACCCGTTCATCGTGAAGTACCGAGCCGACTTCTTCCGCGTGTTCCGGGGCGACGTGGAGACCTTCCAGAGGGCGTTCGCCGAGATCGAGACCATGGTCCGCCGCAACCCCGACGACCCCCGGGCGAGGGTATGGCTGGGGAACGGGCAGACCGTGAAGGCGGTCCTAGCCGTGATCCGAGACCGGGATCGGGAGCGGGCTCGGTCGCTGCTCGAGCTGTCTTGGGCGAACATGGACCGGGCGGTGGCGCGGTCACCACGCGATCCCAACATCCGCATGATGCGGGCGGCGACCCTGTACGTTCAGGGGCAGTATCTGCCGGAGGACATGGTTCCGGGGCGGGTCTGGGAGCAGCTCCGCGACGACTGTCTCTGGTTCATCGGCTACATCGGGCCGGAACGGATGCGGAAAGTCTCCATCCACGTGCGGGGAGAGACGTTCGGCGAGCTCGGGATCGCCTATCTCCGGCTGGGACAACCGCTTCTCGCGCGCGGAGCCTTTCAAAGGGTGATCGAGTTGAACCCGGGTACGGCGTACGAGGAGCGGGCCCGCCGGGAAATCGCCCGCCTGGATGCCGCCCGGGACGGCGGCCGGTAAAGGAAGACCCTCGGCGTCGTCGACGCCGAGGGTCTCGTTCGATCGGGTTGAAGATCAGCCGATCAGGATGCGGGTGAGGACGGTCTGGACGCGTCCCACGTGCTTGCCCTGGGCGGCGAGCTGGCGCCGTCCCTGGTCGGCCGACGTGTTGCAGCCGAAGAAGCGGTATCCCTCGCCGCGCACGAACACCTTGAACCGGGCGACCTGCTTCGGCGCGTTGCAGCAACCGGCGGCGCCGCGGGCGACCGGCTTGTCGGCGGTCGACTTGCAGCACGCCGTCTTTCCTTCGGCCGCCATCGTCATGCGGCGGGCTTCGGCCATGAACGCTTCTTCGCTCCAGACTTCGGCCACCGCGCTCTTGACCGCCTTTCCTCCGCAACCCGAGGCGCAGGAACCGCCGTCGCTCTTGGTCGACTTCGACTCGCAGCCGGTCGTGCAGGACCCGCAGTCGGACTTGGCGCCGGCCGCCTTGGTCTCGCACGCGGTCGCGCAGGCCGTCTTGGCCTCGACCTTGGCGGCCGCGCAACAGGATTTGTCTTGGGCGGCCGCCGAGGCGGCCACGCCGATGCCGAGGAGAATGGAAAGGACGACGTTCTTCATTTGACTTTTCTCGAGGCTCGAATCTCGTCGAGGCATTGACGGGCATTGTACTCGCAGTTCTCGGGCCGAAGGGCACCCTGGTCGGCGTTCGGCCTCATTCCGCGAGCGACGCGAGACGGGTCAGGTACCCCTGCGGGTCGGCACCCCAGGCGTGGGCGTGACCGGCACCCGGCACGACCCACAGCTCGGCCTGGGCCGCTTCGGCGAGGCGGCGCGCATCGTCCTCGGGCGCCAGGCGGTCCTCGGCGGCATGGATGACGAGAGCGGGGCGCCCGCGCCAAGCCCGGGCCGCCTCGACCGGGCGGACCTGGGAAGGGTGGACCCCGGTGCGCATCTGGGCAAACCACTGGACCGGCCGCATCGCGACGTGCATGCCCGGCACGGCCCGGGAGAACCAACGGTCGACCGTCGGCTGCAGCTCGGCAAACGAACCTTCCGAGACGATGGCGTCGAACGCCTCCGGGTCGTCCCGTCCCGCCAGCCAGAGCGCCGCGCCGCCCAGAGAGAGCCCGACGCCGACGATGCGGACGCCCTCTCCGGACGCTTCCCGTGCCGCCCGGGCCAGGGCGACGGCGATTCTCGACTCCTTCGGTCCGAATCCGCAGACGGGGTCGGGGTTGACGCCGTGTCCGGGCATTTCCGGGACCAGCACTTCGAATCCGGCGTCGACCAGACCCCGGTACGCCTCGGTCCAGCTTCCGCGATGACCGCCGTGCCCGTGGATGAGGATGTACACGGCCCGGATGGCGGAACGGTCGATCTCCCGACCGGCGCCGGAGCCGCGCGCCCGGACACCCTCGCGAGAGGCGAGACTGGCCCCGATCCCGGGCGACGCCCATAGCGGGACCTTGCCCTCGGCGGTCGGGAGCAGCAGGTCGAGCGATCCGGTCGGGCGCAGCGCGGTTCGCTTCGACGGGGCGAGGTAGAGGCCGGACAGCCACCAGCAGGCCCCGATGTAGACGAAGACGATCGCCAGGAGGGCCGCCAGCACGCTACCGAACCGTCGCTTCGGCCGCATCGACCGCATTGCTCAGCAGACTCGCCACCGTCATCGGTCCCACTCCTCCCGGAACCGGCGTGATCCACGCGGCGACCCGCGCCGCCCCCTCGAAGTCGACGTCGCCGACGTCGTGCGGTCGTCCCTCCACCTTGTTGTAACCGGCGTCCAGCACGACCGCGCCCGGCTTGATCCAGTCGCCGCGGATCATCTCGGGGCGCCCGACTGCGGCCACGAGGATGTCGGCGGTGCGCACGAGGTCGGCCAGGTCCCGCGTGCGGCTGTGGGCGATGGTCACGGTCGCGTGCCGCTCCAGGAGCATCAGCGCCGCCGGCTTGCCCAAGATCACGCTGCGTCCGACGACCACGGCGTGGCGGCCGCTGGCGTCGATCCCGGCGTGGTCGAGGAGCTTCATCATCCCCAGCGGGGTGGCGCAGCGAAAGCCCGGCAGGCCGGAGACGAGGCGTCCGAGCGACTGCGGCGTAATTCCGTCGACGTCCTTCCCGTGCCCCAACGCCATCAGCGCCGCCCCTTCGTCGAGGTGCTTGGGCAGAGGGTGCTGGATCAGCACGCCATGGACGGACGGGTCGGCGTTCAGCTTCCCGACGAGGTCGATGAGTTCGGACTGGGAGGTTTTGTCGTCGACCGCGTAGCTCTCGCCCGTCATGCCGGCCGCCGTCGCCCACTTGTGCTTCATGCGCACGTAGGCGAGGCTCGCCGGATCTTGGGCGGCCACGATGACGTCGAGCCGGGGCACGACGCCCCGTTCGCGGAGCCGAGAGACCCGTTCCTTCAGGGCGGCCCGTAGGGTCTGGGAGAGGGCCTTGCCGTCGAGAATCCGAGCGCTCACCGGTCCGTCTCCCGGCGGATCCCCCAGAACCCGGCCCGCAGCAGCTTCTTGGCTTCGGCGGACTCCGCCTCGAGTTCGGTCTCCTCGACTTCGGGTTCCGGTTCGGGCGGAGCGGGTTCCTCGAGCGACCTCGCCGCTTCCTCGACCGGGGGCACCCAGTCCAACTTCGGGCTGGCTTCGAGAACCTTGGCGAGAACGCCGTTGACAAACCGGCCGGACTCGGCCGTGCTGTACTTCTTGGCCAGTTCGATCGCTTCGTCGAGCGTCACCTTCGGCGGGACGTCGGGTTGGTGGAACAGCTCGTAGGTCGCGATCCGCATCAGGTTGCGGTCCACGGCCGCGAGCCGGTCGTAGTCCCATTCCCGCACGCGCGCCGCGACGAGGTCGTCGATCTCGGCCAGGTGCTCGCGGACTCCGGTGACGAGGGCGACGGCGTACGCCGTCAGTTCCGGGCCGAGATCGGCGTTCTCCCTCAGTTCGTTGACCGCGTCGGGCAACAGCGCCTTGCCGATCTCGATGGCGTAGAGCGCCCGGAGGGCGGCTTCTCGGGCGGCGCGGCGGTTCTTCAGGCGCGGCATATGGACTCCGGCCGGCGATCGGCGTTCTCTTTCCGGAAATCAGCGGGCAACGACGGCCTCCTCGGCCAACATTTTCGGCACGAAAGCGGTCGTGATGTTTCCCGACACGTAGTCGGGATGGGCGACCAGCCGCCGGAGGAACGGGATGTTGGTCGTGATGCCCTCCACTTCGAACTCGTACAGAGCGGTCTGAAGCTTGGCGACCGCCTCGGGGCGGTCCTTCCCGACGCAGATCAGCTTGGCGAGCATCGGGTCGTAGTACGGGCTCACCGTGAACCCGGCGTAGCAGTGGGTCTCCATGCGGACGCCGCGACCGCCGGGAGCCCGCCAACCCGTGATGAGTCCCGTGCTCGGAGCAAAGTCTCGGTCCGGGTCTTGGGCCGTGATCCTCGCCTCGATCGCGTGTCCGGTGAGCCTCACGTCGGCTTGGGCGATCGGGAGCCTCTCGCCCGCCGCCACGGCGAGCTGGAGTTTGACGATGTCGATGCCGGTGACCTCTTCCGTCACCGGGTGCTCCACCTGGAGCCGGGTGTTCATTTCGAGGAAGTAGAAGCGGTTTTCCGAATCGACGAGGAACTCGACCGTCCCCGCGTTGGTGTACCCGACGCTGCCGGCGACCCGGACGGCCGCCTCGCCCATCGCTCGTCGGACTTCTTCCGGTAAGCCCGCGAACGGCGCCTCTTCGACGATCTTCTGGTGGCGCAGGTTCTGCACCGAGCACTCGCGCTCCCCGAGGTAGACCATGTTCCCGTGCTGGTCCGCGATCAGCTGGATCTCGACGTGCCGGGGTTCCACGACGCACTTCTCCACCAGCATTTCGCCGCTGCCGAAGCTGGCCTGGGCTTCGGCCTGGGCCGTCTTCCACGAGGAGACCAGCTCTTCCGGGTTGTCCACGCGCCGGATCCCTCGCCCTCCGCCCCCGGCGACCGCCTTGAGGAGGACCGGGTAGCCGATCTCCTCGGCCAGCTTGAGGGCGTCGGTTTCGTTGGGGACGGCGCCCTGCGAGCCCGGCACCACCGGGCAGTCGGAGGCGATGGCCGCGTGCTTGGCTTTGGCTTTGTCCCCCATCGCCTCGATCGCCGCCGGCGGCGGGCCCACGAAGACCACGCCCAGGGACTCCAGGGCCTCGGCGAAGCGGGCCCGCTCGCTGAAGTAGCCGAAACCGGGGTGGACCGCCTCGGCCCCCGAAATCTTGGCCGCCATCAGGACGTTGGCCAGGTTGAGGTAGCTGTCCGAGTTCGAGCCGACGCCGACGCAGACCGCCTCGTCGGCGATCTTCACGTGGAGCGAGTCGCGGTCGGCCTGCGAATAGATGGCGACCGACCGGATGCCGAGTTCGCGGCACGCCCGGATGACGCGGCAGGCGATCTCGCCCCGGTTTGCGATCAGAACTTTTCGAAACATCAGTATCTCTCGTGGCCGGGATGGGTGCAGGCGACCTGTCCCGTCTGCGGGTCGTAGGCGTAGGGCTCGCCCCCGACCGGGCACCGGGTGAAGCCGTCGCCGAGTCGAAGCTGGGAGAGGTCGCTCGGGAAGCCCTCGTCGAGGGTGGCGTTCATCTGGATCGCCGACCGGATCTGGCCGAGCTGGCTGCGGCACTGCTCGTCTCGGGCCCGCAGCATGGACTGCCCGACGATGGTCTGGCCCTGGCCGTCGGGACGCGCCGATTTCCCCTCGGCGCCGCCCCCCATGCTCTGGAAGCCGATGTACAGCCCGACCGCGAGGACGCCGACGATCAGGATCACCATCAGGGTCGAGACGAGGGTTTGGCCGCCGACCGGCCGTCGATTTCCGTTCACTTGGCCTCCTGGACCCACGCGATCGTCTGCCCGAACTCGACCGGATCGCCCGGCGAGACCAGCACCTCGACCACCTCGCCGGCGACGGGGCTGACGACGTCGTTGCCGAGCCCCAGGGCTTCGATCGAAGCGACGATCTCGCCCTCGACGACCGACATGCCGACTTCGAGCGGGCGTTTCCCGCCGGCAAAGAAACCCACGCAGGGGGCCAAGACCGCGTGCCGGCCGTCGCCGGGGTCGCGGGCGGCCTCCGGGGCGCTGCCCGAGACCCGCGGGGACCGGGCCGGCGGGGCGGATCGGGCCAGGCGCCCGCGGAAGGTCTGGCCGTCGAGTTCCAGTTCCACTTCGGTGTACCCGTTGTCTCGGGCGATCTGAAGCGCGTGTCGGATGGCGGCGGTTTCGAGTTCGGCCATGAGGCGCGAGTTTACCTAGGGGCTTGGCGAGGCCCAACTCAAGGCATATTTGCCTGGACTCCGGGCGGGGCGATATGGAACCGAACGAATGAGCGAAGGGTCGGGCTCGCGCCGACGAGTTTGGCGCGGCACGCAACGGTCCTCGTTCACGATTTGGCGGGAGTCCGGCGACCGTCGACCGGCGGTCGGCGGCGAAAGCCGAGACTCGGCGAACGGAGGAGTGAGGTGATGGGATGTCGTCCGAAGGGATGAACCTTGGGCTGATGCAGCTCTCGGCCGTGAGGGAACTGGCGAACATCGGTTTGGGCCATGCGGTGACCTCGTTGTCCGAGATCACGCAGAGGCCGTTCAACATGTCGGTTCCGTATGCAGAATCGGTGGCGTTGACCACCATCCCCACGATGCTCGGCGGAGGCGAGCGTCTCACCGTCGGCATCTACATGCCGATCGATGGGGACATCGAGGGCCACATGGCCTTCCTCTTCCCGTGGCCGTCGGCCCAGGCGCTCTGGTCGATGCTTCTGGGGTATTCGCCCGACTCCGTCGAGTCGATCGGCGAGATGGAAGCCTCGGCGATGATCGAAGTCGGGAACATCATCAACTCGAGCTTCCTGAACGCGATCTCCGACATGACCGGCTTCACGCTCCATGCGACGCCTCCCCTGCTCGCCGTCGACATGGCGGCCTGCGTTCTGGAGTCGATCGTCAACGAGGCGAGCATGGAAGACCACGCCGCCCTGGCGATCGAAACCGATATCCACGACCATTCGGGATCGGCGGGCGGGATGTTCCTCTACATCCCGTCTCTTGGAGGCCTGCGGGCGCTCTTCGCGGCGCTGGGTATTTCGGAGGCGGCCTGATGGTTGCTTCTGCCGTTTTGGTCGGCATGGCGGAGATCCATGTCGCGAAAGGGGCGGCGACCTTCACGTGCCTCGGCCTGGGGAGCTGCATCGGGCTGGTCGCTCTCGATCCGACGGCGAACGTCGCCGGCAGCGCCCACATCATGCTTCCCGAAGCGTTCGCGGAAAAAACCAACGACAAGCCGGGCAAGTTCGCCGACACGGCCATTCCCGAGCTCCTCAAGATGCTCGAGGGTCTCGGCGCCGAGAAGAGCCGGCTCCGGTGGGCGATGGCGGGAGGGGCCCAGGTCTTCAAATTCGGCGGCGGCGCGAATTCGCGCCTGGACGTCGGGGCCCGCAACTCGGCCGCCGTCGACCGGCTCGCCAAGCAGTACGGCCTGCGCATGGTCGCCCGCGACGTGGGCGGCAGCCTCGGCCGAACGGTGACCTTCACGGCCGAAACCGGGATCGTCCTCGTGCGAACCGTGTCTCAAGGCGAAGTCGAACTCTGCCGATTACGGGGGTAAGCGATGCTCGGAACTGCCCTAACGCTTGAAGAGATCGTCCGCGGCACGCCCGACCTGCCGACCATCCCGGCGGCGGCCCTGCAAGTCATGCGCGAAACGGCGTCGCCCGACGCCAACGCCCGCAGCGTCGCCAACTACATCGCTCAGGACCAGGCGCTCACGGCCCGGGTTCTCCGTCTGTCCAACAGCGCCTACTACGGGTTCCAGCGGCAGATCACGAGCATCAACGAATCGGTCGTCGTCCTCGGGATGCGGGCCGTCCACAACCTCGCCGTCGTCGCCGCCACCTACCCGTGGATGAGCCGGCAGCTGCGCGGCTACGGGCTCGGCCCGAAGGCGATGTGGACCCATTCGTTCGCGGTCGCGGCCGGCGCCGAGCTGGTCGCGCGGACCACGAAACGCGCTCCCGAGCCGACCGCCTTCTCGGCCGGACTGCTCCACAACATCGGCAAAGTCGCCCTCAGCGTCTGGCTGGAGTCGAAGATCGACGGTCTCGTGAGTCTCGCCTTGCGGACCAACATGACCTTCGACGAAGTCGAGCGCAAAGTCCTCGGATACGACCACACCGAAGTCGGCGCCTATCTCGGCGAGCAGTGGAATCTGCCTCCCGACCTCGTGCTGGCGATCCGGCACCACCACAATCCCAACGCGGCCGATCCTCCCAGCCCAGTGACGGACTGCGTGCACATCGGCGACTTCATGACGATGAGCATGGGATTTGGCCTCGGCGCCGACGGTCTGCGCTACGACTTCTGCGAAGACACTCTGACGCGGCTCGGCCTGCAAGCCGAAAACATAGATGGGTTGCTCGGGGAGTTCATCGAAACGTACGAGCGGTACGAGCAGCTGATCGAGGCATTTGACGTCGCATGAGCACCCGCATTCTGATCGTCGATGATTCCACGCTGACCCGGCGCATGCTGGCCGACATGCTGTCCGGCGAGCCCGGCTTCGAGGTCGTCGGTTTCGCCGCCGACGGCGAAGAGGCGGTCTCGGCGGCCCGAGATCTTCGGCCGGACGTGATCACGCTCGACGTCGAGATGCCCCGCCGAGACGGGCTCTCCGCGTTGAAGGAGATCATGCGCGGGAGACCGACGCCGGTGATCATGGTGTCGAGCCTCACCATGCAGGGAGCCGAGGCGACGCTGTCCGCCCTCGAGGCGGGAGCGCTCGACTTCGTCACCAAACCGGCCGACGGTTCCTTCGCCGCTCTCAAACAGGTCAAGGACGAGCTGATCCTCAAGATCAAGAACGCGCGGACGGCGCGGCTCACCGCCCGGCCGGCCGCGCCTCAGCCGATGGCCAAGGTGAGCGCGACCTCGGACAAGATCGTGCTGGTGGCGAGCTCCACCGGCGGACCCCGGGCGCTCCAGATCCTCTGGCAGTCCTTGCCGGTCGGCTTCCCGGCGCCGGTTCTCCTCGTCCAGCACATGCCGGCCGGGTTTACGGACAACCTGGCCAAACGGATGGACCGCATCGGGACCGTCCCCATTCGGGAAGCGAAACCCGGCGACCGGATCAAGCCCGGCGAGGCCCTCTTGGCCCCCGGCGGCATGCACATGCGGATCGGGAAGGCGGGCTCCCTCGAGTTCGACCACGAACCGCCTCTGCACGGCGTTCGGCCCGCCGCCGACTGTCTGTTCGAATCGGCCGCCAGGCACTACGGCAACAGGTGCGTCGCCGCCGTTCTGACCGGCATGGGGAGAGACGGGGCCCAGGGAGCCCTGGAAATCCGGCAGGCGGGGGGTTACGTTCTCGGCGAGAGCGAGTCGACCGCGACCATCTACGGGATGCCGAGGGCGGCGAAGGAGAACGGAGCCGTCCACGCCGAACTGCCGATCCAAGACATCGGGGCCGCCATCACGGCCGCCGTGACGGCGGGGAGGGTCGCCCGTGCCTCTTGAAGAACGCGACTGGCAGAGCCTCTTCAGCGTCTTCAAGTCGCTGACCGGCGTGGACCTCAACCTGTACAAGCAGGAGCAGCTGCGAAGGCGGACCTTGGGCATGATCGAAGCCCGAGGGTGCAAGGACCTGGCCGAGTTCGCCGCTCTGCTGAAGAAGTCTCCCGAGAACGTCCGGTGGTTCCAGGACAAGCTTGCGATCAACGTCTCCGAGCTTTTCCGCAACCCCGAGAAGTGGGCCGAACTGGAAACGAAGGTGTTGCCCGAACTGCTGCAGCGCACGACGCGGCTGAAGTGCTGGAGCGCCGGCTGCAGCTACGGGGCCGAAGCCCACAGCCTCGCCGCGATTCTGGAGAAGAGGTTCCCCGGAAACCACACCGTGATCGGAACCGACATCGACGACGCCGCCCTGACCCAGGCGCGGACGGGGCGGTTCTCCGATGCCGACATGCGCGGGGTGCCCGCGGAGTACCGGGAATACTTCGCCAAGGTCGGCAACGACTGGCAGGCGTCAAACAGCATCCGGAAGTATCTGACCTTCAAGAAGGCCAACCTTCTGACCGACACTTACGACACGGGTTTCGACCTCGTCATGTGCCGGAACGTCGTGATCTACTTCAACGATCAGGCGAAAGACGACTTGTACCAACGGTTCTTCTCCGCGCTCAAACCCGGCGGCGTCCTGTTCGTCGGGAGCACGGAACGAATCTTCAACAGCCGGGAGATCGGCTTCGAGCAGCACCTCCCGTTCTTCTATCGGAAACCACTGCAAGGGGATCGAGTATGGCGAAGCGCATCTTAATCACGGACGATGCTCTCTTCATGAGGGTGACTCTCAAAAACATCCTGACCCAGGCCGGATTCGAGGTCGTCGGGGAAGCCTCGAACGGCCACGAGTCGCTGGCCTTGTACCAGCAGCTCAAGCCCGACATCGTGACGATGGACATCACGATGCCCGAGATGGACGGCATCGAGGCCCTCAAGCAGATCCGCAAGGTGGATCCGTCGGCCAACGTCATCATGTGCACGGCCATGGGGCAGAAGAACATGGTGGTCGAAGCCATCCAGGCGGGAGCCAAGGACTTCATCGTCAAGCCGTTTCAACCCGAACGCGTTCTGGAGGCGATGAACAAAGTCGCCGCATGAGGTCGGCGCGATGGTGAAGTCCATGAAAGCGGAGTACGTCACCCCGTTTGCCGAAGCCGCCGTCAAGGTGCTCGGAGCCGTCCTCGGCGGGACCCCCGAGAGGGGAACCCCGGCCGCGCGACCGCAGATCTTCACAACCCAGCAGATCAACATCGTGTTCGGCGTGACC
>JBDNCL010000007.1:0-29144 GCA_046719655.1 Fimbriimonadaceae bacterium
TCCAGAGTTTGACCGTGCGATCGGTGCCCCCGCTGGCAATCCACTCGCCATCAGCGCTCTGGTCTACTGCCAAGACTCCCCCCCGTGTTCTCGGCGATGATCTGCTGAGTCTGCCGATCGAAGATCGCAAACTCGGGAGCGGTGAGGAACCCGCCGTCCACGAGCGGGGCCGAACCCGAGATTCCGACGAGTCCGCCCCAGGTGCGGGTGCCGATCAGCGGTCCGAGGCGAGACTGCCGGAACATCCACGGGAAAAAGTCCCCGCCGGAGCCCGCGTACCCGTTGATCAGCATCGCTTTCGGTCCCTCGTGCGCGACCGCGTCCTGGCTGTCGGCGCCGTTGCGCTGCTGGATGCCGGCTCGGATGCGGCGGGCGAGGGTGTCGACGAACCAGGGCTGGATAAACCCGCCTCCGTTCCAGCGCTCGTCGATGATCAGGGCGTCCTTGTCCCATTGGCTGTAGAAGCCGCGGATGAACTCGATCGCGCCTTCGGTGGCCGTGTTCGGGATGTGCATGTAGCCGATGCGCCCGTTCGAGGCTTCGGCGACCCGCTTGCGCGCGCTTTCGACGAACTCCCGGTACCGGAGCGCGTTTTCGCTTCCGATCGGTCGCACCCGAAGGGTGCGGCTCCCCTCGCGGCTCGGCTTGTCGTTGATCGTCAGGACGACCGAACGCCCCACCTTGCCCACGAGAAGAGAGTGGGGATTGACGTTGCGGTTCACTTCGACGCCGTCGATGGCGAGCAGGTACGTGCCGTCGCGAACGTCCATTCCCGGTTCGCCCAGAGGACCGCGGTCCGACTCGCTGTAGTTGGCACCCCGGTAGATCTTGGTCATCTTGACGAAATCGCCTTCGATCTCGTAGTCGACTCCGAGTTGTCCGACCGGAACGCCCGGCGCCGTGATCCCCATGTCGCCGCCGCCGACGTTCGCGTGCCCCGTTCCCAACTCGCTGATGAGCATGCTGAGAACGTAGTTGAGGTCGCTCCGGTGGGCGACGTGCGGGAGAAACTCCTCGTACCGCTTGCCCAGGGCGTTCCAGTCCTGCCCCACCATGCCGGGGTCGTAGAAGTTGTCGCGGAAGTAGCGCCACGCTTCCCAGTAGATCTGCCGCCACTCCTGGCGCGGGTCGACGATGGCCTCCACGCCGGCCGTCTCCACCCGGCCCTGACCGGGAGCGATCCCCGGCCGCACGTCGACGATGCCGAGGGTCCCCCCCATAAAGTACGCCATCTTCGTCCGGTTCGGGTTGAAGCTGACGGGGCCGAGGATCGGGGATGTCGCCAGCTGGGTGACCTCGCGCGAGGCGAAGTCGAAACGGGCGAACGTTCCCTGGTTGAAGAACAGGACGCCGTTGTTGGCGCCGATCAGGGCCTGGTAGGTCCCGGCCGGCATGGGCAGGGCGATGATCCGCTCCTGGATGCCGTCGAAGTCGATTTTGACCTCGGGGGCGGGCGCAGGCGCGGTCGGAGATCCGCCGGACTGGGCACCGGCCGG
Organism: Fimbriimonadaceae bacterium; assembly: GCA_046719655.1. Taxonomy (GTDB): domain Bacteria; phylum Armatimonadota; class Fimbriimonadia; order Fimbriimonadales; family Fimbriimonadaceae; genus JBDNCL01. The sequence goes on from JBDNCL010000007.1 coordinate 1,497, forward strand.
CGGTTGGGCCGGGCGGGCGGCCGGAGCGGCGGGCTCCTCGTCGCTGGGCGGGAACAGGGGGTTGCCCGCGTCCTTGGTCAGCGGCACCGCATAAACCCGATGGGCGTTCTCCACCTTCAGGCTGAACTCGTAGAGACCGAAGGACGGTCGGAACGTTCGGGCCGAGCGGAAGTAGAGGTACTTGCCGTTCAAGTCGAACGCGACGCCCGAGTCGTCGTACCGCTCGTCGCTGATCCACGCGGACTTTCCGCTCGCGATCTCGTACAGGAAGACCTGGCCGAATCCGTTCGTTGCCTGGTCCACGTAGGCCAGCCACTTGGAGTCGGGCGAAAAGTCTAAGCCGCCGATTCCGAACCGGGCGCGGTAAACCTTGGTCAGCTTCTTCGATTCGACGTCGACGAGGTGGAGCTCGCCCGCCTCGGTGGTGAGGGCGACGAGCTTGCTGTCCGGCGACCATCGGATGCCGGTGATCGGCAGACCGGCCGATGTCAGCTGGGTCGCCTCGCCCCCCATCTGGGGCTGTAGATAGACCTCGAAGTTGCCGGTGGCGTCGCCGACGTAGGCGATGGTCTTTCCGTCCGGCGACCATTCCGGCCACCGCTCGCGAACGCCCTGAGTTCGGGTCATGTTGCGGACTTCGCCGGTTCGGACCGGGAGAGTGAAGATCTCGCCGCGCGCTTCGACCGCAACCCGGGCTCCCGACGGCGAGATCGCCACGCTCGTGATGTTGTCGGCCAAGCGGCGCAGGGCGGGCCGAGTCACGAGGAAGTCGCCGCGGACCTTCGGGTTGATCCGCCGGATGTTGCCGCTTTCGATGTCGTACGCGAACAGGTACCCGTCGCGCTCGTAGACGATCGTCCGCCCGTCGGTCGAGGGCCACCGGACATCGGCGTCCGCGAATCGGGTCAGCTGCTGCTCGCGGCGCGTGCGCAGGTTGTAGCGGTACAGGTTCAGAGTGGCCTGGTTGCGGTCGCTGACGTAGAAGACGTCCTCGCCCACCACCATCGGCCAGTAGTTCTGCTCCCGGCGGGCCGGCAGCTCCGAGTAGGAGTTGTCGGTCAGGTCGAAAATCGAGATCCGACCCTGCGTGCCGCCGCGGTATCGCCGCCAGCTGAAGTTGTAGGACGCCTTCCGGGTGTACACGATCCGTTTGCCGTCCGGCGTCATCGAACCTTCCGATATCTCCGCGATGGGAGTCCGCGTCGAGGGTCCGCCCGCCGGATCGACGATCCACAGCCGTTGCTGGGCGAGCATGAAGTTCCCGGCCGTCGAGGCGTACAGGATCTTGCCGTCGGGCGTCCAGTTCAGCACGTTGTCCGCCTCGGGGTCGAAGGTCAGGCGCTTGGGCTCACCCCCCTCGATGGGCATCAAATAGACGTCGGGGTTGCCCTCGTAGGAGGCGGTGAACGCGATCCACCGGCCGCAGGGCGAGATCTTGGCCCGCCCCTCGGTTCCGGGATGAGACGTGAGGCGCCGGGCGTAGCCTCCGTCGAGTTTGGCGACCCAAAGGTCGGTCGCGTAGGTGAAGACGACGGTTTCGCCGTGTACGGTCGGCCAGCGCAGCAGGCGCATGTCCGTAGACGGGGCCGTTTGAGCGACCGCCGCAATCGCGATCGCGGTGACGATAGATGCCAACGAGTTTCCCTCCTGGTGCGCTCATTATGGGCCCCCAACACTCCGGGGCGCGCGAGTCGATGGGACTGGGAGCGTTCGGGTTGCGTCCGGTCTTGGGACGGGAGATTCCGGTAAACCTGTTCGACAAGTTCCGCCATGCCACCCTCCCTCGCCGTCGAACTCGGGGTCAAGAGCGATCCGATCGAGTACCGATATTCCCATCGGTGGCTGTTCCGGCTCATGCGGGACGAAGGGGTCCGCAACCTGCAGCTGGGCACGTTCTTCGAGCTCTACCGACTGCCGGTCGACGAACTGAGGGCCCTGCGCGACCTCGCCGCCGACCACGACGTCTCCATCTCCAGCGTCTTTACCGCCCACCGCGAGCTGGGAGGATTCTTCCGTACCGAAGCGGGGTACGAGTCGGTCGCACGGCAGGCGTTCGAACAGCTGATTCGGGCCGGCGCCGTTCTCGGGGCGAGGTGGGTGGGCTCGAACCCGGGTGCCGCGATGCGCGACGAGATGACGTCCAAAGCCGACGGCATGCGGCGGTACCTCGCGCACGCCAAAGAACTGATGGCGTTCGCCTGCGACCTCGGGCTGGAAGGCCTGACCCTCGAGCCGATGTCGTGCCTGGCCGAACCGCCGACCCTGCCCGACGAGATCGCCGCGATGGCGGGAGCACTCGTTCGCCACCACGAGGCTCATCCGGAGAGCACCTGCGAGTTCGGAGTCTGCGCCGACGTCAGCCACGGTTACGCCGACGCCGACGGCCGTGTCGTGCACCCCCACACCGAGTTGTTTGAGGCGTGTTTCCCGTACCTGCGCGAGATCCACCTGAAGAACACGGACGCCCGGTACCACCGCACCTTCGGCTTCGGCCCGTCGGAAATCGGGCGCGGCATCGTCGATCTGTCCGACCTTCGAGATCGGCTCGACTCGGCCGCCGGTGCGCTGCCGACCGACCGAATCGTCGCCTACCTCGAAATCGGCGGCCCCAAGCTCGGTCGGGACGACACCGACCGGCATTTGGAACGGGAGCTTCGGGAGTCGATCGCCTATTGCCGCGAGCAGTTCCGGACCGAGACGGCTCCCGTTCCCGGCGAACCGGTTGCCGCCCGGCCCGTCCCGGCCGGACCGACGCGGGTCCGGTTGGCGCCGTCGCTCGCGTGCGCCGACCCGATGCGGCTCGGCGAGGAAGTTGCCGAACTGGAGGCGCTCGGAGCCGACATGCTCCACGTCGACATCATGGACGGCCGCTTCGTCGCCGACGTCGCATTCGGCTTGGAGGTGCCGGCGCGCCTGCGCGAGGCCACGCGTCTGCCCCTGGACGTCCACCTCATGGTAGAAGACAGCGAGTTCTTCATCGACCGACTCCTGCCGCTCGGGGTCCGGCGGATCACGGTGCACGTCGAGTCGGTCCCCGATCCGGCCGCCGCCCTCCGGCGAATCCGGAGCCGCGGCGTGCTCGCCGGGATCGCGCTCAAACCGGACACGCCCCTCGCCCGTCTGGACCTTCTCCGGGGCGCGTTCGACTTCGTCCTGCTCATGACCGTGTTCCCGGGATCGGCCGGCCGACCGCTCGCGCCGGGCGCCATCGAACGGATCGCGGAAGCGCGCGCGACGCTCCGCGAGCCGATCTCCGTCGACGGCAACGTCAGCCTGGAGGACATCCCCAAGGTAGTGGCGGCCGGAGCCGACGTTCTCGTCTGCGGCACCCGTTCTCTGTTCCGTCCGGGCGCGACCCGAGCCGAGAGTTTCGCGTTGACCCGTTCCGCGGTCGCGGAGGGCCTGGCGCGATGAACGCCCTCGTGTTCCGCCGCGTCGCCGGTCTGCGGTTCGAAGGCGTTCCCGAACCGTCGGCGGTGCCCCCGATCCCCGGCGCCGAGAGAAGGCTCGGGTCGAACCGCCGGTCCCCGCCGCCTGCCTGACGACCGGACTCGGGACGCTTTCGGGGCGGCGGAAAACCGGGAGGGTACGAAGGTCGTCGTTCAGCCTCCGTGCCGTCGCCTGCGGAAATTTACCGGGGTTTGCAAAAAAATGACGGGGTTTTTGACCGCGGCCTGAATCGACGGGAATAATGGCTTTGGTAGTGCCGCTCTGGCGGACTCCTCACGCGCGGGAGGTTGGAACTTGTTGGGAAAGCATTGTTGGTGGACGGCCGCCGGGGCCGTCGTATTGGGCCTGGTCGGCACCGCCGAAGCCGTCGTTCGAATCGACCGAAAGATTCTCGACCTTGTGTCGACCTCGACCGCGCCGACCTATGTTCCGAACGAGGTTCTCGTTCAGTTTAACGACGGCGTCACGGCGGCCCGAGCCTCCGCCATCGCGAGCCAGTTTAGACTCCGCGAGATCGAACGCGTCCGGACGGCCGCGATGGAGTACGCCGGCGACCCCGGATTCTCGGTCATGTGGACCGACCGGCCCGTCATGGAAGTCGTCGCCCAGTTGAACAACACCCCGGGCGTGGCCTTCGCGGAGCCGAACTACATCTGGCGCCACCAGCAGTTCAACGACACCCACTTCGTCAACGGGACGCTGTGGGGGGTCTACGGCGTCCGGTCCACACCCTCGAACCAGTTCGGGTCGCGCGCCGCCGACCAGTTCCTCGCCCCGCTCTCCCGCCCCCGGCCCACGATCGTCGCCGTGATCGACACCGGGGTCCAGACCGCCCACCCCGACCTGATCGGCAACCGATGGGTCAACCCGTTCGATCCGATCGACGGGATCGACAACGACGGCAACGGCTACGTCGACGACGTCTTCGGCTGGAACTTCGTTTCCGGCAACAACGCCGTGTTCGAGAGCGCCACCGGCGACCGGCACGGGACCCACGTGGCGGGCACGATCGCGGCAACGGCCAACAACGGCATCGGCGTGGTGGGCGTCAGCCCGACGACTCGATTTATTTCGGTGAAGTTCCTCGGCAGCACGGGCGGATCGACCCTGAATGCGGTCCGGTCGATCGACTACGTGACCGACCTCAAGCGCCGACACAATCTGCCGATCGTCGCGACCAACAACTCTTGGGGGGGCGGTTCGTTCTCGACCGCCCTGTTCAACGCCATCACCCGGGCGGCGGCGGAGGACATCCTGTTCGTCGCCGCCGCCGGGAACGGAGGGAGCGACGGTGTCGGCGACGACAACGACATCACGCCGCATTACCCCTCGAGCTACCCCCACGACCACGTGATCGCGGTCGCTTCGATCACCAGCACGGGAGTGCGGTCGAACTTCTCCAACTTCGGGCTGACGTCCGTGGACATCGGCGCGCCGGGGTCGGCCATCCGGTCGACCATCCCCACGAACGCGTACGGCGATCTCAGCGGAACCTCGATGGCGACGCCGCACGTCACCGGAGCGATCGCCCTGCTCGCCAGCTACGCGCCGAACCGGGGCCTCGACCTCAAGAACCACATCTTGCAGACCGCGATCCCCACCCCGAGCCTGCAGGGAAGGGTGGTCTCCGGCGGCCGGCTCAACATCGTCCTGATCCCGGCCAATCGCTTCTGAACCGCTCGGATCCGTCGACGGACGGGGCTCCCGGCGCGAAGGCCCGGAGACCCGTCCGCTTGCGGTTCCTCCGCGCGCGGCTCAGTCGCGGCCCCGCCCCATGTAGATCTCGAGCGGCCGGTCGAACTCGAGTTTGAGAACGGTGGCGACCGGATCGACGACCGCGTTGGGAACGTCGATCCACAGAATCCCGGGCGTGTCGCCGTGACCGCCGATCAGCCGGCTCTTCAGCTCCGCGCCGTCGGCGAGGACCGTCACGCGCCTGACCGGGGTTTGAAGGCCCTTGACCGCAATCTGATCGATCGGCCTGTCGAAGAAGAACAGGTACAGGTTGCGGTCGTCCTTCGACCGCGTGGATGCGCCGTAGAAAAGTCCGCCCGGGAGTCCCGCCTTGGTGCCGTAGATGGCCTCCCGGTTGGCCCCGATCCACTTGCCGAGACCCTCCAGCCGGTCGACCTGCTCGGGCTGGAGGCGTCCGTCCTCGTAGGGCCCGACGTCGAGGAGCATGTTGCCGCCCATCCCCACCGTCTCGGCAAACATGCGCACGAGCTGCCGCACCGACTTGTGGTTGTTGTCCTGCACCTGGTAGCCCCAGGAGTCGTTGACCGTCACGCAGAACTCCCACGGTCCTTCCGGCGGAACGATCGGGATGCCCTGCTCGGGGGTGGCGTAGTCGCCGCAACCGGCCAGACGGCTGTTGAAGATGCAGTTCGGCTGCCACTTCGCGAGCTGGTCCCGCAAACCGAGCATGTCGAACTGCTCGGGGTCGCGCTCCCACTCGCCGTCGAACCACAGCACGTCGATCGGGCCGAACCGGGTGCAGAGTTCCTCGATTTGAGCCCGGTGAAACTTGATGAAGTTCGCCCATCGGGCCGGATCCTCTTCACCGGGTCGGCAGTAGGCGTACCGGTTCTCGTTCCACTCTCCGCCGGCCGCCGCCTTCTCCTGCAGGCGTTTGGGGAGAATCGACGCGTAGTCGGGGTGAGACCAGTCGAGATGGGAGTAGTAGAACCCGACCTTCAGCCCGTGTTTTCGGCAAGCCTCGACATAGGGTGCGACGAGGTCGCGTCCGGCCGGCGTCTTTTTGACGACGCTCAGGTCGTTGGCGGACGTGTCCCACAGGGCGACGCCGTCGTGGTGCTTGGTGGTGAGGACGGCGTACCGGGCGCCGACCCGGGCGAACAGTTCGCACCAGGCGTCCGGGTCATACTTCGAAGCCGTAAATCCGCTCAGCTGGCTCATGTATTCTTCGTAGCCGATCTGACCGTTGAAGAACGACCAGCTCTCGGGGATGCCCTTGACGGCGTAGATCCCGTAGTGGATGAAGATGCCGAGTTTGGCGTCGGGAAACCAGGGCTGCATCATGTCCGCTTCGGTTTACCCGAGGGGTTTTGGGCCTCGCCTCCGCCGCTGCCGTTCCCGCCATCTCCCGGAAAAGGCTATGCTGATGCACGTCGGCCCGCTCGACCGGCAAACTCGCGGGCTTCGAGGTCGGAAGCGATATGGCTCAACAAACGAACATCGGGAACAACTCCATCGCTCAAATCGCCATCGTCGTGCGCGACATCGAGCAGGCGGCCAAGCGATGGGCCGACCTGTTCGGAACCGAGGTTCCGACGCCGATCACGACCCAACCCGGCCTGTCCGTCCATCAAACCTACCGAGGCAAGCCGTCGGACGCCCAGGCAAAGCTGGCTTTCCTCAATCTCGGCAACATCCAGATCGAGCTGATCCAGCCTCTGGGCGGAGACAGTTCGTGGCAGCAGGTGCTGGACGAAAAGGGAGAGGGCGTCCACCACATCGGAATCTGGGTCGAGAACGCGGCCGCGTCCCAAGGATTTCTTTCCGAGCGCGGCGTCGAGGTTCTTCACCGAGGCGACATGGGCGACGGTCAGTACGTGTACTTCGACACGGCCGAAAAGTACGGCGTCATGATCGAGCTTCTCGAGAACAGGCGCACCCCGATCGAGGTTTAGGCGCCGCCGATGGTCGGGAGGCTGGGCGAACGATCGGTCGGCCCAGCCTCCGCGGCGTCACTTCGCGGCGGCGAAGATGTCCATGTCCGAACTGTGTCCCGGGAAGAGCTTGGCGTCCGGATCGAGGTAGGTCTTCAGGTAGCAGACGGCCGTGGCCGCCTCCCCAACCCCCGTCGCGATCAGTTTGAACTTGCTTTCGAACGTGCAGACGTCGCCGACCGCAAACACCCGCGGGATGTTGGTCTCGTGACGGTGATCGACGAGAATGTGGTTCCTCTCCACGTTCAGTCCCCACTTCAGGAGCGGACCGAGGCTCGACTTGAAGCCGATGTTCACGACGACGGCGTCGAACTCCAGCTTCTCCAGCTCCTTGGTCTGGGTGTTTTCGACCGTCACGCCGGTGAGGTGGTCGTCGCCGTGAAGCTCCTTCACGACCGACCAGAGTCGCATCTTGACCGGGCTCGCCTGCACCCGCCGAACGCTGTCCTCGTGGGCGCGGAACTGGTCTCGCCGGTGGATCAGCGTGATCTCGGCCGCCGTGTCGAGAAGGTTCAGGCACCAGTCGAAGGCGCTGTCGCCGCCGCCGACGATCGCGATCTTCTTGCCGGCAAAGATCGACTTCTCCTTCACGCCGTAGTAGAGTCCCTTGCCGACGAACTCCTCCTCGCGGGGGACCCCGAGCTTGGTCGGAGAGAACGCTCCCGCACCGGCCGCGATCACCACCGTTCGGGTCGGATACTCGCCCTTGTCGGTCCTGAGGACAAAGCCGTCCTCGTCGGGCAACAGGTCGAGAGTCGTTTCCCCGAGGACGGTCTCGGGTTGGAACTGCATCGCCTGCTCGATCAGCTGGTTCGCCAGGTCTTTCGCCAACACCTTGGGAAAGCCGGGCATGTCGTAGATGTACTTCTCAGGATAGAGGGCCGTCAACTGGCCTCCCAACTCTGGGAGGCTGTCGATTATCCGCACGGACATTGTGCGCAGGCCGGCGTAGAAGGCGGCGAACAGCCCAACCGGGCCTCCGCCGATAACGGTTACGTCGACGCGCTTCATCAGAACAACTCATTCTACGGGATCCCGCCGCCGAATGCCGGGGGGATCCGCCAACCGTCCCTGACCGGCCGCACCGACCGGGCCGTCACTCGTCCGAATGGGCGCCCACTCCGCCCAGCGTGATGATGTTCCACGCCGCCCGGTGCGCCTCTTCGTAGCTGTCGGAACGGAACTCCACCGTGTAGGCGTCGATCCGGAGCGAACGCACCAGCTTGGCCGCCATGTCCGCCTCTTCGGTTCGGTTGAACTCGATTCGGAACGTGACCGGCGATTCCGGGGTCCAGGGCTTGATCTGCTTCGCCCGGTGGACCCCGTCCGCCGCCGCCAGGCGGATCACCTTCTCCGTTTCGGACGCCGGGAGGCACCGCCCCATGTAGCGGCCGAAGCCGAACTTCACGGTCGCGGTCGAGACGTCCGGGATCAGCGCCGCCGCCTCGGCGCAGCCGGCCGCGTCGCTGCTGACCGCGACCACCGGCACGCCGTACTGCCCCGCCACCCCGGCGCTGAACGCGATCTCTCCCGCCGGCATCCCGTTGATCCAGCTTCGATGAACGCGTCCCGAAATCGTGTGCTCCATGATCCCGTGCAGGGTGCCCGCCATCGCGTGGTAGCCGATCAGCAGGGCGCAGTCGAACGTGTCGTCGATGCCCATCATCATCCCGTCGGTTCCGCTTCCGTGCCCGCTGACCAGCTCGGCGATCGGATCGAGATCGCTCAGGATGAGGTTCTTGCTGTTGCCATGGGAGTCTTTGACGACGACCGAGGTCGCGCCCGCATCGACGGCGCCCCGGATGGCCGCATTGACGTCGGCCGTCATCCGCTCGCGCGCCCAACGATAGTCGAAGTGGTTGCCGTCGGGACGCCCGCACTGAGACCACGAAACCAGGCCCGTCACCCCCTCGATGTCGGCCGAAATGTAAACGCGCATAACCTGATTGTGACGCTTAGAGGCGAGACGAGGGGCGTGCCCACCCCGAGAACGCCCCATCCGCGTTTGGGAGAGGATCAGCGCCCGATGCGGAGGCCGACCACGTAGTCCGAGTACGAACCGCAGTACACCCGCTCGGCGTCGATCGCCGGCGACGCGAGGATGTGCCCCGGCGGCATGCGGTAGCTTCCGGCGACCCGTCCGGTCTCGAGCTCGAGGAGCCAGACCGTCCCGTTGACCGATCCCACCGTCGCGTATCGGCCGTGGATGGCGGGCGACGAGTCGTAGATGACGGCGCCGACGGTGGCCGTCCAGAGGATCTCGCCCGTTTGAGTCGACACGCAGCGCGCCTCGCCGATGTCGCCGAGGCAACCGATGACGATCCGGCGGCCGGACACGGCCGGTCCCGAATACCCGAACTTGTCCCCGGGCGAGGTCGCCTTCCACAACAGCCTGCCGGTCGGCCGCTCGAAAGCGTACAGCTCGTTGCCGTTGGCAGGCACGAACACCCGGTTTTCGTCGTCGATGGCCGGGGCGCCGATCGCGGGAGAGAAGGCGAACGTCCGTTCCGTGCAGACCTGCGACCACAGCATCTGCCCAGTGGCGGCGTCGAGGCAGTAGAGATTCTTGTCCCACGCCCCGATGAAGAATCGATCCCCGTCCGTCGCGGCCGGACTCTGGGAGAACCCCACGTCCGACTTCGGAATCTGGAACAGCCACCGGCGGCGACCGCTTGCCGGGTCGAGTCCGACCACCGTCCCGTCGCCCGATGCGATGGCGGCGACCCCCTTGGCGAAGGCGGCCGAACCGTAGACCGGACCGCGGGTGCGGTGGCGCCACCGCACCCGCCCGGTCACGCGGTCGAGCCCGTACACGTGGGCATCGGCGCTGCCGACGACGAGCATGCTCCCCGAGACGCGGGGCGACGAGTGGCAGTAGCCGCCGGTCTGCGCCCGCCAGCGGACCTTGCCGGTGTCGGGGTCCATCCCGACGATCGAGCCGTCCATCGCCGAAACGTAGAGCCAACGCCGACCGTCCTGCCGGTTCGGCTCGACCAGGAGCAGATGGGAGAACACCCCGCCCGTGAGCCGGGTCGCCCAGTCCAGACGGAGCCTGGCCGACGGATCGTCCACGCGCACGGTTCGGCTTTCCCAAGGCCCGGTCGCTCCCCCTCGGAGCGTGAGCAGATGGTCGCCCGGCCCGAGTCCGTCCGTCGCCGCCCGCACGCCGCCCTCGGTCCACGCGCCGTCGTTCCAGCGGTGGTCGGTCACCCCTTCGCCCACGACCCGCACCGGCCTTCCCGCTTCCAGCGTCGCCGGCCAGATCTGCCACACCGGCCGCTTCTCCCGACTCGGTCCGAGGGGGGTCGTCAGAACCGGCCGAAGTTCGGGCGAGTCTCCCGACCGCCTCTGGATGCGGACCTGGCCTCGCGGTCGGTCGACGTCGATCCGCATGTACGAGCCCTGATACAGCCCCCGGTTCATCACGCAGTCCAGACCGTCCCATTTCCAGTTCGTGTCGGTGTGCCCGTGACCGGTGAGGACGACCTTGACGTTGTAGGGCTCGAGGACCCGCTGCAGGGCGTGCTCGTTGTCGATCATCACCCGCTCGCGCCCGACCCAGTGGTGGGAGGCGACGAAGACCGGGGTCTCGCGCCCGATCGTCTTCAAGCCCGCTTCCAGCCACCGCAGCATCGCCGACTCGTAGTGGCCGTAGTGCGAGAGCGGTACGGTCGAATCGAGCAAAAAGAACCAGACCCCTTTGTGCTGGAACGCCTGAAACGGGGCGCCGACCCGATCCGAGAAGATCTGCAGCCCCAGGCCGGCCCATCGGACATCGTGGTTCCCGGGGATGTGCCGGATGCGGTACGGCAAGCCCTCGGTGATTCGGTGCAGGTTGTCGTACTCGCCGTGCCACCCGAAATCGACGACGTCGCCGCCGTTGATCGCGAACTCGGGCCGCACGTTCTGGGCGATCTCGCGGAGCAGGACCTCGTTCTCCGAGACGTTCCGGGTCACCCCGACGTGCGTGTCGCTGAAATAGGCGAACGTGAAGTCGGTCCAAGGATCGCCCGACAGGGCCTCGACCCGGGCGACGGCGGGCGCGAGCGCGGCGAGGGCGCCGGCGCGCAGAACGTCTCGGCGGGAAGGCCGTTCGATCCAGCCCATCCCGGCATCGCGGTCGCGCTTCGTGCTCATGCCGCCATCCTACCGCGGTCGCACGCCGCGCTTCGCCGTCGAAACGGCCCGCTTATCCGTCTCCTAACCAGAAGGCGCCGCGGGCGCCACCTCCATCCGGACCTGCTCGAGGAGTTCGAGCACGACCGGCCGGCGCGCGATCTCGGCCCCGTTCGTCGTCGCCGTCGCCGCCCCGGCCGCGTTCGCCCAGGCGAACGATTCGGCCGGCGTTTTGCCCGACGTGAGCGCCCACAGGAAGCCGGCGATCATCGAGTCGCCGCTGCCGATCGTGCTTCGGGCCTTCACCTCGGGCGAGTGGGCGATATAGATGCGCTCCCGGGTTCCGAGCACGGCCCCCGCCTTGCCGCGGCTGATGATGGGGTACTCGATGCCGTCCCGAAGAAACTCGCGCACCGAGTCGACGGTTTGGGCCAGCGTTCGGAGAGGATGCCCGAGCAGGCGCTCCGCCTCGCTCATGTTGGGCTTGATGAGGTCGGGCTTGGCCTGCATCGCGATCCGCATCGGCTCGCCGTCGGCGTCGATCACGAGCTTGCACCCCGCCTCTTTGAACAGCCGGCCGAGGGTCAGGAACGCGTCCTTCGGAAGGCCGGGCGGGACCGAGCCGCCCAAGCACGCCCACTTGGCCCGAGGGGCGGCGGCCCGGCACTTGTCGAGCAGCATCCCCCAGTGCTCGGGGTCGATGTTGGGGCCGCGTTCGTTGAAGACGGTGGGCGGGTGCTGGTGCTCTTCCTCTTCGATGCTGACGTTGACCCGGGTCTCGCCCGGAACCTCGATGAAGTCGTGGTGCACGCCCTGAAGGTCCAGCACCGATCGGACGAAAGCGCCCGGACCGCCGCCGAGGAAACCGAGAGCCAGGGTCTCTCCGCCCAGCTCGGCCACCACCCGCGACAGGTTGACCCCCTTGCCGCCGGCGTCGGTCTCGGCGTGGACCACCCGGTTCGTGTCGAACGGGGTCATCTTTTCGACGAAGAGCGTGCGGTCCACGCTGGGATTGAGGGTGACGGTGAGAATCATTGAGCCATAACCTCGGCCAGGATCAACTTCTGGGGATCGACCGACGGGACGCTGCCGAGCACGAGCGCCAACGGGTTGGACACGAGGCGGTTCCCCTCGACGCCCACCATCTCGCCGCTGTGTCCGCCCAACAGCCTCTGGACGGCGTGCGCCCCCAGACGCAGGGACAACACGCGGTCGAAGGCGGTCGGACTGCCGCCCCGCTGAAGGTGCCCCAGCACCACGTAGCGCGCCTCGAAACCGGTGTGCTTCTCGACGAAGTCGTGGACGTCGCCGGCGTGGGCCGCCCCTTCCGCCACGACGATGATGCTGCTTCGCTTGCCGCGGGCCGCGCCCGCCCGGAGCCGGTCGCAGACTTCGACCAGCGAATAGGGCACTTCCGGGATGAGGATCGCCTCTGCGCCGGCGGCGAGGCCCGCCTCGACCGCGATGAAGCCGTTCTTCCGCCCCATCACTTCGATCACAAAGACCCGCTCGTGCGAGTACGCCGTGTCCCGGATCCGGTCGATGGCCTCGACCGCCGTGTTCACGGCCGTGTCGAATCCGATCGAGAATTCCGTCCCCGCGATGTCGTTGTCGATCGAGCCCGGTATCCCCACGACCGGGAAGCCGAACTCTTCCTGCAGCTTGAGGGCCCCGGTCAGCGAACCGTCGCCCCCGATGACGACCAGCCCGTCGATGCCGTTCTTCTTCAGGACCTCGACCGCCTTCCGGCGGCCCGCCGGCTCGCGGAACTCCTTGCTCCTCGCCGACTGCAGAATGGTGCCCCCCCGGTTGATGATCCCGCCCACCGACTTGCTGTCCAGGGGCATCAAGCGCTCGTCCATGACGCCCTGGTAGCCGTACACGAACCCGACGACCTCGACGCCCCGGCCGGTGGCCCCGCGGACGACGGCCCGGATGGCGGCGTTCATTCCCGGCGCATCGCCGCCGCTGGTGATCACTCCGATCTTCTTCACAAGCACCCTCCCGCAGGCGATCCCGCTTCGTCCGATTATGAAGCGTCGGGGCAGGAACGTGGCGGATGTGGCAGAAGGCCCCGGTCGGAGGAGAGGAGGCTAGAGCCGGATCCGTCGAAGAATTCCCGAAGCCTTCGACACGAAGCTCCCCACCTTCGACCGCGGTCCGCCGACGATGCTGACCAGCACCGACTCCACCCGCTTGCCCACCTCGTTGGTCGCCAGCCGGGTAAGGGCGATCTGGGGCTGAAACAGGGCGATGATGTCGAGGGCCCGGTTCAAGATCTTCTCGTCTTTCGAGCCGAGGAGCTTGACGGCGACGTCGAGACCGTTTCCCTTCACGAACAGCTCGCGCTTGTCGGCCGGAACCCCGCGCTGGATCATGTCGAGCGCCGTCTCCTGCAGATCGACGTTCCCCGAATCGCCCAGCACCCTGGCCAGACTCAGCTTGCTCGCCATCTCCCCGACATCCTTCGCCCTCCGGATCTCGTCGCGGACCCGGTCGACGTTCCGCCGAAGGCTGCTCGCGAGCTGCTTGGGGTCCACGCCGGCGAGAAGGTCGACCATCCAGCGTTGGGCCTCTTCGGTCGCCGTCTCGCCGAGCAAGAGAGCGGGGTCGAGCAGCCTCTTCCTCTCGGCGTCCAGCATGTCGCGGCCGCCCACCTCGGCGACGTCCTTCAGCGTCCGGAGGTACGTTCCGGGCGTCACGGCGGGGAAGATGCGCTCGTTGATCTGCTCCAGGCTGGCCGCGTCGGTGAACACCCACGTGCGCGCCTGATCCCACGGACCGCGCTGGGTTTGGGATTCGGCCAGGGCGGCCAGATTGCGGAACCCGTCGTTCTCGGCCGGTTCGGAACGCATCTCCACCGTCTCGTCCGGCTCCTCCTTGCCGATGTTCAGGCACACGGCCCGGCAACGCGCTTCCCCCGACGACCGCGGTTCGACCGTAACCCGCGTCGTCGCGGCCACCATCATCGACTGCACGTCGGCCGAAGTCGGGATCAGCACCGTTCCGGCCGGGACGATCATGGTCACCGGCTCGTCGGTGTCGTTCACGAGGCGGATCACCACCGACGTGAGGTTGGCGCCGCGCGGTCGAAGCGCGATCCCGGGCGCGTCCTTGGCCAGCATCCGCCCGTCGCCTCCGAACAGGGTGACGTCGCGCAGATCGCGCTGGGCTTCCGGATCTTCGAATTCGGCCAGATTGGGGGCCGATTCGCCGGGCACGATCGCCCTTTGGGGCCCTTCGTGGATGGGTGAGCTCTCCGGAAGCCAGACCACGGCCGCGACGAATCGGACCGAGCCGACCTCGCCCTCCGGCCGGGTCACGAGCGCCCGCACCCGGAGGTCCCATCGACGCCAACCGTACCAGCGGGTTTGGGTGGTCCCGGGCGGCACCGGCCAGTCGGAAACCTCCGTTTCCAGAACCCAGCCGGGAACGCGGCGCGCCCGGTCCTGAAGGTCGTTCAGCCGGCTCAAAAATCCGATCGTGTCGAAGGTGACCTTGGCTTCGACCTCTTCCAGCCTGGCCTGGAGCCGGTCGATGGCCTCCCAGGCCGTGTCGTCCTGGGGCTCGAGAACCCCGCGCAGACGGAGGCGGTGCACGGCCTGGCTCGGTCCTTCGCCGGGCAGATTCGTCGAAGACACGCGAACGTTGTTGAGTCCGGCGATCGTGGTGCCGTCGCCGGTCCAGCTCGTCGCCTCCGTCCGTGCCAGCTCGTATTCCAGACGATATCGGAACTCAGGACCCGACGCCCCGGGGACGGGCTGCAGGACGGCGGACTCGGAAACCCCGGCCAACGGCGGCTCGTCCGGGTCCGCCGCGGTCTCGCCCCGAACGACGGCCGCCGAAACGAGAGCGACGGCCAGAAAGACGAGCCGACCGAAGGACAAAGCCGAACCGCGAACCATAGCACGAGTATAGGGCCGGGTCCGATCCATGACCAGTCCGCGGCGCCGCACCCCTCGAAACCGACCGTGCCGGTCGCCCGAGAAAAAACCCCGTCGGAAAGGCAACTTTATCAAAATATTCGACGTGGAACATTTTGTCTCTGATGGGAGTCGTCTCATGAACAACCGAATCGCCAAACCCCTCTTGGCCGCCGCCATCGCCGGAGCTCTTTCGTCCGCCGTCGTCCACGCCGCCCCCATCACCTTCCGCGTGGGTTCGGCCAGTCCGGCCCAACAGATCGCCCAAGTCGAGAGCAACACCGATTTCGAGACCTTCACCGGGCGTACCGACCGGGTCACGGGCACCATCACGTTCGACCCGGCCCGCCGGACCGGATCGGGAACGATCGAGGTGGACGTGGCTTCGATCGACACCGGAATCCCGCTGCGCAACGAGCACATGCGCGACCGATCCTGGCTCGACGCGAAGCAGTTCCCGACCATCCGATTCCGCGTGACCAACGTCCGCCACACCGGCGGAGATCGCTACCAGGTCACGGGCGACTTCACGATGAAGGGCGTCACCCGCCGCATCACCACGATGGCGACGGTCCGCCACCGGCCCGAGAGCGAAGCCACCCGCCGGGCCGGCTTTCGGGGGGACGTTCTCCAGGTGCAGGCCGCGTTCCCGGTGCGGCTCGCCGACCACAACGTCACCCTCCCGCCTCCGGCCGTGGGCAAGGTCGCGGAAACCGTCCGCGTGTCGGTCACCGTCTTCGCCCAAAGCGGAGTCTGACGCCGACCCGGCGCCCCGCGGCGGCTCGAGACCCTCGGGCGCCGCGGGCCCTTCCCCCGGTGCGTCCGCCATGAGACTCCTCCTGCCCGCCCTCCTCTTCTTGGCCGTCCTGTGCGCCCTCTCGGCCGTGGCCACCTACCCGATCGAGTCGAGCTACGCAAAGCGGGCCCGACTCGTCCAGCGCGTCCAGCCGAATCCCGGGGCCGACCTTTTCGGCGACGTCGGCACCCTGATCGGTTCGCCCCAGCTGATGATCGTCGACGACCCGCGGGCCTTCACCGGAGAGCGCACCGCCGACGGCGCCGCCCTGGTCGACGACCAGTATCTGCGGGACAACGCGATCTACCCGCTCCAGATGCAGACCGTGTCCTACCTGGCCGGCCTCGGCCGGCTGGGGGGCGGCGCCGGATGCGCGGCCTTTCTGGTCGCCTGGGTTCTGATGCGGCGCCGGGCCTCGCGCGACGTGGGTCGGGCGCCGGTTTCCTGAGCGCGTTCCCCGACAGGAACCCGGGTTCCCGGCATCGAACCTGAGTCCGCGATGGCGCGGCACGGGGGGCACGGAGAACGGGAGTCCGGCGGTCTGGCCCGCTGGACCGGCCGCCTCGTTCGGACACCCCACTTCGGCCTGATCGCCGTCATCCTCGCGCTCGGCACGTTTCTGACCCTCATGGCCGGGACCCGCGAAGACCGGGTGACCGGCGAGGTCGTCAACAACTTCCTCAACCCGGGCACCCTCGTCCAGATCGCGACCGACACGAGCTTCTTCGCCGTCTTGGCGATCGGCGTCGCGGTCGTGATCATCTCGGGCGGCATCGACCTGTCGGTGGGTTCGACCTACGCGTTGGCCGGGGTGGGATCGGCCCTCGTGCTCCGAGCCTGGAACGCCTCGGGCTGGCACCCGGCGTCGGCCGCGGTCGCCCTCCTCGCAATGTGCCTGGGCATCGGGCTCACGGCCGGACTCGCGAACGGGGCGATGGTGGTGGGTCTGCGCGTCCACCCGTTCGTGATCACCCTCGGGATGATGTGGGTGTACCGCGGGATCGCGTTCGTGACTTCCAAGGCGGAGAGCATCCTCATCCCGCCCGGCGTCACCGAGATCGTCAAGTCGAGCCTCGGCCTCCGAGCGGATCTGTACCCGATCCCGTTCCTCGTCATGATCGTCGCGACGGTGGCCGCGCTTCTCTTTCTGTCCCGGACCGTGGCCGGGCGCAACGTCTACGCGGTGGGCGGAAATGCCGAGGCGAGCTATGTCTCCGGCATCCGCATCCCGCGCGTGCTGATCGGGGTGTACGCCCTCGGCGGCCTCGCCGCCGGGCTTTCGGCCTTTCTCGGGGCGTCGTACTACGGTGCGACCAACTGCATCGATGCGACCGGCTACGAACTGTACGCGATCGCGTCGGCGGTCGTCGGGGGCGTGTCGCTGAGCGGCGGACGGGGTTCGGCCTTCGGGGCCGTTCTCGGCGCCCTGCTGATCGTCCTCATCCGGCAGGCGATCCTGACTCTGCGCCTCGACCGCAACTACGAGTGGATCATCATCGGGCTCGCCATCGTGGTGGCCGTGTTCCTGGAGCGTCTGAGCCGGGGCAACCGCTAGCCCGCCGCCCGGACCGCCTCGGCCGACACGCCGAACTCGAACCTGCTATTCTCGGATCAACTTCGCGCGACGGAGAGTGGACGATGAATTCGAAGTGGAAGTTGGGGCGGCTTGCCGCCTTGTTCGCAGTCTTGGCCGCGGTGTCGGTCTGGACGCTCGCCGGGTGCGGTTCCAAGTCCGAAGCGCCCGGCGCCGAGGGGACCGTCCGGGGGGCCGGCGCCCAATCGGACGGCCGGACCAGTCTCCGGATCGCGATGATCGCCAAGAGCTCCACCAATCCCGTGTTCGTCTCGGCCCACGAAGGGGCGCGGGCCGCCGCCCGCGAGCTCAGCGCCTCGGAAGGGTTTTCGGTTACGGTCGAGATCCTGACCCCGGGAACGGAAGACGCCCAGCGCCAAGCGCAGGCGATCGCCGAGGCGGTCAACAACGGGTTCGACGCGATCCTCATCTCGTGCTCCGACGCGGCCAAGGTCACGGGCGCGATCGACGAGGCGGTCGCCAAGGGCGTGGCCGTGATGACCTTCGACAGCGACGCTCCGGACAGCAGGCGGTTCGCCTTCTACGGTGCCGACGACATCGCGGTCGGAACCCAGGTGATGCAGGAGCTCGGTCGGATGATCCCGGCCGACCTCGACCGCAAGTTCAACGTCGCCATCCTGGCCGGCAACCAAAACGCCCCCAACCTCCAGAAGCGGGTGCGGGGGGTGCTGGACGAGGCGGCCAAGAACCCCCGGGTCCGGATCGTCGGCACCTTCTACCACAACGAGACGGCCCAAGACGCCACGGCCGAAGTGCTCCGCGCCATGCGCGCCAACCCGGAGATCGACGGTTGGGCCATGGTCGGCGGCTGGCCCCTGTTCGCGCCCGGTCTCCTGCGCGAGATCGATCCGAACCGAACCAAGATCGTGGCCGTGGACGCCCTTCCGGCCCAGCTCGCCTACGTCGATCGGGGCGTCGCGCCCGTCCTGCTGGCCCAACCCACCTACCTGTGGGGCAAGATCGGGGTCGAGACGATCTTCCGGAAGCTCGTGAAGGGCGAGGCGGTCGAGGCGGTCAACAAGATGGACCTCGTCCGGGTCGATCGGTCCAACCTCGGCGAGTGGGCAGCCCAGCTCCGAGACTGGGGTTTCGAGGGCATCGATCCGAAGTTCCTCTCCCGCTGACCGGAGGCCGTCCCGTCCGCCGCGAAGAGAAAGGCTCCGAGGCGGCCGCCTCGGAGCCTTCGAACGCCTTTCGGAAGGGGTGAGTTCAGCCCTCGATCTTGAGGCCCATGGACCGGGCCGCGCCCGCCACGATGCGCATCGCCATCTCTTCGTCCTGGGTGTTGAGGTCGGCCATTTTCAACTTGGCGACTTCGCGGAGCTTGTCTTGCGAGATCGTTCCCACCGACTCCTTGCCCGGGTTGGACGAGCCCTTGGCGATGCCGAGCGCCTTCTTGATGAGGTCGGTCGTCAGGGGCTGCTTGATGACGAACGTGTAGGAGCGATCCTCGAAGACGGTGATCTCGACGGGCATGACCATCCCCATGTTGGGGGCGGTCTGCTCGTTGAACTTCTTCAGGAACTCCATCATGTTGATGCCGGCCTGACCCAGCGCCGGGCCAACGGGCGGGGCGGGCGTTCCCTTACCCGCCGGGATGTTGAGCTTGATGACGGTCGAAATCTTCTTTGCCATGTTCGGATCCTCCGCGCCGCGAGGCCGGAAGTCTCGGTCCGAAAAGAGAGGGAAGCATCATCCCGAACCGCGAGCCGAAGGATACCCGAGGCCGATTCGGGGTCCTGCCGAAGCGGGCCCCCGCCTCGAGACGGTCGGCGCCGGACCGCGGCCGTAGCCTGCCTGTTCGCCCCGACCGATGTGCCAAACTTCTCCCACTTCCCGACGCTGAGAAGAACCGCCATGCCGATCCTCGACGTTCGCATTCCCCAGATGGGCGAGGGCCTTCAAGAAGCCCGCCTCGTTGCTGTCCTCAAAAAGCCCGGCGACACGGTCCGGCGCGACGAGCCTCTGTACCAGATGGAGACCGACAAGGCGGTGATGGACGTCGAGTCGCCGTTCGCCGGCGTTCTCGTCGAGTGGACGGCCGAGGTCGATCAGGTTCTCCCGATCGGGGCTTCGGTTGCGAAGATGGAAGTCGCCGAGGGCACCCCGGTGATGGAAGTCCACGGCCACGATCCTCACCCCTCGGCCCCCGCGGCCTCCGCGTCCGCCCCCGCCACCTCGGGCGCCGCGCCGACGACGGCGCGCAACGCCAACGTTCCGCCGCGGACCCGAGCCTACGCCAAGGAGAAGGGGCTGAGCGACGAAGATCTCGCCGAACTGGCGTCCCGCGGGGCGAAGCTGATGCCGGCCGACATCGACGCCTACCTGGCGGAAAAGGCCGACGCTTCTCCCGCATCGGAGGCCGCCTACGACGAAGCGCCCCTCTCGGCGAAGCAGAAGCTTCTCGCATCCCGCCTGGTCCGCGGCTCCCAGCTGGTCGTGCCGGGAACGATCTCGACCCCGGTGGCCTGGGAGCCGATCGAGGATCTGCGGGCCAGGTACAAGGCGGCGGGAGGCGATTTCCAGCCCTCCGTGTTTACGATGTTCGCCTTCGGCGTCGCCCGGGCCCTGGCGGGTCACCCCGCGTTTCGGTCCACCTTGACCGCCGGCGACATCTTGCGAACCTACCGAAGCGCGTCCCTCGGCATCGCCGTCGCCCTGCCCGGCGACGAACTGGTCCTAGCCGTGGTCGAGGACGCCGACTCCCTGGACTGGCCAGCGTTCGCCCAGGCGACTCGCGAGCGGATCGAACTGGCCCGCCAGGGCAAGGACCAAGCGAACGAGGCGGTGACTCTCAGCCTCACCAACATGCAGAACTTCGGTCTCCGCGACGCCGTGCCCGTGGTGGTGCCTCCGTCCGTCGGGACCCTGTTCCTGGGCGACGTCTACCGCGGACTCGATCCCGAGTCCGAAGCCCCTAAGACGCGGCGGTTCGCCAACATCGCCCTTACCTTCGACCACCGGGTCATCAACGGGGTCGGAGCCGCCCAGTTTCTCAACGCGGTCAAGACCAACGTCGAGACCATCGGCCAACTCATCCCCGCACCATGAAACCGATCATCGGCATCACCGTCGAGTGCAAGTTCGACCCCGAGGACGCCCGGAGCCGCGGCAACATGTCCCTGAACTGGAACTACGCCGAGCAGATCGCCTTGGCCGGGGGGGTGCCGATCGTGATCCCCCCGACGGCCGATCCCGAGGCGCTGGTGCCGATCCTGGACGGCTGGCTGATCCCGGGAGGAAACGACATCGACGCCAGGCACTGGGGAGAGCCGAACCATCCGAAGTCTGAGCTTCAGGACCCGTCCCGCTTCGAGATCGAGGCCGCCCTCTTCCGCCTGTCCTCCCCCGAAATGCCGATCTTGGGCATCTGCTACGGTTGCCAGTTCCTGAACGTCGCTCGAGGCGGCTCGCTGATCCAGCACTTGCCCGACGTCGTGCCCGGGGAGCACCACTCGGGTGGGACGCTCGACCGGGCCGTCGTCGAGACCGACTCGAAGCTCGGTTCGATCGTGGGCGCGGAGGTGACGGGACGCAGCTATCACCACCAGGCGGTCGGGCGCGTCGGGGACGGGCTGACCGTCGTGGCCCGTCACGCCGACGGTACGGTGGAAGCGATCGAGGCGACCGACCGGCCTTGGCTGATCGGGGTCCAGTGGCACCCGGAGCGGACGCCCGACGATGCCGCGACTCAGAACCTGTTCCGAGAGTTTGTGGCCGCCGCCGCCCGCTATCGGGCTGCGAAATCCGCCCGCCTTCTGGGCGTCGGGGGAGTCGGCGGATGCTGAAAAGATTCGTCAACGGCCGCGAGTACGAGATTCCGCACGACGCGTCCGCGTCCGTCGCGCGTCACCAAGACCGGCTGATCGTCCACACCCCCGAGGGCACCTACACCGCCCTCGCCGTCCAGGTCGGCGACACCGTGCTCGTGTCCTACCAAGGTCGCCAGTACACGGTCGACAAGGTGTCGACTCAGGCTCGGATGGCCCGCGGCGCCACCAACAACGAGCTTCACGCCCCGATGCCGGGCCAGATCGTCGAAGTGCTGACGAAGCGGGGCGCCAAGGTCAAACAGGGAGACCGACTCGTCGTGCTCGAGGCGATGAAGACCCAGCAGCCGTTCTTTGCTCCCTTCGACGGCACGGTCGAGGCCGCTCCGATCAAGCCCGGTCAGAAGGTGAAGGAGGGCGACCTCCTCATCCGGGTTCGACCTTCGGGCTCGCCGGCCTGATCGAAGACCCGCCGATGTTGCCCGAGATCGCCGCCGTCCTCGCCACCCACCTGGTCGGCGCTCCGCCGCGATGGGCAGGAAGGGCGTTCGACCGCATGCTCGCCGACAGCCTGGGTCGAAACCGCGACGACCTCGGCCCGGATCTCCACGCCGTCGGGGCCCCAGAGCAGGACGTCGAAGAGATCTTGGGGCGCCTCGATTCCGCCGCCGAACGCCTCGCCCGACTCTCGGACGTCGGAATCCGTCTCGTCGTTCGCGGCGGGGCCGGCTTTCCGCCCGCGTGGGACGCCAGGCTGAGACAAAGGGCGCCGCGCGCGTGTTTCGCGGCCGGCGACGACCGGTTGTTTCGGTTGCCGATGGTCGCCGTCGTCGGCTCGCGGGCCTTGGACGAACGGGCGGCCTTTGCCGCTCGGGCCTTCGCCGAGGCGGCCGTCGGACGAAGTCGCGCCGTGGTGTCGGGCGGGGCCCGAGGCGCCGACCGGATCGCCATGGACGCGGCTCTCGAATCGGACGGATCGACGGTCGGCATTCTGGCGTCCGGGCTGGCAAAACCGATGTCCACCGGCGAGACCCGGCGCCGAATCGACTCGGGTCGCCTGGCCCTGTTGTCGCCCTACGCGCCGGACGCGTCGTTCTCGGTCGGGCAGGCGATGGGGCGAAACCGGCTGGTCTACGGGATAGCCCGGTGCACGGTCGTGGTGGCCTGCGAGGTCGGTACCGGCGGCACGTGGGCCGGGGCTCTCGACGCGATCAAACTTGGACTGGGGCCCGTCTTCGTCTGGACCGGGGCCGGTTCGACGGCCGCAAACCGGGAACTTCTCAAGCACGGGGCATCGCCTTGCGAGGACCCCGGCCGCTTGGCCGCGTGGCTGGACGGGCACCCCGAGAGCTTCCCGGCCGTCGATCCGACTCCGGAACCTCAGCCCGGGTTGCCCTTTTGACTTTCGGGCTCCAATCCCGGCTCCGGACCTCCCGGTAGCGGATTGTGCCGACACGGGGGCCGTCGTCGAGGGTGAATCCGGGTAAACAACCTGTTATGCTCTCTTCGCTTGCGGCGGCTTCGGCGATCGCCTTGACCGCGCCGGCCGCGGTGTCCGGGACGGCGCCCGTCTTGGTCGGATCGGCCGTCGTCTCGCAATCGCGTTCTGCCTCGTCCAACCAACGCGCGACGCCCGATCGAACGCCCCGCATGGCCGCCGCCCCGGCCGGCCGCGACGCCGAAATCGTGGCCGAGTCTGCGCCGGTCCATCGGCGCCCCGGCGTGCCGGCCCCGCGTTTCGAGCGGGGCGGTCCCCTTGTCGGAATTCCCCCCGTGATGCTCGATTCCCGCCTCCACGGGGTCAGCCTCGCCAACCAGATCGCGCGCTCCCGCAACGTGCAGGCCAGAATCCTGTGGGTCGACGCGACCGCCAACATCGACCGCTACAACACAGACGAGAAGGTCCGCAACCTCGTCGCCAACGCCAAGAGAGCCGGATTCAACACGATCGTCTTCGACGTCAAGCCGATCTCCGGTCAGACCGTGTACCCGAGCCGCATCGCGCCTCGTTTGACCGAGTGGCGAGGCCGAATCCTGCCGCCCGAGTTCGACCCGCTCGCCGCCATGATTCGGGAGTGCCGC
Source organism: Fimbriimonadaceae bacterium (assembly GCA_046719655.1). Taxonomy (GTDB): domain Bacteria; phylum Armatimonadota; class Fimbriimonadia; order Fimbriimonadales; family Fimbriimonadaceae; genus JBDNCL01. The sequence continues at coordinate 24,917 of JBDNCL010000007.1, forward strand.
GCCGCCGGAATGCCCCTCCACGTGAGCCTCAACGCGTTCAGCGAAGGACACCGGCTGATGAACGTCGGACCCGGGTACGCCTGGCCCGAACGCCAGACCGTGCTGTATGACGCGGTTCCGATCATCCGGTTTGGGGACGCCGGGACCGTCGACCTCCGGTTGCCGGCGAACACACCCCTTCCGGCCGCCGACGCCGCTCCCCAACCGCCGGTTCTCTCGACCGTCCCGCTCGCCGAAGCCGGGCCGGCACCCGAGGCCAACCCGGCCGCCGTCTTCGTGTACACCGACAACGCTCGGCTTCCCGAACCGGGCGACGACCTCTTTGCCGTTACCGTGGACCGGAACCGGCGCGTCGTCGACGGTTTCGAGCGGGCCGGCATCAGCCGCAGCGTTCCCAGCGTGCCCGCCGGCGGGATGGTTCTGGTGGGACGCGGACCCGGTGCCGAACTCCTGCGGAGTCTGGCCCTCCCCGGGCGGAGGATCGAGCTCGACACTCGGGCCGAGTTCGTGCGCATCGGTCTGCGACCGAACCAGATTCCCCTGATGATGAACCCCCACCTGCCGATCGTCCGCGAGTACGCGCTGTCGATCCTCAGGGAGCTCCTGCAGAACTACGCCGTCGACGGCGTCCTCTACGACGACCGACTCCGCTACGGCGGAATGAACGCCGATTTCAGCCCCGAGGCGAGGCGGCAGTTCGAAGCCTGGGTCGGCGAGGGGCTGCAGTGGCCCGACGACGTGTTCAAGTTCACGCTCAACGGAAACTTCACCCGCGGCATCCAACCCGGTCGGCACTACGAGGCGTGGATGGTGTGGCGCGCCCGCCGGATGCAGGAGTTCATCGAGTCGGTAAGGGCCGAAATCGCCCGCAACCGCCCGAACGTCCAGCTCGGCGTCTACCAGGGCTCTTGGTACGGCGAGTACCCGTCGTACGGTTCGAACTGGGGTTCGAACGAGTTGGACGCCGGGTTCTGGTTCCTTTCTCCCGAATATCGGGACACGGGCTTCGCCCATCTTCTCGACTACATCGTGACGGGGGCCTACTACCCCACCGCGACGATCCACGAGGCGATGTCCCGCAACGTCGACATCGGCGCCACGGTCGAGGCGGCCGGGTACCTGACGACCCAGGCGGTTCGCGATGCGACGTGGGGATACGCGGGCGTCCTCGTGGACCAGTTTCGGGGCAACCGGGCCGCGCTCGCCAACGCTCTGCAGGCGGCGGCCGCGTCGAGCCAGGGTGTGATGGTGTTCGACCTGTCGCACGGGATCGAGGACATGTGGGATCTTTTCGCCCGGGCGTTTGCGGCGCCGGCGCGGGCGCCGCACGAGGACCCGAAACTCGTTCACGAGCTGCGTCGTCGGCGAGCCGCCCTCGACCGTCTCGGAAGCCGACCGCCGACCGTGGTGATCACGGCCGGGTCTACCGGCGCGGGCCTGTGATCGGTCGGGTATCCTCGTTCGGCGTCGGGGCGTGGCGCAGCTTGGTAGCGCGCTTCCATGGGGTGGAAGAGGTCGCACGTTCGAATCGTGTCGCCCCGACCAGGATATCCGCCATCCGCCGACCTTGTCGGTAGGAGATTCCGGCTTTTTCGGACTCGTGAAGATCGGGGTTCCGCCTCTCTCCGCCTACGGCCTTGAGCCACGTTCCCTTCCCGAAAAGGCGCGTCTGACATCCTTACGATGGCTCGGGATCGGAGCCTCTTCAGACTCTCCCTACCACTGCGTCCTATTGCTCAAGTGTCGGCTTGTGGCCGCTTTGGGATCGAACCGCGTCTCTGGTACGCGAGTCCGCCGACGTCGACTCGGCGACGACCACCGATGCGGGGTCCGAAGCGGATGTCGGCGGTCCAGTTTCGTTCACCCAGGCCGTGCCGCCGGGCGCCGCCGCCCATGCGCTTGAAAGGTAGCGGCCGGGGAAGCCGCCGTCCGGCCCGACTTCGTCCGACAAGACAAGGCGACGGGGCGTCGGACCTTCTCGGGCGCCGCCTGCCGGCGGAGAACGCGGTCTCTCGGTGGCCGGCAAGTTTCGGTTCGGGCAGGAGGCGCGGTATTCTCCCGCTTCGATGCCGGAACCCGATCTGCCACAGCCTGGAGCCCATCGACCGGAAGGCGTGCCGCCCCGATCCGAAGACGGGGCGCGCCGCAAGGGGGCGTTCGACCGGTTTCTGACCGCGGTCGAGTGGCTCGGCAACCTCCTGCCGCACCCGGTGATGCTGTTCGTGTGGATGTGCGCGATCGTCGCCGTGCTGAGTCTGATCGGATTGGCCGTCGGGTGGCAGGTGGCCGATCCGCGCCTCGACCGGGCCGGCGAGATGATCGGCGTGCGCAACCTCCTGAGCGCCGAGGGACTCCGCTACATTCTCACCAGCACGGTCACGAACTTCACGGGGTTCGCCCCCCTCGGAACCGTTTTGGTCACGATGCTGGGCATCGGCGTCGCCGAGAAGTCGGGCCTGATCAGCGCCGTCATCCGGTCCACCGTCTTGAAGGCTCCCAAGTCGATGCTGACCAGCGCCTTGATCCTGGCCGGCGTGTTGAGCAACACGGCCAGCGAACTGGGCTACGTGGTCATCATCCCTCTGGGCGGCATCATCTTCTACTCGGTGGGACGGCATCCGATTGTGGGCATGGCGGCCGCATTCGCCGGAGTGTCCGGCGGGTACTCGGCGAACATGCTGATCGGAACGGTCGACCCTCTCCTGGCCGGCATCACTCAGGAGGCGGCCAAGATTCTCGACCCGAACTACACGGTGAACCCCTTGTGCAACTGGTGGTTCATGGCGTCGAGCACCCTGATCATCACGGTCGTCGGCACGGTCGTCACGTCGCGTATCGTCGAGCCGAGGCTCGGCCCTTACGACCCGAATCGCGGAGACGAGGAGCTTCTCAACCAGAAGGTGGTGGATCTGGGCGCCGCCGAGAAGCGCGGCATGTTCTGGGCCCTGGTATCGACGCTGGCGATCCTGGGGTTGCTGGCCTGGGCGCTGCTGCCCAGCTCGGGCCCGCTCCGCAACCCCGACCCCGCTCTCAGCGGCGACCTGCTGAAATCGCCCATCCTCGACGGGGTCGTGCCGATCCTGTTCGTCCTGTTCCTCGTGCCGAGCATCGTCTACGGCAAGATCGTCGGCACGATCAAGAACCAGAACGAAGCGATCGACGGCATGGCGGTCGGGATGCGCAACATGGGCCTCTACCTCGTGCTCGTGTTCTTCGCCGCCCAGTTCACGGCGTGGTTCGGGTGGACCAACCTCGGTCAGATCGTGTCGGTTTCGGGTGCCGACGTCCTGCGCGCGTCCGGGTTCGTCGGTCCGGAAGTGTTCGTCGGCTTCATCCTGTTCTGCTGTTTCGTAAACCTGATGATCGGGTCGGCCAGCGCTCAGTGGGCGATCACGGCCCCCATCTTCGTCCCGATGCTGATGCAGCTCGGTTATTCGCCGGAAGTGATCCAGGCCGCTTACCGAATCGGCGACTCGACGACGAACATCATCACGCCGATGATGAGCTACTTCGGCCTCATCCTGGCGGTCGCCATGCGCTACGATCGGCGCTTGGGCATCGGTACGATGATCGGCACCATGCTCCCCTACTCGATCGCGTTCATCGTCGGCTGGATGATCTGGTTCTTCGTCTACGTGTTTGTGTTGGGTCTGCCGGTCGGCCCCGGAGCCCCGACGATGCTGACGCGCTGACCGGAAGACGGGGCATTCCGGCGTCGAGAGGGACAACCTGACCGGTCCCAGACGGCGGGCTCGCCGGTGCCCGAGTTCGCATGGCGAACTTCCCCCGTATCGCCGCTTCGGCCCGCGCCGGCCTCCTGCCCGTCGAGGAGCGCGTCGCTCGGACTCTTCGGGCTCGGGCGGGTTGCGAATCACCGGGGTCCGCCCGAGCGAGCGACCCCGTCGGGGGCATCGGCCAACCGATCGCGTTTCCGGAAGCCAATCGGAGCAGGCCCGCATGGCGGCCAAAATCCCCCTGATCCGCTCGATGGCGCCGTCCTCGTGCCGAGCCAGACGTCGGATGCGATCCCGCTCGGCGTCGATCGGGGCGTCCCGGTCGGCGGAGGGGTTCGAGAAAGGCCCGCCGACCCCGGAGCCGAAGACACCGTCGTCGTCCGGCGGAGGGCCGTGCCCGGCAGGCATGGGGGAGCGGCCGGAAAGCCCAGCCCGTCTCGGTTCACTTCGGGTGCGGGCTCGGCCTCGCCCGGCCGACCGCGCTCGAGCCGTCC
>JBDNCL010000070.1:0-12112 GCA_046719655.1 Fimbriimonadaceae bacterium
CCTCCTCGGCGGTCCCGGCAAGGCGCTCTCGCGCGCGGTTCTCACCGACATCGAGCGCCCCCTCGTCCGCCAGACGATCGAGCGGATGTTCTCGGCTCTGAAAGCGGCCTGGGAGGGCGTGGTCATCGTCAGCCCCGGCATCGAGGGCATGGAGACGAGCGCCCAGTTCGTTCAGATCGCCCCCCCGAACGACATCGTCGTCACCATCCTGTTCGAGGTCAAGATCGGCAACCAGCGCGGCGCGATGAGCCTCTGCATCCCCTACCTCGTCCTGAAGCCGATCACGACCAAGCTCAGCGCCCAGAAGTGGTTCGCCACCGGCGCCCGCAAGGTTTCGGCCTCCACCCGCCGGATCCTGGCCCACCAGGTCGCCAGCACCAAGATCGACTGCACGATCAAGCTCGGCGCCGCGCGGCTCACGGTTCGCGATTTCCTCAACTTGCGGAAGGGCGACATCCTCCGCCTCGACCAGAGAACGTCCAACGATCTCGCCCTCCAGATCAACGACGTCACCAAGTTCCACGGCCGACCCGCGCTTCAAGGAAAGAACGTCGTCTTCACCGTCACCCGTCCCGCGACCGAATAGGAAACCGTCATGAGCACCATCAGCCCCGACCTGCTGAATCGCCTGAGCGCCACCCAGAACCAGATCTGGCAGACCGTGTCGCTGACCGTCAGCGAGGCGGCCAACGGCCCCATCAACTTCGGCAGTCCGCTCGTCGTGGCGACTCCGACGGCGGATCTCTACGCCGACATGGCGGCCCCGCAGCTGTGCATCCTCTTTGCGTTCGCGAACGCCCCCGAAAACCAGACCGCCATCCTCCTGTCGCAGGAGACGTTCGGCGAACTCGCCTGTCTGATCAAGGACGAGGAAAAGGTCGACATCGACGAGAACCTCGTGTCCGAGATCCGCGGACCGCTCGAGGCGATCGTTCAGGGCATCTGCATGGCGGTCGGCAACCTGCGGAACGAGGCCGTCGTCGCCAGCGGGATGAACATCCGGTTCACGATCTTCTCGTTCCCGCCCAACATGCAGGTGCTCGACGAGATCATCCGCGTGCAGGTGGCGATCAGCGCCGACGACCTCTCGGGAACGGCGACCTGGCTCCTCGACCCCACCGCCGTCCACCTGATCCTGGGCATCACGGAACAGCGCGAAGAGGAAGAAGGGGGTTCTCCCTTCCCGGAAATGGGCAAGGCGGCCGGAGCGGGCGCAGGACCCAGCCGAGCCGGCGCCCACGACGACCAGCCCGGACTCGAACTCCTGATGGACATCCCACTGGAGATCAGCGTGGAACTGGGCCGCGTGAAGATGCTCGTCAAGGATGTGGTCGACCTCGGCACGGGCTCGATCGTGGAGATCGACAAGGCCGCCGGCGAACCGGTCGACGTCATGGTCAACGGTCGGCTGGTGGCCAAGGGCGAAGTCGTCGTCATCGAAGACAACTTCGGCGTGCGCGTGACCGAGATCCTGACCCCGCAGGAGCGCCTCATGCGCCTCGGAGAAGTGGCATGACGGCCGGTCTGTCTCGGGCTTTCGCCATCGCCTCCGTGGGACTCGCGGCCGCCGCTGTCTGGGCCCAGGACGCCGACCTCGGCACCAAAGCCGATCCGAATCCGGGATTCTCGTCGGCCGCCCAAGGCCAGCCCATCGGCTTTGCCCCTCTCCTCCAGCTCGCCCTCGCGGTCGCCGTCGTCGTCCTCCTCCTGAAGCTCGTGCTCCCGAAGCTCGTCTCGAAGCTGAACCGCGGGCTCGTCGCCGGAGTCGGAAGTCCGATCCGCATCGAGGAGGCGGCCCAGTTTGCGGGCGGAACCCTGGTCGTGGTCGAAGCGAGGAACCGCACGCTTCTCCTGTGCGTCGGCGGCAACGGCGTCACGATGCTGGCCGACCTGACCCCCGCCCCTTCCGCCACCCCGGCCGAGGAGACCCTCACCTTCGGCGAGATGGTCGAGAAGGCGACCCAGGGGCCGCCGGCCGCCCCGATCCGGATCGCCGTCTCTCCGTCCCCGACCGCGCCGTCTCCGCAACCCGAGCCCGCCGACGGTCCGACCGAATCGACCGACCCGGACGAAGCCGAAGAGGTGCTGCGCCGCCTGGCCAGCCTGTCCCGCCGCGCCCGCCGCACCGCCTGACCGCCGGTCTTCCCATCATGAAGCACCCCGCAAGCCCGAAGACCGAACCGCAAACCGGCATCGCCGCCGCTCGCACCAGGCTGATCGGCATGCCGACCGCCTGGGCGCGGCTGGCGATCGCCGGCGCGCTCCTCGGCCTGCTCGCGGCGGCCGCGCTGGCTCAGGCGGCGCCGGCCGGCGGCATCCAAGTCCCCACCGTCGACCTGCGGTTGGGCACCGGCGACCGCCAGGGCGACATCAGCACCTCCCTGCAGATTCTCGCCCTGCTCACCATCCTCAGCGTCGCCCCGTCGATCCTGATCCTGACGACCGCGTTCACCCGGATCGTCATCATCTTGAGCTTCATGCGGACGGCGCTGGGAACGCCGACGATCCCTCCCAACCCGGTCATTATCGGCCTCAGCATGTTCCTGACGTTCTTCGTGATGGGGCCGACCTACCGGGAAGTGAACGACAACGCCCTCCAACCCCTGATCCGCAAGGAGATCTCGTTCGAGGAGGCGGTCGCGGCGGCCGAGAAACCGATGCGAGAGTTCATGCTGAAGAACACCTACAGCAAGGACCTGCGCCTGTTCCTCGACATCCGCGGCGAAGACGCGACTCGCGATACGGTGTCGATGCTGACCCTCATCCCGGCCTTCGTCATCTCCGAACTGAAGACGGCGTTCATCGTCGGCTTCTACATTTTCGTGCCGTTCCTGATCATCGACCTCGTCGTCGCGTCCGGGCTCATGAGCATGGGCATGATGATGCTGCCGCCCACCGTCGTGTCCCTGCCGGCCAAAATCCTCGTCTTCGTGCTCGCCGACGGGTGGTCGCTGCTGGTCAACACGATCTTGATGGGATACCACTGATGGATACCGCCAGCGCAATCGATATCGCCCAGGTCGGGGTCCAGGTCGCCCTGATGGTGGCGTTGCCGATGCTGGCCGTCACCCTCTTCATCGGCCTCGGCGTGAGCGTCTTCCAGGCCCTGACCCAGATTCAGGAGATGACGCTGACGTTCGTTCCGAAGCTGATCGGGGTGGCGGCTCTGATCGTCATCCTCGGACACTGGATGCTTCAGAAGCTCGTCGGCTTCGCCATCCTCTGCTTCGAGCAGGCATCGCGCGTGGGTGGAGGATGAGCCTCGACACCGCTCTGTTCTGGAGCTTCCTGTGCGCGTTCCTCCGTTGCGGCGCGGCGCTGCTCGCGCTCCCGATCTTCGGCGGCCAGACCGTGCCGGTGCGCGTCCGGGTCATGTCCGCGATGGCGTTGGCCCTGGCGATCACCCCGGTCGTCCAGCCCTTCGTCGGGGCCGTCCCGCAAGACCTCTACGCCCTCGCCATGGCGGCGGGCCGCGAGATCGCGATGGGACTGATCCTCGGGATGTTCATTACGATCGTCTTCGCCGCCTTCCAGATCGCGGGCGGGTTCGTCGACCTCCAGGTCGGGCTCGGCATGGCCCAGGCCGTCAACCCGGCGTCCGGATTCGAATCCACCCTGCTCCAGCGCTTCAAGTCGACCCTCGCGATTGTGGTCTTCCTGACGCTGGACGGGCACCACATGGTCCTCCACGCCCTGGTCGGAACGTACCGCGCCCTGCCCGCCGACCAGGCCCTGCACCTCGGCGGACTGCACCAGGGCCTCATGTCGACCGTCGCCTACATGAGCCTGCTCGCCCTCCAGATCGCGGCCCCCGTCGCCGCCATCGGCGTCGTCGTCGACGCTTCTCTCGGCTTCATCAACAAGGCGATCCCGATGTTCCCCGCCATGCTCGCCGGCATGCCGGCCAAGATTCTGATGGGCCTGATCTGCCTGTCGATCGCCCTCCCCGCGATGGTTTCCGGGGTGTCGGACGCGGCCGGCTTCGCCATCCAGGCCCTGTTCCAAGCCCTCCGGGTCCGATGATCCGCCAAACCGGAACGACGCCATGGCCGAAGCCTCTTCGCAAGAAAGAACGGAGGAAGCGACCCCCAAGCGCCGCACCGACGCCCGGAAAAAGGGAACCGTCGCCAAATCGGTCGATCTCAACGGGGCCGTGCTCGTCGTGTCGATGCTTTTCGTCCTTCCCCACACGCTGGCCATGCTGGGGCGCGCCTTCATCGGAGGCATCGGCAACGCCTGGCAGGAGATGCCGCTCGACCTCCATCCCGCCTCGATGCTGCGGTATACGCTCAGCATCGCGCAGCCGACGGGCGCGGCCCTGCTCCCGCTTCTCGCCACCGCCGTCGTCGTCGCGTTCGTCATCAACCTGATGCAGGTCGGGTTCGTTCTTTCGGCCGAGTCGATGAAGCCGAGCCTTTCGAAGATCAACCCGCTGGAGGGCGCCAAGCGGCTGTTCTCGTCCCGAGCGGCGGTCGAGGGTCTGAAGGCGACCCTCAAGTTCGTGCTCTTCGGCTACCTCGCCTACGGCGTGATCCGCGACCACTGGTCCATCTTGGCCGGTCTTTCCGCGACCCCCCCGATGACGGCGGTGGTCGTGACGGGGCGCGTCCTGAAGCTCATCCTGATCCGGATCGCCATCGCCTGGCTGGTCTTGGCGGTGGCGGACTACCTGTTCCAACGCAAGCAGACCGAAAAGCGGCTGATGATGACCAAACAGGAGGTCAAGCAGGAGCTCAAGGAGATGGAGTCCTCTCCCGAGCTCAAAGGGGCCCGGATGCGGCGGGCGGCAAAGCTGGCCCGGGCGCGCCAGATGGCGGCCGTGCCCACGGCCGACGTCGTGATCACCAACCCGACCCACTTCGCCGTCGCCCTCAAGTACGACAGCAAGACGATGTTCGCGCCCATGGTCGTCGCCAAGGGTCAGGACTACACCGCTCTGCGCATCCGCGAGCTCGCGGCCGAGCACAAGGTCCCCATCGTGCCGGACCCGCCGCTCGCCCGACAGCTCTACAAGAAGGTCGAAGTGGGCGAGTTCGTCCCCCGCGAACTGTTCGCGGCCGTCGCCGAGGTCCTCGCCTACGTGTACCGAACTCTGCGCGGCGTCCGTCGCGAACAGGCGTCCTGAGGCCCCGGGCCGACCCCCACTCGGGACGCGGGCGACCGCGAAGACCCGTGGTAACCTCCCCCCATGCCCGCGATCGAGTTTGACCGCTACTACCGCTACGACGAACTCACCGCCCTCCTGCAGGCTTTCGAGAGCGAGTACCCGCACCTCGTGAAGATCGTCTCGATCGGACGGTCGCACGAAGGCCGGGACATCTGGCTCGCCGAGGTCACCCACTCCACCACCGGGCCCGCGTCCGAAAAGCCCGCATTTTGGGCGGACGGCAACATCCACGCGTCCGAGTTGAGCGCCTCGACCGCCGTTCTCTACATCCTGAACCGCCTGTGCACCCAGTTCGGCCAGAACGACGAGATCACCCGCGTCCTGGATACCCGCGCGTTCTACCTCTGCCCCCGTCTGAACCCGGACGGCGCCGAGTGGTCGCTGGAGTCGCCGCCCCGCGTGATCCGGTCGTCGACGCGCCGGTACCCGTTCGAGGAGGAGGACGTCGCCGGCCTCGAACGCAAGGACCTCGACGGCGACGGCCGAATCCTGAACATGCGCGTCCAAGACCCCAACGGACCTTGGAAGATCAGCGAGGAAGAGCCCCGTCTGATGGTCCGGCGAAAGCCCGGCGAGTCGGGCGGAACCTACTACCGTCTCCTGCCGGAGGGCCTGTTCCACAATTTCGACGGCATGAAGCTCCGCGGCCGCCGGGTCTCGGAAGGGCTCGACCTCAACCGCAACTTCCCGAACGCCTGGCGCGGCGAGCACGAACAGCACGGAGCGGGCCCCTACCCGACCAGCGAGCCCGAGGTCCGCGCCATGGTCCAGGCAATCGTGGACCGACCGAACATCTGCGGCGGCGTCTGCTTCCACACCTATTCGGGCGTCAACCTGCGCCCGCCGGGTCGATACGCCGACGACGAACTGCCCGCCGAAGACCTGTGGACGTTCCAGACGATCGGCAAGGTCGGGGAGGAGATGACCGGATACCCCGCCATCAGCGTCTTCCACGACTTCAAGTACCACCCGAAGGAGGTGATCACGGGCACCCAGGACGACTGGCTGTACGAGAACTGCGGCGTCTACGCCTGGACCACCGAGATCTGGTCGCCCCAGCGTCAAGCCGGAATCACGGACTACAAGTACATCGACTGGTTCCGCGAGCACCCGTTCGAGGACGACGTCAAGCTCCTCAGGTGGTCCGACGAGAAGCTCGAGGGCAAAGGCTACGTCGACTGGTACCCGTTCGACCATCCCCAGCTCGGTCCGGTCGAGATCGGCGGCTGGGACGCCTTCTACGCGTTCCGCAACCCGCCTCCCGCCTTCCTCGAGAAGGAGGTCGCGCCGCTCGGCGACTGGGTGATCTGGCAGGCCTCCCTGACCCCCAAGCTCGAGATTCGCGAGTGCCGGGTCGAGCCGGTCGGCGGTCTGGATCTCTCGTTCGGGAATCTGGCCGTCGCGAACGAAGGGTCGGGCGCCGCCGTGCGCATCCGTCTCGCCGTCCAGAACACGGGCTGGCTCCCCACCTGCGTCACCAAAATCGCGGAGCAGAAGAAGCTCGTGCGGGGCGTCCGCGCCGAAATCGCCAAGTCGGGCGAGGAGGCGGGCGGCGCCGGTTCGAGCGCTCCGTCCTGGCTCCTGTCGGGGGGGCTGCGTCAAGAGGCCGGACAGCTGGTCGGCTGGAACCACGTTTCGGCCGGCGGCTTCGGGTGGACCTTGAACGGCACCGACGACGTGGCCGTCTTCGAATGGGTCGTCCAGCCGGGCTGCGAATACGAGATCGAGGTCCGGCACGACCGCGCCGGCGTCGTCCGGCACCGAGTCAAGGCCTGAACCCCGGTCTCGGGCGAACGTTTCCTGGGGGCGGTCGAACCGCCCCAACGTCCGCTTGGGGGACTGGTCCATAATCCGACCGGCCATGAAGTTCCCCTACGCCATGCTTCGCGACTTCGTCGAGACGGACCTCGACGCCCACCAGATCGGCGACCTGCTGACCATGGCCGGTTTCGAGCTCGAAGGCATCGAAGAGAGCGAAGGGGACCACGTCCTCGACATCAAGGTCGTGGCCAACCGGGGCGACGGACTCTCGGTTTTCGGACTCGCCCGCGAAGTTCTGGCCAAAGATCCGGCCGCCAAACCGACCGACCTCTATCGGCAGGCCGTCGCCCGATTCCCGATGCCCGACCTCGCCGACCCGGACGCCAGTCGGCGGACGTCGGTGTCGATCGAGACCGACGACTGCGGCCGCTACGCCTGCCGCCTCTTCGAGTCGGTCCGGAACGGCGACGCTCCCGAGTGGGTCCGGAAGAGGCTCCGACAGGCCGGGCAGCGCCCGATCTCCCTGATCGTCGACCTGACGAACTACGTCATGCTCGAACTCGGTCAGCCCCTCCATGCCTTCGACATGGAGAAGCTGGCCGAAGGCCGGATCGTGGTGCGCCACGCCCGGCCGGGAGAGCGGCTGACCACCCTGAACGGGATCGAGCACGAGCTTCAGCCGGGGCAGATGATGATCTGCGACGCGTCCGAACCGGTGGCCGTAGCCGGGGTGATGGGCGGCGAGTCGAGCGAGGTCTCGGCCGATACGAAGACCGTCCTCCTCGAGTCGGCCCACTTCGACGCCCGTTCCGTGCGCCGCACGCGAAAGCAGCTCGGCCTCGGCACCGACGCCTCCTACCGCTTCGAGCGCAGCGTCGATCCCGACGGCGTGGTCGCCGCTCTGAACCGCTTTGCCCAGCTTCTGTCCGAAGTTCCCGGGGCGGCGAACGTCGTTCCCGGCGTCGTGGACGTGTACCCGAAGCGCCCGACCGTCAAGACGGTCTCGGTGCGCGTCTCGCGGACGAACGCGTTGCTCGGCATGCCCGTCACCGCGTCCGAGTGCCAGGCGTACCTCGAGCGGCTCGGGTTCGGAGTCGAGGGCGACGGCGAGCCGTTCGTCTGCACCGTGCCCACCTGGCGCCCCGACGTCGAAATCGAAGACGATCTCGTCGAGGAGGTCGGCCGCGTACACGGGTACGACCGCATACCGAGCACCCCGATCGTGGGCACGTCCACCCCGGGCGGGGTGTTCGGCATCGATGCGTTTCGCGACGCCGTCGTCGAAACGATGCTGCGGTGCGGGTTCACCCAGATCGTCAGCCACTCTCTGGGCAGCGCCCACCCGCTCGACTTCGATGCCGCCCGGCGCGTCACCCTGCGCAACCCGCTCGCCCCCGACTTTGCCAACCTCCGCGACAGCACTCTGCCCGGACTCGCCGACGCCGCCCGCCGCAACGGCAGCCGCGACCTTCACCTGTTCGAGGTCGGGCACGTCTTCGTCAAAGGCGAGGTCCAGATCGACGAGAGCTGGGAGCTCGGCATCTTGACCACCGGCGCCCTCCATGCCCCTCACTGGACTGGCCCCGCCAGCGCCGAAGCCGACTTCTACAGCCTCAAGGGGGTCATCGAGGAGGTCGCTCGGCGCACCGGCCTCCCGATCTCGTTCGGACTTCCCCGCAACCCGGACCGCCGTCTCCACCCGACCCGTCAGGCGGGCGTCCTCGTCGACGGCGGTCGACTTTGGGCCGGCACGTTCGGGCAGATCCATCCCGAAATCGCCGACGAGCTGGGGTTGCCGGCCCAGACCTGCATCGCCGAACTCGACCTGCACGACATCGCCGTGGTGGTCGAGAAGAGGGTGCCGTTCGCCGAGATCGAATCCGCGATCCGACAGGCTTGCGGCGACTCTCTCGAGAAGCTCTGGATGCTGAGCGTGTACGAGGGCAAGGGTATCCCGGACGGCTCGCACAGCATCGCGGTCGCGCTGCAGCTCCGCAAGATGGGGGAAAACTTTACGGACGAGGAAGCGAACCAGGTGCGGGATCGGGCCGTTGCGGCGCTTGTTGCGGTGGGAGCGACACCGCGCTGACCGTCAGCTGGGCCGCGACCCCGACCATCACGGCCGCGAACATCGCCCGCATCGCCATCGGCCAGTAGTGGTAGTGGTCGAAGTGCTTGAGCCACGCCATCGGCAGAAACGCGACCACCGACAACAGCCACCCGGTCAGCGCCAGAACCAGGTCGCGCCGAGCCTGAACGTAGGCGACCACGTTGCCCATAAAGCTGATCGTCGCCTTGTAGGGCAGGCTGATGAGGAGTCCGGCCAGTCCGATCTCGGCCAACAGCCCGGGAAGGTCCATCACCCGCCACGCCTGCCAGAACGTCGCCAGTTCGGGCATCGCGTAGTCCCCCAGAGACAGCCAGACCCCCGGCCCGAACCGGAGCTGCTGGTCCTGATATCCCGAAGTCTCGGTCGGAAGGAACGCCCAACGCGCCGCCAGATACCCGCCGAGAAGGGCCCAAAAGACGACGTGCCAGCCCCAGCGTACGCGGTACCGCTGCCACCTCATCGCCACCGCGACCACCAGCAGAGCGGCGGGCAACATCACCGCCTGCTCGTAGCTGCCCAACGCCAGCGCACCCGCAAGGACGGCCAAGACGGCCCACAGCCAGGCCGCCCTGGGCGCCCGACCGGCCAGGGCGGTGCCCTTGGTCGCGGGCGGGTCGAGAGGGGTGGGCTCGGAGGCGGCGATCCGCTTGGCCGAAACCCGCTCGTACCGCGCGTACGCCGCCATCGCGAGCAGAGCGAACACGGTCATGGTCGAGGCGGTGCGGCCCGGCAGCCAGCCGATCATCCGAGACCAAAGGTCGTACTGGCCGACGACCTCGGTCGCCACGAACCCCCACGTCAAGAAGGCGGCGGCCCCGAGCCACCATCGGCGCTTGGGCAACAGCGATCCCGCGAGAGCCAGCCACGCCATCCCGACCGGAATCCACGCCAACGGCCCGAGTCCGACTCCGTGCCAGAGCGCAAACAGCCCCGCCCCCAACGTGGCGACCCAAGGCCGGTCGGTCAGCTCGCGCAGAAACCAGAACAGGAGCAGGATCGACGCCATGCACAGGAGAACATTCGTGAGGCCGTATCCGGCCGCGTTCGCCCCCCAGAGCGCGTTGTCCATCTCGAAGGTGAGGGTCGAAATCGGACGGTAGAAGTGGTTCTCGAGGGGCCAGTCTCCGACGAACCAGGCAAGGGGATCTTGGCGCTCGCGGATCGCGGCCAACAACACCTTCGTGTCGGAGTCCTCGAGCATCGCCGGGTTCGCCGATCGGTTCAAAAACACAGGAACGCTGAGCAGGACGACGATCAGCCAGCCGATCCCCCAACGCTTCACGCCGTGATTATGGCCAACCTGCCCGAACGCGCCCGCACCGGCGCCGGTTCGGAAGCCCCAAACGCGGCTCCCGGCCGCCGTCGGGGAAACTTCTCGGGCAGTTCGACGTTTAAACACAAAGAACCAGGCGGCCGCCGCCGCCCGATCTGGAGGAAATGAGAACCATGATCCGACTCGCTCTCGCCACGTTTCTGGCAGCTGCCACCGTCGGTGCGGCCGTCGCCCAAGACTTCTCCCGCGTCCTGAACCGGGCATTGCCCAACTTCACGGCCAAGGACACCAACGGTCGGACGGTGAACAACGCCAGCCTCCGCGGCCAGGTCGTGCTGCTGGACTTCTGGGCGACGTGGTGCGGGCCCTGCAAGGCGGCCAAGCCGACGATGAAGGACCTCCACAACCGATTCCACGCGCGGGGCCTGCGCGTCATCGGCGCCACGTTCCAGGACGACCCGGCCGAGCTGCGCAAGTATCTGCGCGCCAACCCGCCCTCGTTCACCTACCTCGAGAGCGCCGACGCGCTCGGCCGTCAGCTCGGAATCACCAGCATCCCCGGATTTGTGATCGTCGACCGTCAGGGCATCGTCCGCCACGTCATCGTCGGCTTCAACCGCAATACGACCCCGGGCCAGCTCGAGCGCGCGATCACGCCGCTTCTCGCCCAGCGCTGATTCCGCCCCCCGTTCCCGGGGGAACGATCGCACGCCCGCCGACGAGCGTCGGCGGGCGTTCCCGTTTTTCGGAATCCACCCCGTGCGTCCGACTTCCGGGTACCCTCGCCGCGCGAACGCTTCGCGACAAGCGCATGCCCCAAGTCCGTTCCGACAGCGAATCGTGGCGCCGCATGGTCCTGAAGTCCATGCCGCCGCCCGACTGGTTGCGGGATCGCGCCCCCAACCAGGACGTCGCCCTCAGCACGAGGGTCCGGGCGATGCGGAACCTGGTCGGCTTCCCGTTTCCCAACTGCGCCGAACCGGACCAGCTCCGCGCCGTGGCCCAACGGGCTCAGGCCGGTTTTTCCGCCGCCGCGCCGCGCCTGGACTGCGGTCCCCTGGAGTCCCTCCCCAGCTTGACGGCGGCCGAACGGGAGTACCTCGTCGGCTGCCGTCTGGTCTCCCACGAATTCGGATGGCGCGAACCGGGGCGCGTCGTTCTCCTCGACAAGAGCCGCCGCGTCAGCGTCATGGTCAACGAAGAGGACCACCTGAGGATGCAGGTCTTGACCCCGGGCTGGAGCCCCGACACGGCCACCGACTCCATCTCCAGCCTGCTCGAAACCATGGACGAGCACCTGGACTTCGCCTGGTCGCCGAGTTTCGGTTACCTGGCCGCCAGCCCGTTCAACTGCGGAGCCGGCATGCGTGTGTCGGGCATGTTCCACCTCATCGGCCTCGCCGCCAATCGGAAGCTGCCGACCGTGCTCCGGGCGCTGTCCGTGCAGGGTCTGGTCGCCCGTGGTCTCTTCGGCGAGTCCACCCGGGCCGTCGGCGCCTTCGTGCAGGTGAGCGTCAGCCGGGGCGGAGTCGCCGAGTTCGTCGGGGCGGTGGACTACCTTCTGGACGAAGAGCGCACCGCCCGACGAGGCATCGATCCGGCCGCCGTGGCCCGGAAGGCGCGGCAGGCCGCCGTCTTCGCCGTCGAGTCCCGAACCCTCAGTCTGTCCGACGCCCTTCGGATCATGGGGTATGCCCGCTGGGCGGCGACCCTCGGTCTGCCCGGATTCCCTTCGTCGCCGCGCGAGGTCGACCGCTGGCTGACCCAGATCGAGCTTCGCGCCTCGCAGGCGGCGGCCAAG
>JBDNCL010000071.1:0-12111 GCA_046719655.1 Fimbriimonadaceae bacterium
GGCGGAACGGGAGTTCGGGGGCTTGGGCTCGGCCTCTGTCTCGTCCGCCGACTTTCGGGCCGAACGCCGGGTCGGCGTCTTCGGCTCGGCCGTCGGTTCGGTTGCCGGGGCGGGTTCGTCCGCCGCCGTTTCGGTCGCCTTCGGTTGGCGAGAGCGGGAGGTACGGCCCTTTGGGGGCGTTTCGGCCCCATTCTCGGCCGCAGTCTCGGCCGGGACCGGCTCGGACTCGGGCGCGGTCCTCTTTCGGGTCGAAGCGCGCTTCTTGGCGGTCGGGGCAGCGGCTTCGGCTGAGGCGGCGGCGGTTTCGGTCACCTCAGGCTCGGGTGTTGCAGTCTTCTTCTTTCGCATGTTTCTGTTTGGCGAGGGAGGCGATCCAGTCGCGCAGCTCCTCGGGGGTTCGGAAAATCAGGTCGGGGTTCTCGGCGGCCAGGGTCTCGTGTCGGGTGGCGCCGTAGCTGACGGCGACGACCGGGCAACCGGCCATTCTCCCGCAAGCCAGATCGTAGACCGAGTCTCCGATCATGACCGCCTCGGAGGGGTCGACCCCCAGTCGGGCGGCGGCCAGCAGGGCGCTCTCGCCGTGGGGCTTGGGCTCGGACACGTCGGTGGAGCATACGGTGGCGTGCACCGACCGGCGCTCGGGAAACCGTTCGAGAAAAGCGTCCAGTTCGGTCCGCGTCTTGCTGGTGACGAGCGCGGTTCGGAGTCCGGACTCGTGGGCGAGACGGAGAGCTTCCACCGCGCCTTCGAAAGGGCGTTCGAGGTGCTTGAGCTCCTCGAATCGGCGGACGGTGAAATCGATCATGGACTCCAGTTCGGCGTCGTCCGGCGGCGTCTCGCGATAGCGCGCGAGCTGGACGCTCAGAGGCAACCCGATCATCGAGCGGATCTCCTCGGCGGAGGGGCGCCGGCCGACAAACCTCTCGAAGGCATCGCCGAGGCCGGCGACGAGAGCATCGAGGGTGTCGACCAGAGTCCCGTCCACATCGAAGAGGAGGGCCCGGATTCGGTTGGTGTCGATCGAATTCGGCACTGGTCCGGAGTATGACAGATCGGTCCTACTGCCAGGCTATCGCGTGCCTCGGGGCGGGAATCTTGGGCCCCGTCGGTACGTTGGCACATAGGGAAGCTTCGACGGGGTGCATAATTTCGGCGTGAATCCGGCAATTCTCAATCGAATCAACATGGCTCTCGCCTTCGGCGGGATCTTTGTGGCCGGCGCTTTGAGCGCGAGCTACATCATGCGGATCGAACTGCCTTGCGGCCCGGCGCGCGGCTGCGCGCAGGTCGCGATGCACCCGTCGAGCTACTGGTTCGGGTTGCCGGTCGCCTTCTACGGTCTCGGCGCCTATCTGACGATCCTGTTTCTGCTGGCGTACCGCGCGTTCAAGGGGCTTCCCCAGACGCGGCGGATCGGCCAGATCGGCTTCGGCTTGACGCTGGTCGGATCGGCGATCTCGGTCTGGCTCACGATCGTGTCCTGGACCGTCATCAACGCGCTGTGCCAGTGGTGCATCGCGTCGGCCGTGATCATGATCGCTCTGTTTCTGGTCCACGCCTTCTCCCTCCAGGCGGAGTCGGCGATGGACGCGGCGGCGGCCAAGGCGTCGGAAGCGGCGGCTCCGGTCGCCCAAGCCGGGGTGAGCAAGACGGACGCCCTGGTCCTGGCCGGTTTTGGCGTCGCGTGCATCGGCGCGCTCGCCTTCCAGGTGATCAGCGTGGCCCAGTCCGGGCCGAAGGCTCAGATTCTCGAGCCGGAAAAGTTCGGCCCCGCCATCGAGCGGCTGATTCCCCAAGATGCGTTCTACAAAGGCCCCAGCGACGCGCCGGTGACGATCATCGAGTTCGCCGACCTGTTCTGCGGCGCATGCCGGCGTTCGTACGGCGCGATGCAGCAGCTGATGAAGAAGTATCCCAACGTGCGCGTGGTGTTCCGGCACTTCCCGCTGGTCGGGACGCCCGGCCACGAGCAGAGCCTCCGCGCCGCCGTCTACGCCTACTACGCGGGCGAGAACGGCAAGTACTGGGCTTTCGTCGAGTCGGTGCTGGGGGCGCCAGAACCGCCGAACGACACCCGCCGACTGGCGGCGATTATGGAGAGTCTGAACCTGGACCCTCTGGAGGCGGAACGGATGCTGGAGGACACGGAGAGCCGCGCGTTCCTGGCGACCTACGAGGACATGCAGGTGGCGAGCAATCTGGGTGTTCAGGCGACGCCGACCTTTTTCGTCAAGTACGGCGACAAGGTGGTGGCGACGACCGGCAACCGGCTGGAAGAGACGCTCAACTCGGAACCTTTCCGGAGCGCCCTGGCGGGCGGATCCAACTGACGGCCAGGCAGGGCCGGGACCGCGCGAACGGCCCGCTCCCGCCGCACGTCGAATCGATCGGGATGACCCTTTCCACCTTGGACCGGCTGCCCGAGGCAGCGGAGACGTCCGCGCGCTCCTCCCCCAGGAAGCGCAAACCCTCCGTGCTGGTCGCGATGTCGGGCGGCGTCGACTCCAGCGTCGCGGCCGCGCTCCTGGTTCGCCGCGGTTACGACGTGGTCGGCGTCACGATGCAGATCTGGCAGGAGAGCCAGACCGACCCAAGGCATGCCGGCTGCTGCTCGTTGGGGGCGGTCGAGGATGCGCGGAGGGTGGCCCGGCTTCTGGGAATCCCCCACTACGTCATCAATTTTCGAGAAGAATTTCGAGAAAGCGTCATCTCCGACTTCATCGAGTCGTATGCGGCGGGACGGACGCCGAACCCGTGCGTGCAGTGCAACAAAAAGGTCAAGTTCGAGTCGCTGCTCGAGAAGATGCGGGAGTTCGGGTGCGACCGACTGGTGACCGGGCACTATGCGCGGATCCGCCGGGGGGCGGACGGGCGTTACCGCCTCATGCAGGCGCGCGGTTCGGGGAAGGACCAGAGCTACGTGCTGTACATGCTCCGTCAGGACCAGTTGGCGGTCAGCTGGTTCCCGCTGGGCGAGATGCCGAGCAAGGCGGCGACCCGGGATTTGGCGGCCGCGCTCGGTCTGCCGGTCGCGTCCAAGCCGGATTCGCAGGAGATCTGCTTCGTGAGCGAGGCGGGCGGGTATCGGGAGTTTCTGCGCCGGCACCGACCGGACGTCTTCGCCAAGGGTGAGATCGTCGACGCGGAGGGCCGGGTGCTCGGTCAGCACGGGGGCGTGGCCGAGTTCACGGTCGGGCAGCGCCGGGGGATCGGCCTGACGCCGCGGGACGGCAGACCGCTGTACGTTTTGAGTCTGGATCCCTCGCAGAACCGGGTCGTCGTCGGACGGGACCGGGATCTTCTGCGCCGGGAGGTTCCGCTTCAGGACGTCCATTGGGGTGCGGTCGAGGAGACGCCCGGCCCGGTGGCGGTTCGGGCCAAGATCCGCTACAACATGGACCCGATGCCGGCCCAACTCTTCGGCGGGGACCGCCCTCGGCTGGTTTTTCGAGAGGCGGTGCGGGCGGTCACACCCGGCCAGATCGCGGTGGCCTATCGGGGCAAGACGGTGGTCGCGGGCGGCGTGATCGCGGCCCAAGCCTGATTTCGGGCGGCCGCACGTCGAGACCGCGCCTGTTTTTGACCGGAAACCGCGGGTCGGAACGCTTTTCGGGCGATCGGCGGGCTTTACCGGGCGTAAACTCATGGCAACGACGTGCCCCCGGCAACCTTGCGGGAGTCGCTCCAGCCTCGAAAGGCGGCAAGCTGGTACTCTTGCGGGCGTCCGGAACGGTTCACGTACGGCATGGAGGAATTTGATGAGCGAATCTGACGAGACCAATGTCGCCCTGTATCTGTTGGCTGGAGTGGGCCTGGGCGCGATCATCGGCGTCGCCGCCGGCATGTTGTTTGCGCCGAAGGCGGGTACCGAGACGCGAGAGGAGCTGGCCTCCAAGCTGAAGGAGCTGAAGGGGAAGACCGAGGAGTGGATCGGCGAGCAGCGCGCCAAGAGACGCGCGGGCGAACACCCCGAGGAAGTCGGCGCCTGAGGTTTTTCCACAACCACGGAGGCCCGGTTCGACGGACGGTCGAACCGGGCCTCGCGCATTGGGCGGGTCCGAAACGAAAAAGGACGGCGCCCGGAGGCGCCGCCACCGCAACGTTTCTGAGGATTGTCTTCACTTGTCGGTCGAAAAGCGTCGGGTAGGCCCCGCGCAGACCGAGACGGCGTCCGTTCGGTCCCCGGGGCGAGGCGGTTACGGTCGCGCCGGTCCGCCGCCGGGACGGTTGCCGCCCGGTCGACCCGCGCCCGCTCCTCCCGGACGGTTTCCGCCGGGAAGGACGCCGCCCGGTCGAAGGCGGTTGCCGCCCAGAACATTGGCGTCCGCCTGGAACGGGGCGCCCTGCATCTGGCGGAATCGGGTCGCCTGCTCGGGGGTCAGGATCTTGAGCATGGACTCGGTCGCTTCCTTCCGCAGCTTCTCCCGCTCGGCCTGAATCTGTGTGCGATCCATCTGGCCGGCGCGGACCTTCTCCATCATCTCCCGGTTCTTCTGCATGTTGGCGGCCTGCAGCTCCCGCAGCTGGGTCCGCTGCTGTTGGGTCAGATTGAGCTGGTTCTGGACGTCGGGCCGGGCCAGGGCCATCGGTCCGGCCAGCTGGAGCTGGATCTCGCCGAGCCGCTTTCTCTGCTGTTCGTCGAGGATCCGATTGATGCTTTCGCTGGTCTCGCGCTGGATCTCGGCCATGGCCGACATGTTGGCGCCGGGCTGTTGGCCTTGACCCCGCATCGACTCCATCCGGGAGCGCATCCGCTGCATCAGGCCTTCGACTTGGCTCTTCTGCTGGTCGGTCAGCTTGAGGTCGCGCTGGACGTCGGCGCGCATGACGAGCATCGAACCGTCCCCCATGCGCTGACCGAGTTGCCCGCCGCCTGCCCGAGGGCCGGCTCCCGGAGCGGCGCCGCCTTGTCCTCGGGGTCCGGCGGCCTGAGCAAAGGCCGAGCCGACGAGCACGCCGGCCAGAGCGGTCGCGGCGATCGTCTTCAAAATCTGCTTGGTCGTCATCCGATTTCCTCCAATCGGGTCCGCCGCTGTGCCGTGGTATGGGACAGGGCTTCCTGAGGAGAACAGACGGGGGTGGGCTCCGCTTGTTCAGTCCGAACGTGGACGACCCATCACCAGCTTCGACCGCCGCCGCCTCCGAATCCTCCGCCGGAGAACCCGCCGCCGCCGCTGAACCCGGACGATCCGCCGCTGCCTCCAGCCGACCGGGGGGGCGTGGTCACGGCCGACGTGAGGCTGCGGTTGACGGAGTCCAGGTCGTTCACGAAGAAGATCGGGTTGAACGAACCGGTCTGGTTCGTGCCGTACCAGCTCGGTTTGGCCAGAGGGATGTCGGCAAAGGCGGCGGCCCACTCTCGGGCGAGCCCGAAGGCGATCGCATACGGGAGGTACTCCTCGAAAAGGGCCTGATCCGGGTGCTTCTTGG
This sequence comes from Fimbriimonadaceae bacterium, assembly GCA_046719655.1. Taxonomy (GTDB): domain Bacteria; phylum Armatimonadota; class Fimbriimonadia; order Fimbriimonadales; family Fimbriimonadaceae; genus JBDNCL01. The sequence continues at coordinate 5,431 of JBDNCL010000071.1, forward strand.
CGACCCAGTCGATCTCGTGGCCGCGTGCCCGCCGGATGAACTCCTCGAAGCCGAGGACTCGGCTCCGAACCTTGGAGCCGAGGGCGGTGCGCCGGGGCATTCCTCTGATGAGGGGGCCGGCGGCGAGCAGAGCGACGATGCCGCCGATCACGGCGGGGAGCGGGGAGGCGGCCGGCGTCAGGAACGTGGCGAAAACGCCGAGGAGGACGATCGCGATCGTCGTGGCGCATCCCCAAGCACCGATGACGGTGGTCGGCGACGTCCGATAGTAGCCCCGGTGAACGAGTTCCCGGAAGATGTCGGCCTTGAGCGTCTCGATCTTGGTGCCGACCCGGCTGCGGAGGTCGGACTCGTCGAGCGTCTTCCCCGGCGCCCCGAGGGCGCCGTAAAGGCCCAGCTCGAACAGGCTCAGGTGGGCGGTCGAGGGTTTGGGCTTGACGACGATGTCGGCTTTCTGCCTTTTGAAGAGGCTTCCCTCCGTCTTGGGCACGATGTCGATGCAGCCCTTGACCGCGAGCGAGACGAGGCCGGCCGAGATGTCGCGGGTGTCGATGCGCTCGTCCACCATGGCGCCACATTCGGAAGGAGAAAGATTCTCCGGCGGGTCGTACTGGACCACGACCGCCCCTCCGTGAGGGTCGCGACCGAACACGTACCACGCCAACAGGAGCACGGGCAGGACGGCAAGCGGGAGCACGAGCCCGATGTTGGGCAACAGCCAGATGCGGACGTTCGTCCAGAACGTCGGCTTGGCGACCGTGTCGGCCGGAAGCGAAAGCACCACGGTGAGGCCCTCGTACGCTTCCATCGGGGCGTCGCGGACGCCGGTCAGCTGCCGGTTCGACAGGCTGAGCGTGGCCTGCGTCTCGTCTCCGAACGAATCGGCGGCCGCACCGACGACGGTCTGCTGCCGGGTGCTTCCCAAGGGGCCGTAGAACAGGCGGGCCCGGATCTTGGACGCATCGGGGACTTCGGGAAATCGGATCGCGAACTCGGTCCGGCGGATCGCGGTATCCCACTGGTCGCCCGTGATGTTCCAGTACAGTTCGACGCTCTCGTCCCAGCCGTCCGCCTGGCCGAACCAGTTGAGCATGCCCTCGGTCTGGTAGCGGATCACGTAGGTTTTTCGGGTGCCGGGTTGAAAGAAGACGTCTTCGTCGCCGATCCGGATGGAGATGTGGACGCCGTCTCGCTCGACCAGGGTGCTCAGTCCCGCCCCGTTCTCGTCGGTGACCCGGAGGTTCGTCAGGAGCATGCGTCGGGCGACGCCCCGTCCGGTCTTGTACTCGGTCGGGATCAGCCGGTAGATGCCGCGCCTCGCCTCGAGAAAAGTCACCGAGATCGACTCGGTGACGTTCATGCGCCCGCTCGGCTGCAGGTCCATCTCGACCCGGAAGCTGTCGATCACGTACGGCGCCTGGGCGAGCCCGAGGCAGGCCGTCAGCGTGAAGAGGAGCAGGCAGAGCAGTCGGGGTCGGGACATCGCACTGCCAGTATTGCAGGATGGTGCCGAAATGGGAACCGGCGTCCGGCGGGCGGCCCGAAGTCCGCCGTCACCACGCACCGGGGATGAACTTGCTGGTGACCCGCCGGCGGTAGGACTCGTATTCGGGGTTGCTTACCGCCATGAACTGCTCGTCGCGCTCGGACCTCAGCCAGTAGAGGACAAAGTGCAGGACGGCCGCGACGAAGGCGGCCGCCGACCCGAGTCCGCGGAGCGCGAGCATGAAGAACATGAAGGACTCGAGGGTGTAGTTCGGGTGGCGGACGACGCCGAAGAACCCGCGGTCGACCAAACCCTTGTCCACCATCACGCCGAACTTCGTTCCCATGTTCCAGACGCTGGCGGTGTACAGCACGTTGAACACCAGTTCGACGGCGAGGATCCACGTCAGCAGGGGGCCGTCGGCGACGGCGGGCGCGGCGTCGGGGCGCGGAGGCAGCGACAGCCAGAACGCATATCCGAGCAGAGGTCCGTAGCAGATCGCGTTGGCGAACCAGCCCATCGGCGTAAAGTCGACGGAGCGGATCTTCGTCCACGGTCCGACCACGACGACGGAGTGAACGTATCCGACCAGGCACCCGACGATGGTGAGACTCCACACGACGAGCCTGGCGATCACGAACCCGTGTTCGGCGCTCAGCTGGACGGGTCCGGCGCGACCCACGACGCCGAGATTGTGCTGGAGGTTGGACAGGTATTCGAGGATCGTCCCGGGTTGGGCCAGGTTCATCGAGGCGAACCTCAGATCGGGGTTGCCGCGGGCCAGGATGGCCAGGACCTGGTTGAGGTTGGCGGCGATGAAGCCGATCAAGGCAAAGGCGAACGCCCACGCGATGAGGAGGTGCAGGCTCCAGATCAGCCACTTTTGGGCCGCCGGCTTGGGGGCGACGCGTTCGATCCAGTCTGGCTTTCGATACCCGACCGCCCGCCAAAACGAGAGGATCGGGTTGCGCCTCTTGAAGATGAGGAAACCGTAGTAGACGAGAGCGGCGAGCCCCGCGAAGCCCCAACGGACCTCGGCCCGCCAGTGCATCGCGTACTCGCCGACCACGGGCCCGTACCGAAGGGCGGCGTCGAGGAAGCTTCCCACCAGGTACGCGATCGGAGCCCCGAGGACGACGACGGCCAGCGCGAAGAGCGTTCGTTGGGTGGGCTTCGGCCGCGACTTGATCCAGTTCGTCGTTCCGCCGACCGTCAAGGCGAGCAGTCCCCGACGAAAACGGCGGAAGAGCCACAGCTCGACCGCGCCCAAGACGATGAAAACGACGGTTTGGGCCGCGCCGGCCCACGGTGGCAGGGCGACGACGGCGACCGCCGTCCGCACGGTGTACTCGCTCACGCCGAGACCTTTCAGGGCGGGGTTGGCGGCGGCGACTTCGGGATCGACGTCGAGGAGCTGAGTTCGGAAGATGCCGGCAACAAAGGCGGTTCCCGTATCGGCCGGGACGGCGACCATGCCGACCCGTCGGAGGCCGTCGAACAGGATCAGGCGGTCGGACGGGGCGAAAATGCCGTCGGGGCCGAACCGCACGAGCACGGAGTCCCCTTCCCGGCTGACGACTTGGCCGTGTCGGCCGACCGGGAAGATGAACGACTCCGCGATCGGACGCAGGGTGGCGCGCTCTCCGGGCGACTCTCCCGGCACGACCTCCACCGCGCCGATCGCCGAACGGAACTCGCCCGAATAGCGGTAGACCGGGTAGCGGCGGCCGGTGACCCACCGGAAACCCTCGACGTCCGGGGCGAAGTAGCGGCCCTGGAGGTCGGTCGGAACGAGGGGCTCCATCCGGGTTCGGGAGGACGGCAGAGGGAGCAGGGCCAGGGCGGCGAGGGCCCACACCATCGCGAGGCCCATGACGAAACCGACGGCGCGTTGAAATGTGGTCGTCATGGGAACTCGGTCCGTCGAGGCAGAAGTCGTCCGGGCCGGATGTTTCGGCCCGAGCCGGGAGTGAATCTACCCCGAACGACGGAATCGACGGCCCGAACGGGTGCCATGATGGGTTGTGGCGGACGTTCGGTTGGGGCCGTGGCTGGATTCGCTGGGCTTTGCGCCTGCGGGGGCGACGCTCGAACGGCTGGCCGAGTTCGAAGAGGCGCTGTACGCGGCCAACGAGGTGATGAACCTGACTCGGGTGCCGAGAGAGGAGTTCGCTCTGCGGCACGTCGTCGACTGCCTGTTGCTGTCGGAGTTTGTTCCGTCCGGCGCGACCGTGCTCGACGTGGGCACGGGAGCCGGGTTCCCGGCGTGGCCGCTTGCCCTGTTTCGGCCCGACCTGGACGTGACGGCGCTCGACTCGAGCGGCAAGGCGACCCGCTTTCTCGCCCGGGTGCCGTTGCCGAACCTGAAGGTGGTGCAGGACCGGGCCGAATCGTGGGGCGTGCGCGATCGGTTCGACGTGGTCACGGGGCGTGCGGTTGCGCCGCTGGGGATTCAGCTGGAACTGAGCGCCCCGCCGTGCCGAGTCGACGGACAGGTGGTGCCCATGCGTTCGGCCGGCGACCGGGAGTCGATCCGCTCCTTCGGCGCCGGAACGTTGGGACTGACTCTCGAGAGGGTCGCCGAGCGGTCGTGGCCGGTCGAGCGGGAGGGCGAGCCGGTCGTGCGTCTGTTCCCCGTGTTCCGGAAGACCTCGCGGACACCGGACCGGTTCCCCCGGACTTGGGCCGAGATGCGTCGCAAGCCGCTCGAGTGAGCGGTGCGACCCCGGTCGTCTCCCCGGTCGGGAATGTCCGAGATTCCCGAACCGGGCCCGCGACTCGTTTCTCCTGCCGCCCGGTCGGCGACGAGGGCGTTCGGCCGAAGGGTCAACCGGAATCCGGCTCCTCGTCGGGTCGCAGAAACCGGAGGAGGTCGTCGAAACCCTCGTCGAAGCCGGTCAAGGCCGTTGTTCGGTCAACCGCCCGCTCACTGCTTGCCGGGGGCGGCCCCTTTTTGCTGGGCGGGATCGATGTCCTCGACTCGAAAACCCTGCTGCTTCATCCGCTCCACCTCGGCCGGCGGCATGGTGTCGGCGATGTATCGCGGGATGACCTTCTCGACGGCGGGGGGAGCGAATTCGGCGGGTCCCTGAACGGTGCGCCAGATCCCGAATCCGGCGAGCCCGACGAGGGCCGCGATCACGACGATGACGACCGGGGTGGGAATCTCTTTTTTCATGGCTGGGGAGCAGACGGGGGCCGGCGGGGGACGCCGGCCCGGAGGTGGGTCGCTTAGCCCTGCGGGAGCGGGCAGTCGGTCGGCTGCGGGCGGAACGGGTCCGCGTCCGTGCAGACGCCGCGGAGGGTGGTGTCGATCGGCTGACCCGCGCCGATTCGCTGCTCATAGCCCGGGAACAGGAATCCCTTCGGTCGGGCTCGGACGTGGCCGTCGCCCATTCCGAACACGGCCTGGTTGCTGCGGGCGTAGTCGATGCCCATCGTGTAGCGGATCCGCGGGTCGGTCTCCGATCCCCAAGCCACGGGGTCGTCGTTGGCGAGGGTGTTCGGGGAGTTGTTCCACCAGACGTTGCACTCCCAAGCCCAGGCTCCGAACCACCAGGTGCAGTTGTAGATGGCTGGGTTGCGCTGCTCGGTAAGCACGATGGTGCTGGCCGGAGCGGGGATCGAGCTGGCGATCGTCGGAGCGAAGCCGTAGTCCTGGCCGTCCCAAGTGTTGATGCCGGCCCAGCCGCGGACGACGTTGCCCGCGACGCGGAACGACTTCTTCCAGCCGGACGGATAGTTGGGCGCGTCGCCGCCGGGAACGCGGTCGAACGGGCTCTTGGTGAGCTCGAAGTTCTTGGTGTACGGGAAGATCAAGGCCTCCCAGCCCGGGCATCCGAACTGAGGGGTGCAGGCTCCGGTCGCCCAGGAGGCTCCGTTGCCGTTCATCGTGCCCGCCGGCGGAAAAGCGTCGTCGTTGTCGGCGAGATACATCTGGAAGCCCAGATTGATCTGCTTCTGATTGCTGACGACCGCGGTCTGCTTGGCCGCCGATTTCGCCTGGGCGAAGACAGGGAAGAGGATCGCCGCGAGAATTGCGATGATCGCGATGACGACCAGTAGCTCGATCAGGGTGAAGCCCTTGCGTTTCATGTTCATGAGTCCTCCAGTGGACGGGAAGTTGATGCTCGAACGATGAGCTCAGTAGGAAAGACGGTAGATGGGATCGGATCCTCGCCGGCGAACATCCGGGCGATCGATTCGATGGCGGCCTCGACCATGTCGGGGATCGGCTGGCGAACCGTGGTCAGGGCGGGCTGGATGTACGACGATCCGGGGGCGGCGTCGAATCCGACGATGCTCATCTCCTCCGGGACCCGAACTCCGGCCGAGACGCACGCCTGGACGGCGCCGATCGCCATCTCGTCGTTGGCGCAGAACACGGCCGTGGGTCGCTCCTCAAGCCGGAGAAAACGCCGCATGGCGTCGAAGCCGCCTTCGATCACGAAGTTGCCCTCGGCCATCCACTCGGGACGGCGCGGGAGGTCGTTCCTCTCGAGAAACTCGACGTAGGCGCGCTGCCGGGCCGTGGTGTCGGCCATGTTGGGGCGGCCCGAGATGTTGGCGATCTTCCGGTGGCCGAGATCGACGAGATGCCGGAGAGCGGAGAACACGCCCTCCCGGTTGTCGGATCGATAGTCGGTGACGCCGGGAATGGCCGGTCCGGCGATCGTGACGACGGCGAGGCCCGCCTCGCGGAGGTCTCGGATGACGGACGGCTCGAATCCCGGAGCGATGAAGACGGCGCCGTCGACGCGCCCGCCGAGGAGGTGGTCGACGAGTTCGGCCGGGCGGTCGGTGCGGAAGCCGGTGACGAGCAGAAGGTCTTGGTTTCGGGTGCTCGCGATGTTCGTGATGCTGTTGAGGACGGCGATCACGTATGGGCTGAGGAAGCTGTTCGGTCCGGTTCCGGACGGGATGACGCCGATCGTGTTTGTCCTCCCCGTGACCATGGAGCGGGCGACCCAGTTCGGGCGGTAGTTCAGTTCGCGGGCGACGGCGACGACCTTCTCGCGGACCTCGTCGGGCACGGGCCTCGGGCCGCCGTTCAGCGCATAGCTGACCGTGCTGACCGAGATGTTGAGTCTCTTCGCGATGTCCTTGATCGTGGCCGCCATGTCCCTTTCCGTCCTCTTTCAGAGATTATACGAATCGTTTAGCGAAACATTTAGCGAAATGTTTCGCGAAACCAT
>JBDNCL010000072.1:0-11998 GCA_046719655.1 Fimbriimonadaceae bacterium
CCGCCCTGCCGATGACGCGCGTCCTCCACCGGTTGCTTCGGGAGATGCAGGCCGAAGGCCACGGCGACTGGACGACGGCCGCCCTGTTCGACAAACTGCTCCAACTCGGCGGCGAGGTTCGCTCCGAGTGAGCGGGTCCGACGCCGGCCCGGTCGTCCGGATGTCCGGAATCGTCAAGCGGTTCGGGTCGTTTGCCGCTGTCGACGGGGTGGACCTCGCGGTCCGCGCCCAGACGATCCATGCCGTGGTGGGGGAGAACGGGGCGGGCAAGACCACCCTGATGCGCGTGCTGTACGGAGCGTTGCGGCCGGATGCGGGATCGGTCGAGGTCGACGGCAAGCGGGTCGCCTTCCGCAACGCGGCCGAAGGCGTCCGGGCCGGGATCGGCATGGTGAGCCAGCACTACAGCATCCTGCCCGAACTGACGTGCCTGGAGAACCTGATGCTGGGCGCCGAGCCGGGTCTGTGGGTCGACCCGAAGAAGGCGGTCCCCCGGGCCCAGGCTCTGGCCGAGCGGATGGGCTTCACCTTCGACTGGCACGCCGATGCGGGCGGGCTGACTCCGGCGGCGGCTCAGAAGCTCGAGATTCTGAAGCTGCTCTGGCGGAACGTCCGGATCATGATCCTCGACGAGCCGACCGCGATGCTCTCTCCGGCCGACGGAGAGGCTCTCTTCCAAAGCATGCGGTCGCTGGTGGCGGACGGGGCGACGGTTCTGCTGGTGACCCACCGCCTGCCCGAGGTGTTCGACTACTGCGAGTCCGTGACCGTGCTCCGCGGGGGACGCCTGGTCTGGTCGACTTCGGCCGCGGAGACCGACCCGCGGTCGCTGGCCGAGGCGATCGTCGGACACGCTCTGGCCGAACCCGATCCCCACCCTCCGATTCCGGCCAGCGCGCGCGTCGTTCTCGCCGTCGACGGGTTGACGGTTCGGGGCGTCCGAGGGGACCAGGCGCTCAAGGCGGCGAGCCTGAACCTGCGGGAAGGCGAGATCGTCGGCATCGCGGGCGTGGACGGCAACGGTCAACGGGAGCTGTTCGGCGCGATCTTGGGCACGCTCCCGGCCGAGTCGGGCTCGGTCGTTCTGCTCGGCGTCGACGCGACCGACATGCCGACGGCGGAGAGGATTCGACTCGGGCTGCGCCTGATCCCGGAGGATCGGCACGCGGAAGGCGTCGTCGAAGACTGGTCTTTGGCCGACAACTCGCCGATCGGGTTGCAGCGGTTGGCGCCGTTCGCCGAGGGTTCGCGGGCCAATCCGTCGGTGCGGTTCGAAATGGCGGGGCGGATCGCGGCTCGATTCGACACCCGACACGGCGGGATCGGCAAGCCGATGCGGAGCCTCTCGGGCGGCAACCAGCAACGCTTCGTGGCCGCGCGGGCCCTCTGTCTCGACCCGAGGGTCGTCCTCGCGTTCCAGCCGGCCCGCGGTCTCGACATCGACGCCACCCGAAACGTGTATCGGGGTCTTCGTCAGGCGTGCGGAGAATCGGGCGCGGGTGCTCTGGTTGTGAGCTTCGACCTGGACGAGCTCCTGGAGCACTGCGATCGAGTGGTGGCGATCAACGCGGGCCGCATCCACACGCCGCCGCCGGGATTGGAGAGGGACCGGGCCGAGATCGGCCGTCTCATGGTGGGGGCCTCTTGAAGCCGAGCCGCGAGATCGGGTCGATCGCTCTGCTCGTCGTCGCGGCGCTCGGCGTGCTGGCGGGGATGGTCTGGCTCTCGGGCGTCGCTCCGGGCGAGGCGCTCGTCGGGCTTTTTCGGGGCAGCCTGGGGTCTCCCAACGCGATCAACGGCACGATCCGGGAGACGACGCCTCTTCTGATCGCCGGAATCGCGGTGTTCCTCGCGTTGCGGGCGGGTCTGTTCAACATCGGGGTCGAGGGCCAGCTTCTGATGGGGGCGTGCGCGGCGGCGGCCGTGGCTCTGGCGGTCCCGGGGGCGTTCGGGATGGTGCTCGCGATCGGGGCCGGCATCGGCGCCGGAGCGCTCTGGGCCCTTCCCGCCGGCCTCATCAAGGCGTATCGGGGCGGGCACGAGGTCATCACCACGATCATGCTGAACGCGGTCGCGCTCAACGTGACGGCGGCTCTGGTGGCGGGCCCGATGAAGGGGTCGGGGCAGCAGGCGCCCACCACGGCCAACCTGAGTCCCTCGTCGATGCTTCCCGTTCTGTGGCAGAGCGGACCGCTGCGGATTTCGCTGGCCGTGTTCTTGGCGCTGGCGGTGCTGGCCGCGTTCGCGTTTTGGTACCGCCGGTACGTCGCGGCCTACGAGCTGCGCCTCACGGGCGCCAACCCGGAGGCGGCCCGGTTCGCCGGGGTCCGCACCCCGCGCGTCCAGGCTTCGGCCATGACCCTGTCGGGAGCGATCGGCGGGCTGGCGGGGGCGGTTCAGGTCCTCGGCTACGAGGGCCGGTTCTACGCCAACTTCTCGCCCGGATACGGGTTCGACGCCTTGGGGGTGGCGATCTTGGCCGGTAGCGGACCGCTGGGCCTCATCCCTTCCGCTCTCTTCTTCGGGATCCTGAACCAGGGCTCGACGCGCCTGCAGATTCTCGGGATTCCCAAGGGCATCACGTGGATCGTGCTGGCGATGCTGATCATCGTTTTCGCCACCGTCCGGTACCGGAGGACCCAGACCCATGACTGAGCTCGCGGTGCTGCTGGCGAGCACGGTCGCGCTCAGCGCTCCGCTGATTCTGGCGGCGCTGGGGGGTTGGTTCAGCGAGCGTTCGGGCGTGATCAACATCGGTCTCGAGGGCAAGATGCTGATCGCGACCGTTCTCGTGTTCCTCGTCGGGTTGGCGACGGGGAGCGCCGTTCTCGGCTTGGCGGCCGGCATCGCGGGCTCGATCGCTCTGGCGCTTCTCCACTGGCTGATGACCCAGTCTTACCGGGTCGATCCGATCGTGTCGGGCATGGCGATCAACGCGCTCGCCCTCGGTCTCGCCAACTTCCTGCATCAGAAGTTCGGGCGCGAGATGGTGGGACCGCCCCCTCTGATGCCGCTGTCCGTGTTCACGGTTCTGGCGTTTGCCCTGCCGTTCGTTCTGGCCGTGATCGCCCTCCGAACCCGGCTCGGCATCCGGCTGCGGGCGGCGGGCAGCGACCCGGAGAAGGCGCGGCAGGTCGGCCTCCACCCGATCCGGATTCGGCTGTGGGCGCTGGTCGGCACGGGCGTCTGCTGCGGTCTGTCCGGAGCGTGGATTCTCACCAACGCCCGCTTCTACACCGACAACATGACGGCGGGACGCGGGTTCATCGCGCTGGCGGCGCTGATTTTGGGAGGGTGGCGCCCCATCCCGGCCATGATCGCCTGCATCGGATTCGCTCTGTTCCAGGCGCTTCAGGTTCAGCTCCAGGGTTCGCAGATCCTGGGCATGCGCATCCCGCCCGAATTCTGGTTCTCGCTGCCCTACCTGATCACGGTGATCGCGCTGGCCGGTTTCTTGGGGCGGAGCCGGGCGCCGCGCGGACTCGGCAAGGTCTAGGGTCCCGAACCGTTTGCCGCCCGGGTGTTCGTTTTCGAGGTGTCGGTGGCCGCGATCGCGGCGATCACGCTCTTTCTGCCCGGTCTGCACGGCGTCGGGCGGGAATCGACCGAGGTCGGAGGGCCGGCGCTCCGGAACTTTTTCGCTCAGCCGAGCGCCCGTCGGTGGCGGCGTTCTCGGCCGGGGCCCCGGCGACGGCCTGGTCGGTCGCGTTCAAGCCGACGCCGATGGGGCTGCGGGTCGCGGGTACGGCCATCGGTCGGTTTCCGACCCGAATCCGGGCGGTGGGAAAGCCGATCTCCCACTTCGGCCTCATCTTCTTCGCCTCGAGCCACGTGTCGGCCGATCTGGGGCCGTTGCTCGACCGTCCCTGGGTCGTCGAGGCGCCGACGTGGGCGAAGGAGCCGGGCGCGGGTCTGGGTCTGCTTCTCGCCGCCGTGATCCATACGGGCATGGCCGTGGTCGGGTTGCCGATCGTACTGGTCGCCGAGAAAGCGGTGCCGCCGGAGGCGGCGATTTCGGTGGAGGTCGGGCTGGCGTTCCTGCTCGCGCTCGACCCCACGGAGCACGGGGTCCGGAGTCGTTCCCCCATTGTGGACGAGACGACGGCCCCGGGGCACACGCCGATGGCGTCCTGACGGACCGATCCGGGAAGAAAGATTCGCCGGTCGGGCAACCCGGCCGGCGAATTCTGGTCGGTTCGGATGGGGTCAGCGGGCCTTGCGTCGGCGCATCAAGGCGAAGGCGCCGAGTCCGAGAACGGCGAGCGTCGCCGGTTCGGGCACCGCCTCGACCGAAACGTTGTCCACGTACCACAGGGCGTCGCGGTTGGCGTTCGGCCGGTTGTCGGTGATGGTCCGTATGTTGAACCGGTAGAAGGCGAGGGGGTCTCCGGCCGTGGGGTCGGAGACCAGGCCGAGCCCGCTGGCGGTCACGGTGTAGGTGTTCACGCCGTCCGTGATCGTGCCGACCCGGTTGTTGGCCGTCTTGTCCCAGTCCAGGGTCACGGACCACCACCGTCCGGCGACAACGGTGCCGTTGGCGGTCTGCGTGCCTCCGAATCGGAACCACTGGCCGTCGTTGATGGTCTGGCCGAAGTTGGTGTCGCGTCCCGAGTTGGTGAAGTACAGGTTCTGGAAGCTGCCGTCGTTGCCGTTCACGGCGAACACGTCGAACCGGACTCGGATCTGGGTCCAGCTCGGATCGACGAGATCGAGCGGACCGCCCGGGGTGTCCCAGGTGAAGACGGCGCCCGAAACGCGGCGTTCGTTGCCGGCGGGTGTGGGAGCGAAAAGTCGGATGACCTGGCCGCGTCCGGCACCCGTCGGGTCGGCGACGACGGAAGCGTTGGCGCCCCCGGCGGCGGTGAGGCTCGAAACGCCGTTCGATCCGACGTCGCCGAGAGGCATGGAGTCGATGTCCAGAGTGTAGATGGGAACGTAGGCGAAAGCGCAACCAGCCATGCTGGCCAACGCCATTGTCAGAGTCCTTCGCATGTTGCCTCCTACAAATTAGCCCCCCGAAACGAAGGGGGATATCCCCGACTGTAACGGAAGGGGGCGCAGAATTCAAGCCCCTCGAGCGAGAATCCGGCAAACTTGCTGTCGCAGATTTGTCGGAAGACGGACGGGTGCGGCATGGAGCGGGGCCGGCCTTCCCGGTCGAGTCTCACCGACGGGTCGAGGCCCATCGCCGACCACACGGACCCGGGCTCGTCGGACACGACGGTGGCGACCGCACCGGCCGATTCGCCCTTTTCGCGCGCCGTTCGCCCCGTCTCGGCCGTCGAGATTTTCGGATCGGGCAGGTCTTCCGGGGTCTCTCCCTGGCGGGGGCTCGACGCCCTCCCCTCCAGACCGCGGCGGCGGTGCAGGGACTCGTTGGTCCAGAGGCCCCGACGCTCGATCCCCCTTCGCATGCCCCCGGGACGCGACGCGGTCAGACGGATCGTCGGGACCCACGGCGAGCCGGGTGGTCCCGCGACCTCGGGCGGAGGCGCGTCCTTCGGTCGTTCCGTCAAGAGGACGACGAACTCGTACTCCACGTGCGGGCGGGGCACGTAGACGGCGTCGAGGTTCATGGTGCGGTCCGACCGCGCCGGGAAGGCGACGATCGACGCCAGCCTCGGGTCCCGACCGGCGCGCGCCCTGGGTTCGGCGATGGGACGGACGGGTCGTATCGCGAGGGATCGCCGATCAAGGGCTGGTTGCGCTCGCCATCCAGCTTCCGATCGACAGGATGAGCCAGAAAAAAGCGCCCGCGAGCCGCGCCACGGCGACGCCCCGCCGTCGGACGAAGGCCGGGCGGCACGGTCGCCCACGCCGGTTCGGAAAGCGTTCGAGCCGGTCCGGGCCAACGCCCGGACCGGCTCGAAGGGGATCTCCGCCGGACGGAGTCTACTGGACCGGCTGACCGGTCAGAGGATCGACGACCTGACTGCCGCCGAGCGAGTAGGCGATGCGGCCCCACATGTACCGGCTCGGCGAGAAGGTTCGGAACGTGTCCGAGAACCGGGCGCTCGAATCGGCGAAGACGTAGTTGTTGCCGTTGCCGAACCGGCCGCGGTTGGCGTACCGGATGGTCAGGTCGAGGTTGCCCTGAACGCGGATGCCGTCGTTGCAGCGCCAGACCTGCTCCAGGGTGGCGCGGGTGATCGCCTCGAACGGGAGATCGCTGGGCTGGGGCTGCTGAGTTCCGCTGAAGTTGCGTTGGCCGCGCCGGGCGATGCCGAGGGCGTTCCGGTACGTTCGAAACTCGCCGCCCGGATCGCGCTGCATGCAGAAGGGGGCCTCCGACATCGCGGAGAGCAGGATCGTTCCCGAGACGTCCTCGACCTCGGTGGCCGTGACCGGGGTGGCGGTGTCGGAAGGCTGACGCTTGCGGGGCATCAGGATCTGGTTCCCCACGTACGAGAGCCGGCCGACTTGGAGCGTGAACGTTCCGGGCAGGTAGTTCTGTTGGACGCACCCGTTCGTCTGTCCGGGCGGGACGCCGAAGCCGCGGTTGTTGGTCGCCTCGTCCCAGCATCCGGGGGCCCAGCCGTTGATCCGGTCCGCCGGGCTGACGAAGATCTGCTCGTTCTTCACGTAGGGGAGGAGCATCCACGACCAGTGGACCTCGATCGGGCCGGCGGAAGTCACTACCCGATGGTTGGCGACCGGGTAGACGTCGTCGAAGTCGTTCAGATAGATCTGGACGGCGGTTCCGAGCTGCTTGGTGTTGCTCAGGTCGGCCGCCCTTTTGGCCGCCTGCTTGGCCTGAGCGAAAACGGGGAAGAGGATGGCGGCGAGGATGGCGATGATGGCGATCACCACCAGCAGCTCGATCAGCGTAAAAGCTTTCCGCGATTTCATGAGATCCTTCGGTACCCCCAAACCATGCTGACATACAGTATCCATGCGAAGGTTAAGGCGGCATGAAGTCCCCGATCCGGGAGGGCGAACTCGGGGGAACGGGACCGTCCGGCGCCCCAAGAACCTGGCAATCGAAGGGGGGGCGCGGCCGGTGGGACCCGACCGAACGACCCTCCCCGGCCCTCGGGGCCGGTATTCGGTCGCCGATCGCGACGATCCCAGCTAAACTACGAGCAACATGTCGGGAGCTTGGAAGGTCGGCCTCCTCGTGGTTGTCTTTGTCGGGTTGCTCGTGGGCGCGTACCAGATCGTCGGACGCAGCCTGTTCGCGCGTCCGCCGTCCATCTATTTTGCCGAGTTCGAGGATGCGGGGGGTATCCAGCGCGGCGCTCCCGTTCTGATGGCCGGCGTTCGGGTCGGCACGGTCGATGCGGTCGAGCTGAGGGGTCCGCGTCTCGCCCGGCTGGCCCTCGCGATCGACCCGAACGTGCGGATCCCCTCGGGCACGCAGGCGTTTTTGGCCACGTCCCTGATCGGCTTCGGCGACAACCCGATCCAGCTGCTGCCCCCTTCCCGCGACTCGGCCGCCGCCCTGGCCCCGGGAGCCGTCCTGGCCGGCCGCAAGGGCTCGGCTCTCGAGTCGCTGGTCCCCGACCTCGAGCAAACGATCGCCGAACTCAACGCCACCCTGGCCGCCACCCGCAGCCTGATCGAGGACGAGTCGCTGAGGAAGAGGATCGAGGAGCTCTTGGCCGCCACCGAGAAGACGATCGGTCAGTTCGGTCTCGTCGCCGGCCGGGTGGACCGGGTGATCGCGGCCCATCAGGGCTCGATCGGCGAGATCGTGGCTTCGGTGCAGGGGACGTTGTCCGAGGTCCGGCAAGGGGCCAGGCTCGCGCGGGAGCTTCTGGCCGACGAGCGATGGGCCGACCAGGCGAAGCAGATGCTGGAGACGCTCAACCGCACCGCGGCCGAGGCGGAGAAGATCATGGCGAGCGTCAACCAGCTGGTCGGCGACCCGGTTCTCCAACAGAACCTCAAGGACACGCTGGCCAACGTCCGAACGGTCTCGGAGAGCGGGACCGCGGTCGCGGCCAACGCGGAGGAGATCACGCGGAACGGGATCGTCGTGAGCGAGCAGGTCGCCGAGCTGTCCAAAAAGGCGAACGCGTTGGCCGACCCGGCGAGCGAGGTCCTCGGCAAGCTCCAGGGCTTTTTCGAGAGGGTCCCGCGCACCAGCGGCATCGGGCCATCCAGGGCGAGATCGACCTCCATCGGACCACCAAGCCCGACCGGTGGCGGACCGACATCGGCGTGATCCTCCCCCTGAGCGACGAGAGCATCCATCTGGGGGTGTTCGACGCGTTCGAGGCGAATCGACTCAACGTCCAGTTGGGCCGGCCCCTGGCCAAAGGACTCGATTATCGGGTCGGGATCTACGCCAGCAAGCCGGGGGTGGGGGTAGACTACCGGGTCGCGCCTAAGCTGACGGTACGCGGCGATCTCTTTGACATCAACGACCCCCGGTTGGACCTGCGGGCTCGTTTCGATCTCGGAGGCGGCGTACTCGGCTGGCTCGGGGTGGATCGGACGTTCGACCGAAACGCCTGGAGTCTCGGGGTCGGCATCCGGAAGTAGAGGAAGTTTCGATGAAAGTGATCATGACGACGACGGTGCCCAAGGTCGGCAAGGAAGGCACCGTGGTGAACGTGGCCGACGGCTTTGCCCGCAACTACCTGTTCCCGCGCGGGCTGGCGACCTTGGCCGACAAGAAGCAGCTCGCCGCGCTCGAGAAGCGACGGGCCCGACTGGCGGCCAAAGAGGCCGACACCAAAGCGGCCGCGGAAGCGATCAAAGAGAAGCTCGACGGAAAGACGGTCAAGATCGAAGGCAACGTCGGCAAGGAGCTCGGCAGGCTGTTCGGCGCCGTGACGGCTCAGAACGTCGCCGACGCGATCAAGGCCCAGCTCGGCGTGACGCTCGAGAAGAAGCAGGTCGCCCTGGTCGAGCCGATCAAGCGGTTGGGCATGCACGACGTCCTGCTCGATCTCCACCGAGAAGTGGACGCCACCGTCGTGGTCCACGTGTTCGACCCGAACGCTCCCGTCGAGGAGCCCGCGGCCGAAGAGGCGCCCGAGACGGATGCGGACGAACCCGCCGTCGAAGAAGAGGAGCCGGCCGCCGTCTGACCGCGACGACCCGCCAGATGCGACGGCCGCCGGGCGCGACGCGCGCACGGCGGCCGTCTCGCTTGGGCAGACCCGGTGCCTCAACGGGCGCCGGAAACGGCGGCGACCATCCTCAGGACCATCTGCTCCAGAGAGTCCATCGCGTCGAACGCGGGCAGCATCCCCTTCATCCGGGCGTCGGCGTCGGACAGCTCTTTCAGGCACTGGGCGATCTGTTCGAGGCTGAGGGAGCGCGCCGACTGCAGGGTTCGGCGTTGCCGCCAATCGGGTTCGGACAATAGGTTGGGCTTTTCGGGCAGACAGGCTTGAACGGCGGCGGGCACGTGCTCGAGGGTCGCCTTGGCGTCCAAGATCACCCGGGCCTGCCACAACAGGCGGAAAGACTTGGTGAGGTTGGGAAAGATACGCGAGAACGCGGCGTCCTCCGCCTTCGTCGCCGTCCCGACCAGGATCCTCAGCTGCCCGAGGGCCTCGGACGCGTTGCCCGCGACGACGGCGTCGACCATCCGGTAGACGTTCCATTCCCGGGAGGGAAGCACGACGGCGGCGACGTCCGCTTCCCGAATTTCGGCCGCATCGCCAACGTAGAGGACGAGCTTGTCGAGCTCCTCCATGGCGCGGCTGAGACTGGCGCCGCACATCTCCAGAAGCGAGTCGATCGCCCGGTCCGAGATCTTGACGCCGGCGTCCTGAGCCCGGGCCTTGAGCACCTGTCGGTAGCTCTTGGCGTCCGGGGACGGGGCAAACACGAACCCGCCCGCCTTCTTGACGAGGGTCTCCCACGCCTTCCGGCGCGACTCGTGGGCCCGGACCTGGGAGTCGTCGCGGGCGACCTCCTCGTCGGCCACGAGGACCATCAGGGCCCATTCGGGCAGTCGAGCCAGGGTGTCGGCGCCGCCCGGAAAGTCGGACGGATTGGCCCGCAGCGCCTGCCGGACCACGAGGGCTCGGCGGTCGGTCAGGAAAGGAGCGGTCGACACGGCGGCGACCCAGGCCGACATGTCGGAATCGCCGGCCGTCTTCGTTTCGACCTGGTCGCCGTCAGGACCCAAGAAACGCACGAGGTCCTGCAGGGCCTCGAGTCGCAAGCCTGGTTCGGTGCCGCCGATGAAGACGACCCGGCTCTCTAGGGCCTTTTCGGGGAGCTTGACGATCGGAAGCCTCCGCGGCCGGGCCGGAAGACGCGCGACGGTCTCCGGACCGGTGCTAAGAGCCTACCGTCTCCCGGCGCTTGGGTTGGGCCTTGGCCAGCTTCTCGAACGCGGTCACCTGGGCCCGAACCTCGGTCAGGGACGGCGGGTCGGCTTCGTCCGGGGCGTAGAACGCGAGAACGAACGTTCGGGTCAGCCGCGCCGCCTCCGATTCGAGCGCCCCCAGTTCGGGCCGGACGGCGGCGAAGAACTCTTCCGGGGTTTCGCTCAGGCGTCGCGGACGACCGGTCGCCCGTTCGAGGGTCGAGCTGAACCGGCGGTAAGCCCGGGCCCATTCCCGCCGATCGTCCGCCGGGGTTCGGCTCGGGTTTCGGAGGGCCGAGATGGCGAACAGCAGGGCCCCTCCGAGACCGACGACCACGAGGGCGTTCAGAACGGCGACGAACCACGGCCGCCGGAACCACGGGGTGTCGTCGACCGCGGCCCCGCGCCCCGAACCGGTGACTTCGTCCGCGCCCGCCGTCGGGTCGAACACGACCCAACCCAAGTCCGGGAAGTACAGCTCGGCCCAGGCGTGGGCGTCCGCCTCGCGGAGCAGCCACCAGCCATCGTCGTTGCGGGTCATGCCGGCCGGGTAGTAGCCGACCGCGATCCGGGCGGGGATCCCGACCGAACGGGCCATGAGGACCATGGCGCTGGCGAAGAGGTCGCAGTAGCCCTCGCGCCGCGGACCCATGAGGAAATACTCGACCGGGTCTTGGCCGGCGGGAGCGGCCGGCGCGCGCAGGTTGTACCGGGCCCTCCTCTCGATCTCGCGCTGGATGCGGTAGGCCGCCTCCCACGGGCTCTGGCTGCCGGCGGCCGTCTCCAGGGCCAACTGGACCACGGAAGCCGGCACCGTGGTCGTGTCGAGATAGTTCGGCAGGATGGCGCTCGTGTCGGGATCGACGACGGAGCTTTGCGATCCCGGCCGGGCGCTTGCCGCGATTCCCCCGAGGACGACGTCGACGGGCGGGCTGTTGACGGCGAGCGTGCCGTCGGGGTTGACGCGCGACGTCGGCGCGACTCCCTGCCAGCGCACGAACTCGCCGGGCACGGGGAACGTTCCGCTCATCGGTTGGCGGAGCCGAACCTGGAAGGCGATCTGGCGCAGCGCGGGCAAGTTCAGGATCTGTCGCCGCAGGGGCTCGAAGTTCATCCTCTGGCCCATCCACTCGGAGTCGAACGTCCAGGAACGGCGCCACTCGCCGTCGTCGTAGTCGGCAAAGGTGGCGGTTCGGAAGTAGGACGGTCCGGGCGCGTCCGCCTCAAAAACGACTCGCTCGGACGGGTTGATCGGACCGTTGCCGATCCTCATCCGGTCGGAGGGAGCCGACGCGCCCAGGCTGACCGAAGCGGCCGGCGGGCGAGACTGGGGAACGGTGAACCGGACGGGCACGGCGAGGTTCTTGGTGGACTCGCGCAGGAACGGTGTGAACACGAGGCTCGCCAGTCCGACGATGACGGCGGACAGCAGCGGCCACTCGAAGCCCGCCTTCGCCCGCCAGGGGCCGTGCCCGATCGTGTCGATGTCGCGGTAGCCGGCATCGATCGCCTGGCGCAGCATCCGCCGCGCCTGGATCCGCGAAAACAGAACCCCCCAAGCGGCCAGAAAGACGAAGAAGACGATCGGCGCGGCCAGGAACGTGTTGAACGCGCCGACCAGGCCGAACAGCGCGAGACCCGGCACCGCCTGGAACGCCATGGTCGAGTCGCGCCAACCGGCGAAGCTGCCCAGGGCCAGCATCCAGGCCAGGATTCCGGTCACGA
>JBDNCL010000073.1:0-11917 GCA_046719655.1 Fimbriimonadaceae bacterium
GAAGCGGCCCGCACCCAACCCGACGTTCTTGTCGACTTCACCCACGGGTCGGCCGCGGCCGCCCATGCCCGGCACGCGCTCCAGTCGGGCATCGCCCCGGTCGTGGGGGCAACCGGACTGACCGACTCCGAAGTCGCCGAACTGGAAGCCCTCAGCCGGCAGCTCGACGTTCCCGGCATGCTGGTCCCGAACTTCGCGATCGGGGCCGTCCTCATGATGGAGTTCGCCCGCATGGCGGCACGCTGGATGCCGCATGCCGAGATCGTCGAGCTGCATCACGACCAGAAGCGCGACGCGCCCAGCGGCACCGCTTGCCGCACGGCGGAGAAAATCGCTCGGGGACGCGCCCAATCCGTCTCCCCCCAGGTTCCCGAACTGGTGCGGGCCGAAGGTGCCCGAGGCGGAGTCGTCGCCGACGTCGCCGTCCACTCCGTGCGGCTTCCCGGACTGCTCGCCCATCAGATGGTCGTCTTCGGCGGCACGGGCGAGTGCCTCACCGTCCGCCACGACTCGATGGACCGGTCTTCGTTCATGCCCGGGGTCCTTCTGGCGATCCGCCGCGTGCGGACGCTGACGGGTTGGCACGAGGGGCTCGAGGGCCTCCTGTTCTCGGAGAGGTGAACCGTCGGCCGGGCCGTCCGAGACGGCGGCTATACTCGACGCATGTCTAGGGCTCGGGAGAGGATCGAGGCCGCGTACGCCCGTCTGCACGCCATCCCCGGCTTCCAGGCGCGCGCCAACCAGAGCCAACTCTCCTGGCTGTTGGCCGACTGCATCGAGTCGGACACCTCGGGCGCCTTCGAGGCGCCGACCGGACTCGGCAAGTCGCTGGCCGCCCTCATCCCCGCCATCGCCTACGGTCTCGAGGGCAAGCGGATCGTCATCGCGACGTACACCAATCTGCTCGCCGAGCAGTACTGGCGAAAGGACCTGCCCCTCGCCATCGGCCTGTTCGACGGGGAGCCGCCGCGATGCCAGTTCCTCATCGGACGGCAGAGGTACGCGTGCCTGACCGAGATGGACGCCCACCGCGACCTGCCTCTGGAGAAGTTTCGTACCGAAGCCGAACTCGGCATCGAATCCGAGTTTCGGTCGATCGCCGGGTTCAGAGGTCCCGACGCCGCCAAGGCATGGTCGGCCATTTCCGCTCCTCCCGTCTGTCCGGGCCGGCTGTGCCCCCATTTTCAGCCCTGCTTCTACTACCGCGCCCGGCGCGGGGCGGAGAAGGCCGAGATCGTCGTCACCAACCACAGCGTCGTCCTTCAGGACGCCGTCCTGCGGCGGGTGAGCCAGGACGAAACGGGGCTTCTCGGCGAGGTCGACTTCATCGTCGTCGACGAGGCGCACGACTTCGCCCAGGCGGCGGCCGGGGCACTGGAGTTCGAACTCAGCGACGGCTCGATCGCCGCCATCGCCGGCCTGGCCGCCCGCATGGAACAGACCATGATCCCGCTGGCCGCCAAGGCGGGCATGGCGCGCGACTGGGGCGAAGTCTGCCAAGAGCTCTACCGGGCCTTGGAGAACGGCCGACGGCGACTGCGGGATCTCGGAGTTCGGTTCGGAAAGCCCGGCATCCTGGCCGCGACTCCCGACGACATCCTCGACGCGCCGCCCGTCAAGGAGATCCGGGCCGCCGAATCGGTCGACGCCTCGCGCGACTTGGCCTCGGACATCGCGTCCGACATCTCGGACTTTGTCCGCAAGGCTCAGTCCGAACTCGAAGCATGGGTGGCGACCGGCGAGGTTACGCCCGCCGAGGCCGAAGAAGCCCGGGAAGCGACCCGAAACTACGGCATGTTTCTCCGGGAGTTCGCCGCCCAATGCCGGCACCTGTTTGCGCCCCGAGGCGTCTCCGTAAGCTACGGCCGCCTTTCGCGCGACTCCGCCATGCTCCGCCAAGACACCATCGACCTGTCCGGTCCCCTGCGCGAGCTGTTGTGGGACGTCGTCCCGACCGCTTCGATCTCGGCCACTCTCGCCGTCGACGGCTCCTTCGAGTTCTTCCGCCGGACGACGGGGGCCGAACCCGAGTTCGAAGAAATCCTCCCGTCGCCGTTCGACTTCGAGACCCAGGCCGCGTGCTACGTGCCCAAAGCGGGCGTGATTCCCGACCCGTCCGCCGCCCGCCGCGAAGGGACCGAGGACGCGTACTTCGCCGCCGTCGCCCGCGAGCTGAGCCAGATCATCGAGTGGATGCAGGGGCGAACGCTGGCTCTCTTCCACAGCCGACGCGAGATGGAGGAAGTCGCCTCGCGGATGTCTCTTCCAGAAGACCTGCCCGTTCTGATTCAGCGGGCGTCGGGATCGGCCACCGTCGGCGAGCGGTTCAAGCGCGAGGTTCGCGCGTCTCTGTTCGCGCTGAGGTCGTTCTGGACCGGTTTCGACGCGCCGGGCGAGACCCTGTCGTGCGTGGCCATCGTTCGCGTACCCTTCGAAGTGCCGGTCGAGCCGCCCCAGATCGTGCGTCAAGCATGGATGCAGTCGCAAGGACGCGATCCGTTCGCCGAATACTCGCTCGCCAACGCGAAGATGATGATGCGGCAGGGCGTCGGTCGCCTCATCCGGACCGATCGGGACCGCGGCCTCATGGCCCTGCTCGATCCGAGGCTCCGGACGAAGCGATACGGCGAAGCCATCCTCGACAACCTGCCCCCGGGGATGCGCACGTTCGACGACGCGGCCGACGCGATCGGGTGGCTCGGCCTGAGCTGAAGGGCGCGGGCCGGCCCCGGCGGCCGGGCCATAGCCCTGGCCGGCCGAATGCCGCCATAATCCCTGCCATGAGCACCCTGCTGCTCGATGCCGACGACATGCGGCGAACCCTCGGCCGGATGGCTCACGAGATTCTCGAGGCGAACCAAGGCGCGGAGAACCTCGTCGTCATCGGCGTACTCCGGCGCGGTTGGCCCCTCGCCAAACGGCTCGCGTTCGCCATGACCCAGATCGAAGGCACCACGATCACGGCGGGCAAGCTCAGCATCGCCAAGTTCCGGGACGACCGGCCTTCGCAGGCCGACGAGGAGTCCGACATCCCGTTCGAGGTCACGGGGAAGGTGGTGATTCTCGTGGACGAAGTCATCTTCACCGGAAGAACGGCGCGCGCCGCCATGGACGCTCTGTTCCAGTTCGGACGGCCGAGTCGCGTCGAACTCGCCGTGCTCGTGGACCGCGGGCACCGCGAACTCCCGATTCAGCCCAACTACTGCGGCAAGGTCGTCACGACCGAACGGGACGACCGCGTCAGCGTCCGGTTCGTCGACATCGACGGCGAAGACTCGGTCACCCTCGAACGAGCGTCTGAAGGAGTCGCGTCTTGAACCCCAGGAACCTCTTGGCCATCCGGCATCTCGACCCGGACCAGATCCACGAACTCCTCGCCCTCAGCGCCGAAATGAAGTGGCGGGTCCTGCACAACAAAGCCCTTCCCGACCTGAGTTCGCTCGTCATGGGCATGCTCTTCTTCGAGAGCTCGACCCGCACCCGCGTCTCCTTCGAGCAGGCCGCCCACTACCTGAGGATGAAGTGCGCCAACTTCTCCCAGAGCGGTTCGAGCATGTCGAAAGGCGAGACGCTGAAAGACACGATCCTCACGCTCCGCTACGAGCGGCTGAACGGGCTGGTGATCCGGCACCGATTGTCGGGGGCTCCCGCCCTGGCGGCCCGCTACTTCGGCGGTCCGGTGCTCAACGCGGGAGACGGCGAGCACGAGCACCCGACCCAGGCCCTGGCCGACGCCTTGACCATCCGCGAGCGAAAGGGCAAGATCGAGGGTCTGCGCGTCGCCATCGTCGGCGACGTTCTTCACTCGCGGGTGGCCCGCTCCAACGCCTGGTTGCTCCACAAACTCGGGGCCGAGGTTCGATTCGTCGGACCGCGGACCCTGATGCCGACCCATACCGCCATGCTTCCGGGCGAGGTCTACTCCGAGCTGGCGGCCGGCATCGACGAAGCCGATGTCGTCATCTGCCTCCGTCTCCAGAAGGAGCGGATGGAGCACGGCCTGATCAGCTCGATCGGCGAATACGCCAAGCTCTACCAGATCAACCGGGAGACCCTCCATTTCGCCGCCCGCGACGCCCTCGTGATGCATCCCGGTCCCCTGAACCGCGGCATCGAAGTCGACGACGTGGCCGCGGACGGGGAGCGCAGCGCGATCACGGCCCAAGTCGAAAACGGCGTCTTTGTGCGGATGGCGGGCCTGTACTGGGTCTTCGGCGGCGGGTTTGCCAAGGTCGACGACCTGGCGGGCGCGGCCCCCGGCTCGAAGGCGAAGAAGTCCAAGACCCCTGCCAGCCGGTCGACCGCCCGGTCGACCCCGTCCCCCGCGGCCGACAAGCCGGCCACCCGACAAAAGGCGGCGAAGCCGAAGGGCAAGACCGAGAAATGAGAACCCTCCTCAAGTACGGAAGAATCCTCGATCCTTCGCAAGACCTCGACATCGTCGGCAGCCTGCTGATCGAAAACGACCAGATCGCCGCCTACGGACCCGACCTGCGCGTCGACGAGCCGGACGAGGTCTACGACTGCACCGGCATGTGGATCGCTCCCGGATTTGTCGATCCGCACGTTCATCTGCGCGAACCGGGGCACGAGTACAAGGAGACCATCGTCACCGGGACCCAGTCGGCGGCCGCCGGCGGATTCACCACGATCTGCTGCATGCCGAACACCGACCCTCCCCTGGACAACCCGGCCCTGATCGACTTCATCCTCGATCGGGCCGCCTCTCCCGAAGCGGGAGGAGTGTTCGTGGCTCCCGTCGGCGCGCTCACCCGCAAGAGCGACGGCCGCCACCTCAGCGACCTCGCCGCCCTCAAGCGGGCCGGAATCGTCGCCGCCAGCGACGAGGGATCTCCCATCCAGGACTCCTACGTGATGATGAAGGCGATGGAGTTCTGCGTCCAGCTGGACCTGCCGATCATGGCCCACTGCGAGGACATGTCGCTGATGAACGACGGTTGCATGAACGACGGGGTCATGAGCGCCATGCTCGGTCTCAAGGGGATTCCGCGAGCGGCCGAAGACATCGCCGTCATGCGCAACTGCATCCTCGCCATGCACACCGGCTGCGCGCTCCACATCATGCGCGTCAGCACCTGGGGCGCGGTCGAACTCATCCGCCAGGCCAAGCACCTCGGCGCGCCGGTGACCTGCGAGGTCTGCCCCCACCACTTCGTCCTGACCGAGACCGACATGGTGGAGTTCGACCCGCACTACAAGGTGCAGCCGCCTCTCCGAACCGCGGTCGACGTCGACCTGATCCTACAGGCCCTCCAAGACGGCACGATCGACTGCATCGCCAGCGACCATTCGCCCCACGCGAGCCACGAAGTCCAGGCCCCGTTCGAAGAAGCGCCGTTCGGGATCGTCTCGCTGGAATCCGTCGTCGGACTGACCCTGACCCACCTCACCCACAAGGGACTTCTGAGCCCTCTGGAGACGGTCCGCAAGCTCAGCACGGCCCCGGCCCAGATTCTGCGCCTCGACGCCGGATCGCTCAAGCCCGGCGCGACGCCGGTGGCCCAGGTCACGGTCGTCGACCCAGAACTGGAATGGACGTTCGACGTGAACCGTACATTCAGTAAGAGCAAGAACACGCCGTTCCACGGGACAAAGCTGAAGGGCAAGCCGGTGTTGACCTTCTGCGGCAGCGAGATCTACCGCGACGCCCGATTCGACGGCGGCCGGTATCTGTCGGTGATGTGATGCGTCTGGGTTGGATCGCCGCTTTGGCGGGTGCGGTCGCGCTCGCAGGATGTGCTTTCGAGCCGCCGCCGGATCCGAACGATCCGGCCCAGGTCGGCGTTCTGCAGCCCGAGGTGCTGATGCGCAACCTGCGCTGGGCGGCCGAGTTCTACACGGAGCGCAAGCTTCGCGGCGAAATCGACGACGCCCAACTCAGGCAGCTTCTGAGCGACTACGCCAACCAGCTCGTCGCCACCGTAGACCTCGATCAGATCAACCCCGTGTCGGCCTGGAAGTACGGGGACGTCTTCCGAACAGCCGAACGGTGGGATCTGGCCGAAGAGGCGCTCGTGATGGCGGTGGACTTCGCCAAGCGTTCGCGCAACGAGGACCGACGCGTCAACGACTCGCTCCGACTCGCTCAGGTTCTCGCCCATCAGGGTCGGGTCGACGAGGCGATCCAGATGGCCCGCTCCACTTTCGACACCCCGCCCGACCAGAAGGCCCCGATTCTTTACGCGGTGCTGTACGAGATCGTGCCGGCCGCCGAACGCAAGGGCCGCGACGCCGAACTCGCCAAGCTTCTCGAAGACGCGATCGACCAGCACAGCCAAGTCGTCGTCGATCCGAATTCGGATTCAGGGCGCGCTTTTCTCGGCGCCAGGCGGCATCACCTCAGTCTCGCCTGGCAGCGGGTCGTTCGGCTCTACCGGCAGGCGGGGCGGGCATCGGAGGCGGAACGCGCTCAGGACCGAGCGTTCCGCATGATGTCGGAGCAGCAGCGGATTTAGCCGGCCGACCCACAAAACCCCCTCCCACACGCGTGCGTCCCGCTCTATAATAGTAGACAAAGATGCACTGGTTTCTGCATTTGCGGGTTCCGCATTTCTACTCTGGCACCCTCCTGAAGCTTGGATCGGTCGACCGCGCCCGAGGGTTGGCCGTCCACCGCGACAAACGGCTCGTCGATCTGGACGAACGTGCTCGTCGGGCGGGACTGCGGGCGGGCATGAGCCTGCCCGAGGCGAAGACCCTCGGTACCGGCGTTCAGTTCGTCGAGTGGAGCGAGGAAGACTTCCGAGACAGCCAGAGCCGGTGGTTGGACCGCTGCGTCGGCTACGCCGACGTCGTCGAACCAGACGGGCAGGACGCGGCATGGCTCGATTTGAGCAGCCATCCCGACCCCGCCGACGTCGCCCGCTCTCTCGCCGCCGACCTGAAAGCGAGCCTCGGCTGGGAGGTTCGGACCGGGCTTTCGAGCGTCAAATGGATCGCGCGGCTGGCCTCGGAACTCCCCCATACCCCCGCCCTGCCGAGCGCGGTCTTGGCCGTCGACCGCCCGTCCGAGTTCATCGCCGAGCTGCCGGTCGAGTACCTGGAACCGGTCGGCGCCGACATCCGCCGACAGTTGCGGTTCCTCGGCTATCGCACGATCGGAGAAGTCGCCTGTATTCCGGTCGAAGTTCTACGGGGTCCGTTCGGCGAGCGGGCGTGGGCCGTGCATCAGGCGGCGCGCGGCGTGTCGAGCGAGGAGGTCGTCCGCGTGTACCCCCCCGACTCCCTCGCTGCCCGCATCCGTTTTGAGGGTGGGGCCGACAACCGGGAGACGGTCTGGCGCGGGGTGGACCGTCTGGCGAACGAGTTGGGGCGGGCCCTGCTCGGGCGCGACCGGGTCGGCCGACGGTTGGACGTGACCCTTCTCGAGGAGAGCGCCCCGCCGGAGACGCTCCAACGCAAGTTCGCCAAACCCATCGCCTGCCCGCGCACGGTCCGATCGGCGATTCGCCTCATCCTCGGAGAATCTTTTGCCCGGCCGATCGTCGAACTGCGGGCGCGGATTCCGGTTCTCGAGGTGCCCGCCAAGGGTCAGCGCGAACTGAGCGGCGCCGCGTCGCGCCAAGATCGGATGCTTTTCGTTCAGCGGGCGATCGGCGACGTTCGCAGTGCGTTCGGCGATCGGGCCGTGCGTCCCGCCGCCGATCTTCCCGTCCCGCGCCGCGTGCGCGTCCTGAGAGCGTGGAAGGATGCGACCGGCTGGCAGTGAGATTCTGGCCCGCTGGCGGGAGGCGGGGGAGTGGTGGGCGGGCGAGCCGGCGCGCGAAATCGTCCGATATTTAGACCACGAAGGGATTAGACGCGAACGAACCTACACGCTCCCACTCACGACGATTCGACGGGACGGAGCCGGCGGCGACTCGGCCGACGAGCCTCTCCTCCCAAACGGCCAGCACCGTAACGACACCACCGACTTCTCGGAAGAGTGGAGCCTCAGACTCGCCAAAGTTCGCGACGAGAAGGTCGCGCGAGCGTGCGGCCTGATCTCTCAGGCCAGAGAAAACCTTCTCGACTGCGATCCCCACTCCGATACTGCTCCAGCAACAGACTTTTCGCCGTCACAAATTCATCTATCTACTCAAATTGGCTCCAAGTCCGGTTACGCGCCCCTGCACCTCTATTCCGGCTACGCCTTCGGATGCGGGACGATGCTCGCGGAAGAGATTCCCGTGCTCGCCGCCCATGCCGGACTCCGGGCGGCCGCCCTCGTCGACCCCCATTCCCTCGTCGGCGCCGTCGAGTTCGACAAAGGCTGCCGCGCCCAAGGCATCCAGCCGATCGTCGGCACGTCGGTCGAGCTGGCCTGCGGCGGCAAGCTCGTCCTCATCGCCCGCAGCAAGCGGGGGTACGTGTCGCTGTCGCGGCTGGCAACCGACTGCCACCTCGAAGAGCCGCGCCTCTACCCGCTCGGGTCGTGGGAGAGGCTCGAGCGGCACACCCGGGACGTCCTCTGCCTGACCGGGGGCGATACCGGCCCCTTGGACCGGCTCGTCGTGCGCCGGCAGTTCGCCGAAGCCCGCCGGCTCCTCGACCGGCTGGTCGGACTGTACGGTCGAGACAACGTGTTCGTCGAAGTCGAGCGCTCGTTTCTTCCATGGCAGAAGACGGTCGAGTCCGCCCTGGTCGAGCTGGCGGCGGAGGCGGGGGTCCGAGTCGTCGCCGGCGGACTCGTCACCCACGCCCGTCCCGAGCATTTCCCCGTTCAAGACACCCTCGTCTGCGCCCACACCCTGTGTGCGGTCGAGGAGGTCGTCGGACGCAAGCCGCTCCGTCACCCCTCTCAGCCCCCGCGCCCCAACCGGCCGGAACGGGCTCTGAACGGGGAGCGGTATCTGCGCACGCCGGCCGAAATGGCGTCCCTGTTCGCCGATCGGCCGGAATGGCTGGCCGAGACGATGCGGGTGGTCGAACGATGCGATTCGATCGTCCTTCCCGCCCGAACGCAGCTACCCAGCTTGGCCTCCGACCCCCATCAGGCTCTGCGGGAGGCCGTCTGGGCCGGTGCCGTCGAACGCCACGGCCGGGTCGAACGCGGGCTCGAGCGTCGGCTCGACTTCGAGATCGACCGCATCGTCCGCCTCAACTTCGCCGGACATTTTCTGGTCGCGTGGGATTTTTGCCGCTGGGCGCGCGGGCAGGGCTTTCTTTTCAGCGGCCGGGGATCGGTCGTCGATTCGGCCGTCGCCTACTGTCTCGGACTGTCTCGGATAGACGCCTACGCCCACCGACTCCACTTCGACCGCTTTCTTCCCGAGGATGGCAGCAAACGCCCCGACATCGACATCGACTTCGAAGCCAGACGGCGGGACGCCGTCCGCCAGTACATCGTCCGCAAATACGGCGTCGAGCGAGTCGCCGGAGTCGCCGCCATCGGCGCCTACGCCACCCGCGGCATCATCCGGGAGGTGGGCAAGGCGATGGGGCTCCCCAACGAGCTGATCGGGTTTTTGGCCAAACGGCTGCACGGCGGCGTGACTCCCGACCGGCTCGAAGCCGCCCTCGAGAGCCGGCCCGAACTCAAGTCGAGCGGCATCCCCAAAGAACGCCTCCGGTGGGTGATCGACATGGCCGAACGGCTGATGGACGTGCCGCGCAACATGCGCGCGCACTCGTCGGGGTTGGTCGTCTCGAGCACGCCTCTGGCCGACACCGTCCCCGTTCAGTGGTGCGCATCGCCCGAGGTGCGGGAGCGCGTTCTCGGAGACGGCGACGATCGGATCGAGTCGCTGGTCGGCCCCGATTCGTCGACCGATTTTGAGTCTCGTCCCGAAGAAAGAGGCGAAACGGACCTCTTCCGCATCATCCAGTGGGACAAGCGCAGCTGCCGGCACTTCTTCGACAAGTTCGACATCTTGTGCCTGCGCGGTCAGGACGTCCTGGCTGGAACCCAGCAGCGAATCCAGACCACGACACGTCGCTTCGACGTCGAAAAAATCCCCTTAGACGACCCTGAAGCCTACCGGGCGATGCGCTCGGGGCAGCTTGTCGGCATCCCCCAGTCCGCGTCGCCCGCGATGCGGCAGGCCCACATCCGACTGCGGACGGAGAACCTCCACGACGCCAGCCTCGTTCAGGCCGGCATCCGCCCCGGAGTCGGAGGTGCGGTCAAGATCAACGAGCTGATCGCCCGGCGACGCGGCAAACCGTTCACATTCGAGCACCCCGACCTCGAGGAGATTCTCGGTCTGACCTACGGCATCGTCGTGTTCCAGGAGCAGATCGACCAGCTGCTCCAGAAGTTTGCCGGGTACTCGTCGGGCGAAGCGGAGGACATCCGCGAGGCGATCCACAAGCGCCGCCGGGAAGACTACGGTCGGACGATGCGCGACAAGATCGTCGCCGACATCGTCGCCAACGGCTATTCCGAATCGGTCGCCGATCATGTCGTGGAGCTCGTCGCCGGATTCAAGGGCTACGGCTTTGCGCAGGGACACGCGCTCGCGTTCGCCGAGATCTCTCTGCGCTCGATCGTGTGCCAGCAGAATCATCCGGCCGCGTACTTTGCCGCCCTCCTCGCCGCCCAACCGGCCGGCTACTACGGACCGACGACCATCGCCAACGAGGCCCGCGCCCGCGGCGTGGCCATTCTTCCGCCCGACGTCCAAGTCAGCGGCGAGACGCACACGGTGGAGTCGGTGCTCTCGCCGATGGACCCCAAAATCGTGCTTCCCGACGCCGGAATTCGGATCGGGTTGTCCCAAATCCGAGGACTCTCGGCCGACACGAGAAACCGCATCCTGCGGGCTCGGGCGGAGGCCCGAACGCTCGCGGTGTCGGCCGAAGGCCGAACCTTCCCCGGGAACGCCCCGGCGTCTGTCCGCGTCTCGGCAGGGACCCAGCCCGAAGCGCGAACCTCGGTCGCGGCCGCCGTCCGGTCGACCGACGTGCGCACCCCGTTTCAGGGCTTCTTCGACTTCGTCGCCCGCACCCGACCCGAACGCGACGAACTCGAGTCGCTGATCCTGTGCGGAGCCCTCGACCGGCTGCACCCCAACCGCCGGGCCATGCTGTGGGGCATCCCGGCGGCGACCGACTACGCGGCGATGGCGGCCCGGATCTCCGACCGGCGCGCCGCCTCCCTGCCTCTGGAGTTCGAGGAGCCGCCGCTGCCCGAAGGCGTCGACGACTTCTCCCCTGCCGAAAGGGCGATCTGGGAAAGGGAGTTGTTGGACCTCGACGTCGAACGCCATCTGATGGCCTTCGAGAGGGAGAGAGTCTCATCCAAAGGCGGTCTCACGACGGCCGAGGCTTGTCGTCTGCCGAACCGGACCAGGGCGTTTGTGGTCGGCAACCCGATCCGGCTGAGATTCCCGCCGACGCCGAGCGGCAAGAGGGTCGTCTTCTTCGACCTCGAAGACGAAACCGGAATCCTGAACGTAACCTGCTTCGACGCCGTGTACCGCCGCGACGGGCACACCATCATCTGCTCGCCGTACGTCACGGTCGTCGGCCAAGCCCAAAACCGCGACGGACACATCGCGTTCCTGGCGAACCGCGTCTTTCCCTACGATCCCGCGATCCTCAAACAGGCTCGAAGCCACGACACCCTGCCGATCGAAACGGCGGACTTCCTCGCGAGGTAGCCGCATGCGCGCCCCAAAAAAACGTCAGTACATTGGGCGTCTCGACCCTCCTGCGACGACGGCGACGACCCGAAAAAAAACATAAGCCGCGCTATCCGTTCGGGAGGTCGACCCCATGCGAGTTCATCAGTTTGGTATCAACGAAGCCGAGTGCCAACGCCGCCTGGCCATCTACCGCATCACGCCGTAAGACCAGCGCAACATGCACGCCCTCCGCCGAATCCTCGAGCCCAAGATGTCTTGGATCGTGGACGAGTTCTACGCGCACCTGACCGAGTACCCGGAAGCGGTCGCCATCGTCACCGGCGCCGGCA
>JBDNCL010000074.1:0-11873 GCA_046719655.1 Fimbriimonadaceae bacterium
GCCGGACGACCTCCGGTCCGCGCCTGCGCGGCCGAGATGACGGACGTCGAAACCCGCTGGGTCAGCCTGAAGATCTGCTCCTGGCCGACCCGGAAGCGATAGCGGAGCAGGAAGCCCTCGTCCGGAACCGGGATCGAGGCGCTGTTCTGAACGACGATCTCGACCGACGAACGGTCCACGATCCGGGGACGGTCTCCGGCCTCGGAGTAGAGCACGAGCTCGAGCTTGTGGGTGCCGTCCGGGATTCGGCGCACCTTGGTGTCGAGCCGATACTCGAGGAACTGGCCGACCACCGGCAGCGTCGTCGCCTCGATGAACTTCCCGTTCAGAAAGACGCCGACGAAACCACCTTCGGGAACGCTGTTCCTCGGGATCTGGACCCGCACCGTCTCCCGAACGCGCGCCCCGTCGACCGGACGCACGATCGTGAACGGCGCCTGGGCCGCGGCCATACAGGCCAAAGAAAGGCTGACTACTAACCCGATCCATCGCTTCATGCGAAATAACCTCCAGGCAGTGCCAACCGCAGGCTGCGGGCAACTGGCCGTGGCTCACCCATTATGACGCGACTTGTTGCGAACCTGTTACAGACGCGGGGCTCCGCTTTTCCCGAGAAACCGGGCCGCCGACCCGATTGGGGAAAACCGGTCCGGTTTCCCACCCGTCCTCGGGCGTCCCGCCTGCCAAAATATCCGGCATGGCCCATCCGGTACCTGTCCTCGACCTCAATCCCGAACAGCGCGAGGCCGTCGAGCATCGGGAAGGTCCGGTGCTCGTCTTCGCGGGAGCCGGATCGGGCAAGACGAGGGTCATCACGGCCCGAATCGCGCGGCTCGTCGAGTCCGGCGTACCGCCCCACCGGATCTTGGCCGTGACCTTCACAAACAAGGCGGCGCGGGAAATGCGGGAGCGGATCGACGCCGTGGTGGGCGAGGCGGCCGCCCGGCTCTGGATGGGGACGTTCCACTCGATCTGCGCCAAGATCCTGCGGATCGACGGGCACCACATCGGTCTGGATCGGAACTTCGTCATCTACGACACCGACGACCAGCTCAGCCTGATCCGGGAGATCTTCAAGAAGCGGAACCTGGACGACAAGAGCGTCCAGCCGCGGGCGATTCTGAACGAGATCAGCACGGCCAAGGAGAAGCTCCTGACGCCGGAGCGATACCGGGAGTCGGCGACCGGGTTTGTGGAGAGGATCGCGGCCGACGTCTACCGCGACTACAACGACCTCCTCGCCAAGGCGCGGGCCCTGGACTTCGACGACATCCTCTACTTCGCCGTCCGGCTGTTCGAACAGAGAGAGGAGGTCCGAACCAGGAGCGTTTCCTGCAGGTCCTCGTCGACGAATATCAGGACGTCAACCTGGCGCAGTACAAGTTCGTGCAGCTCGTCGGCGCCAAGCACCGCAACATCATGGTGGTGGGCGACGACGACCAGAGCATCTACGCCTGGCGCGGGGCCGACGTCCGGCTGATCCTCCAGTTCGGCTCGGACTACCCGGATGCCAAGGTGGTCAAGCTGGAGCGCAACTACCGGTGCACCAAAACGATCCTGGAGGCGGCCAACGAGGTCATCGCCCGCAACCGCTCTCGGGCGAACAAGAGACTCTGGACGGAGAACGAGGAGGGCGTGCCGGTCAGCCTCACGCAGGCCGGGACCGAACAGGACGAGGCGATGATGGTCGCCGAGAGGATCCTGGCCGACGTGCGGTCGGGTCGCCGCAAGTTCGGCGATTTCGCCGTCCTGTACCGGACCAACGCTCAGAGCCGCGTTCTGGAAGAGGCGTTCCTCACCATGCGGGTGCCGCACATCCTGGTCGGCGGTCAGCGGTTCTACGAGCGCAAGGAGATCAAGGATCTCCTGGCCTACCTCCGCCTCGTTCTGAATCCCCGCGACGACGTATCGGTGCGGCGGGTCCTCAACGTCCCGGCCCGGGGAATCGGCGCCACCACCCAGCAGGCGCTCGAGTCGTGGGCGGCCGAGCGGAACGCGACCCTGTGGGACGCCCTGAACGAGCAGGCCGTCGTGGGGTCGCTGGCCCCGAAGACGAGGAGCGCCATCGTCGGGTTTGTGTCTCTTCTGAACCGGGCCCGCGAGATGGCCGACGCCCCGGTCGCCACCCTGCTGAAGACTCTGCTCGTCGATTCGGGCTACCAGGACGCCCTCAAGCAGGAGCACAGCCAAGAGGCGATCGGCCGACTGGAGAACCTTCAGGAGCTCGTCAACGTCGCCGCCGAGTACGATGCCGGGAGCGAGGGGGAAGGCTCGCTCGCCGGATTCCTCGAGAGCGTGGCCCTGGTCGCCGACGTCGACTCCCTCACCGAATCGGGGGACGGCGTCACCCTGATGACCCTCCACTCCGCCAAGGGTTTGGAGTTCCCGGTCGTGTTCCTGGTCGGAATGGAGGACGGGGTGTTCCCCCACGCCCGGTCCATGAACGACGACCGCGAGTTGGAGGAGGAGCGTCGCCTGTGCTACGTCGGCATGACCCGTGCCCAGAAAGAGCTGCATCTGCTGCACGCCCACCGGCGCTCGCTCTACGGACAGCCCAACTTCAACCGTCGGTCGAGGTTCCTCGACGACGTGCCGTCCCACCTGCTGACGAGCTTGACCGGCAACCGGGCCCCGTACACCGGCGGACGCGACGTCGTGGCCGACCGGTCGGGGCGGTACACGGTCGTCGAATCGTCGCCCGCGGCCGGGTCGCGTCCGACCTCGGCTCCGTCGTCGGGCCAGCCGCGGCTCAAGGGCCCGGCATGGAAGCCCCCGTTCGAGATCGGCCAGCGGGTCCGCCACGCCAAGTTCGGCGTCGGGGTCGTCATCGCCTGCAATCCGATCCGCGAAGACACCGAGGTCACGGTCGCTTTCCCCGGCGTCACCGGGGTCAAGAAGCTGGTGCAGAGCTTTGCCAAACTCGAACCTGCCTAAACTGGTCGACGTTCTCCGGTGCCGGCCCGGTCTGGTCGCGGCCGGACTGGCGGTGGCGATGACCGTTTCGGGTTGCCGGTCCGAGAAGGCGCTCATGCCTCTGGAACCCGGGCAGCGCAAGACCTACAGCGTGCGCACCCGCTACATCACGTATGTGGACACCATGCGGGTGGTCGGGCCCGTCTCGGTCGACGGAACGACCGGCGTCGACGTCGTCGGACGCTTGGGGTTCGTCCGGCTCGGCTGGCGCCGCAACGAGCTGATCGCCGACCGGTTGCACGGGACCCGGGCCGACCCGCCGATCGTCCTCGCCGTCGCCGGCGAGGAGAGCGCCCGACGCGAGTGGAACGGATCCATCGTCGTGAACGGGCAGATCCGACCGGTTCAGGGCCGCCTGGAGCAGCAGCCGGATCAAGTTCCCGTTGGCACCCGCAATCTTCCGGGTGTACGATCGGAGTTGACGCTGCGCCCGGCGGGGGGACCTCCGATCGTTTTGACCAGCTGGTTCGTACCCGGACGGGGCCTGGTGCGTCAGGAACAGAGAACAGGCGGCGAGTTGGACTTTCGTCTGGACCTCGTTCGCTAGGACCACGCTCGCCCAAGGCAGGACTCGGGGCCCAGACCGCGAATCTTGCCCGCATCGCAAACCGAGGCGGCCGCCCACCGGCGACTCGGCTCCCGAAGAGGACAGAACCGTATGAAAGTCAATCCGCTCATCCCAACCGCCGCGCTCCTCGCGGCGTTCGCCGGTGCTTCGGCCCAAAACGCGGCAACCCCCATCGGTCCGGGCTCGCCCGCACCCGCGCTCAGCGTCAAGGAGTGGTTCAAGGGAAACCCCGTGAAGGAGCTCCAGGCGGACAAGGTCTACGTCGTGGAGTTTTGGGCGACCTGGTGCGGCCCGTGCCGGACCAGCATCCCCCACATCACCAAACTCGCCCGGAAGCACAAGGACGTCACGTTCATCGGCGTCAGCATCTGGGAGGAGAACGAAGGCGGGAACATCGCCAAGTTCGTCGCCGACATGGGCGACCAGATGGACTACGTCGTCGGCTACAGCGGAAACCAAGACGGCATGGCCGAAACCTGGATGAAGGCCGCTGGTCAGAACGGCATCCCCTCCGCCTTCATCGTGAAGAACCGGGTCATCCAGTGGGTCGGGCACCCCATGCAGATGGACGAGCCGCTCGCGAAGGTCTTGGACGGCTCGTTCGACGTCAAGAAGGCGCGATCCGAATTCGACGCCGAGATGGCCGAGCGCCGGATGCAGCAAGAGGCCGAGCAGAAGCTTCAGGCCGCGGCGGCGCTCTACCAGCAGGGCAAGAAGGACGAAGCGAACAAGGCTCTCGACGAACTCGCGTCCCAGATTCCGATGGCGGCGCCGATGGTGAACGTGATCCGGGCCACCTGGATGGCCGTGGACGACCCGGCCGGTTTCGACCAGTATCTGGACGCCGCGTTCGCCGGCACCCCGGGACCCGAGACGATCGAACGGGCGCTCGGAGCCATGGAAGTCGGCATGCGGCTCGCCGCGGGACGGCCGGCCAGGAAGGACGAGGCCGCCAAGGTCGCGGCCAAGGCGATGGCCAGCGAGTTCGGCAAGAAGGACGTGATCGTCGCCTACCAGTCGGCGCTCATCTTCGCCCGCTCCGACAAGTTCAAAGAGGCGCTGGCGGCGGTGGATGTGGCGATCCAGCTGCTGCCGAACAGCCCCCTGAAGGACAACGCTCAGGCCAAGCAGGTCTTCGAGCAGATGCGAAAGGACTTCGCCGAGCGCGCGGGCAGCTGACCCCGACCGACGTCCCCGGATCCGAGGTGCCTCCGAACGTCGGAGGCACCTCGTTCGGTTTGTCTCCGCGCCCGGTCGGGGACGAGGCGGCGGGAACCGCGGCCTCGGGATCGACGACCCGCCCGTCGGACGCGGGACCGTCGCGGCGGCGGGCACGCCGACCGGGGCTGAAACGAGCCCACCCTTGCGGATGATCCTTCCGTTTCTCCAAGGCACCGGACCAAACCGAAAGCGGGCGGAGTTCACGTCCGGCCCGGGGGTCGCGGTCGGGGAGCGAGAGTCGCGGACCGAGTTGGCGTCCGCGCCATCGGCACCATAATCCGGAAAGCGTCCGCGCCGGGAGCGTGATCACCCGATGGCCAGTTCTCTTCCGCCCATTGTCCAAACACCCCCCGCCAGGCGGAGGCGGAGCGTGGTGCCGCTGATCGTCGGGCTCACGATCGCGGCCGGCATCGTGGGCATGGCGTTGCTCGTCACCTGGGTCATCGTCGACGAGGCGACCGGTCCCAACGAACCGTTTTGGGACTCGGTCGACGTGAGCGGCGATGGGACCCGCATCGCGTTCGCCTCCTCGGCCGGGATCCACCACGCGGGCCTCCTCGAAGTGCGCGAAGGGGACCCGCCCCGCGCCGAGCTGAAGTGGCGGTCGCAGGTCGGACCGTGGACCGCCGTCGGCCTGCGTCCGGGCGAGGATGCGATTTACGGCATCGAGCGGAGCCGGATGATGCGGGCCGCCCCCGGCGAACTCCCGAAGCCGTTCCCGATGGACGACCCCGACACCCCGATCGACGACGCTTTCGACCGCGGCATCGAGAAGTTTGCGTGGCATCCGTCCGGACGGTACTTGGCCGCGGTGCGGCTGAGCCCGGCCGCGGCTCGACCGGAAGTCCTGGTTTGGGACGCGGAAGCGAGGCGGGCGACCATCGTGGCGCGCCAGGCGGCGGCCGATCTCGGTTGGTCGCCCGACGGAACGCGTCTCTTCCTCGAGTTTCCGAACGACCCCGTCTCCGACAACGGCGGTCACTGGCTGATCCTGACGTGGCCCGAACGCACCGGCCGGAGGGTCCGGTACCCGGACGGTCTTTCGCCGATCCGGGCGTCCTTCAACGACGACGCCACCCGCATCGCCGGACTCTTCATGGGCACCCGGTACAACCGGGTGCTCGGCCGGTTTGAACTCGACACGGGCAGATTCGACCGGTTCGGCGAGGCGAAACAGC
This sequence comes from Fimbriimonadaceae bacterium, assembly GCA_046719655.1. Taxonomy (GTDB): domain Bacteria; phylum Armatimonadota; class Fimbriimonadia; order Fimbriimonadales; family Fimbriimonadaceae; genus JBDNCL01. Next base: position 5,941 of record JBDNCL010000074.1, read on the forward strand.
CTTTTCTCCGGAGTGCGGAGCAACGCGAGCCCACCTTCCGCACGTTCGCGACATGCCGTCGGGGGTACGTGTACTGGCTGGAGAACGTCTTGCAGGGCGTCGGCCGGGTCGAACTCCGGCGTTACGATCCCGACGCGGGTCGAGAGTGGACCCTCTTCCGAATGGGGCGACGCGACGCATTCGAACCGTCCGGACCTTAGGGGGCGATCCCGACCGATTCGCGCAAGATCCGAAGCTCCTCTTCGACCGTGTCGGGCGTCGCCTCCAGCAGGGGCAGCCGCATCGCCCCCGAGGGGAGTATCCCCATCCGCCGAAGAACCGACTTGTGGGCCGAAGGTTGGGGGAACCGCCGAAGCTCGTGCATGGCGGGCGCCGCGACGGCGAACTTCGCCCGAGCCGACTCGCGGTTGCCCGCCCGAAAGTCGTCGACGATCGCGGCCAGCATCCTCGGCATCACGTTGGCCAGGCCGCTGATCGTGCCCGACCAGCCCGCATCCAGAGCGTCGATCAGGAGCGTCTCGTCTCCGACAAACAGGGACTGGTCCGATCGGGTCAGCGCCTGCCGATAGGGGACGAGATTGCCGCGGTCGCCGCTGCTGTCCTTGACCCCGATCATCCGCTCGTGGCGTCCCAGGCGAGCGATCAGGTCGGCCGAAAGGGTGATGCCCGTCATTTTCGGAAAGTTGTAGACCAGCACCGGAGAGGGCGAGCGCTCGAGCAGAGACTCGAACCAGGCCGCGACCCCCTCTTCGGACGCCGTACGAAAGTATCCGGGCGGCATCACGAGGACCGCCTTCGCGTCGACGGCCTGCTTGGCGAGCCAGACCGCCTCCTCGATGCTCGGAGTGGCGATCCCGAGCACGAGGTCGAGCTTGCCCCGGAGAGACAGGGAGCTCTGGATCAGGTCGCGCTTCTCGACCGCGGAAAGCGACGGCCCCTCGCCGTTGGTGCCGGCCAACACGGCGCCCCGACACCCTTCGCTCTCGAAGAAGGCGAGCAGACGGGCCACGGCGGCCCGATCGACGCGGCCTTTCGGGTCGAAGGGAGTCACGGAAGCGGGGTACACGCCGGCGGCCAGCATCGATACGAGTATGCCGCGAGTCGCGACGCGATGCGCCGGCTGCGGGACTGATCGAAGGTCATTCGATATAATGGCGGTGATCCGATGGATGCCGACTCACCGCTCGGGCTCGTTGCCGGTCTCCTGCTGATCTTCGCCAACATGTTCTTCGTCGCGGCCGAGTACGCCCTCGTGGGTTGTCGTCGGAGCCGCATCGAGTCCCTGGCCAAGAAGGGGAACGCTCTCGCCAAGCGGGTCGTCGACGCCCTCGACCGCCTCCCGACCTACGTCGCCGGTATCCAGGTGGCCATCACCCTGTGCGGGATCGGGGTCGGCGCCCTGGCCGAGCCGTACGTGACGTTCGTGCTCTCCGGCCTGCTGGGGACGATGGTCAATCCGAGCGTCAGCTTCGTGATCGCCCTCCTGATCGTCACGGTCGCGATGGTGGTGGTCGGCGAGCTGCTGCCGAAGTACCTGACTCTGCGCCACGTCGACCGAATCGCGCTCGGGATCATCCTGCCGCTCACGGGGTTCGTCGCCCTGTTTCGCCCCATCATCTGGTTCACCCAGACTCTGGGAGCCCTCGTCGTGCGGCCTTTCGGCGTCGTCGTGGGCGAGAGCGCGGCCGACGGCATCTCGCGCGAAGAGCTGATGCTTCTGGTCAAATCCGGGGGAGCCGAGGGCATTTTCGACAAGGTCCACGCCGAGATGGTGGCTCGGGCGCTGAAGCTGGACCGGCTGACGGCGCGCGACATCATGATCCACCGGATGGACGTTCAGTGGCTGGATGTCGACACCCCCCGCTCCGAGCTGATCGAAAAGCTCGCCAAGATCCCGCACAGCCGGTTTCCCGTCTGCCGCGGCGACATCGACGACCTGGTGGGAACGGCGTACCTCCACGACATCGTCAAGGTGTTGGGCGACGAAAACTTCAAGCTCGAGGCCATCGTCCGACCGCCCGTGCAGGTCCCCGAGACGCTCACCGTGGACAAGATCGTGATGCGGATGCGGGACGAGCGGACCCAGATGCTCATCGTCTCCGACGAGTACGGCGGCACCAGCGGCCTGATCACGCTCGAAGACGTGGTCGAAGAGATCTTCGGCGAACTCGAGGACACCCTCGAGAGCGAACGGCCGACCATCGAGATCTCCGGGGACCGCCGCATCAGCGCCCGAGCCGAAGTCCGGTTCGACGAGCTCGTCGAGAAGCTCGGCATCGATCTGGCCGACGAACCGACCACCGACACGCTGGCGACGATGATGATCGCGGGCCTCGGGCGGGTGCCCAAGATCGGAGACAGCGTGCCGTGCCCGGTCGGGACCCTTCGAGTCGAAAACATGGCTCGGAGCCGGGTCACCAGAGTGTCGCTCCAACTCACGGAGGACTACGCGGTCAAGCCTTCGGGCTCGGACGTCTGATAGGGCCGGGACGGTCCAACCGAGGCGTCAGGCCGCATGGCGGGCCGACTCGACTGGGCGAGCGCGCCAGTCCTTGCCTTGCCAGGGTCGCATCGCGTGCTCGCGGAACTCCTCGGGCGGCAGAGGACGCGAGAAGAGGAACCCCTGGCCGACGTGGCACCCGAGCGTGAACAGGTGGATGAGCTGCTCTTCCGTCTCGACGCCCTCGGCGACCACGACGATGCCGATGCTCCGACACAGCTGGATCAGGGCCCGGATGATCGCCACCGACTCCATGTTGTCGCCGAGGTCGGTCACAAAGCTGCGGTCGATCTTCACCTCGTCGATCGGAAGCTTGCTGATGCGTCCCAAAGACGAGTATCCGGTCCCGAAATCGTCGAGCGCGATCTTGACGCCGTGCGTCCTCAGCCGGTTCAGGATGGGAACGATGGAGGCCACCTGCTCCATCATCGTGCTTTCGGTGATCTCCAGGATGATCTGTTCGGGGAGGATTCCGTACGCCTCGCTCAGCTCGCGGATCCGGACGTGGAGGTCGGACCTTTCGAACTGCAGGGGGGCCACGTTGACGTGGATCCGGAATTCGGGGCCGACCGTTCCCTCCCGAATCCAGGCCGCGGTGTGGCGGCAAGCCTCCTCCAGAACGAAGTCGCCCAGATGACGGATCAACCCCGTCTCTTCGGCGATCGGAATGAACGAACCCGGCGACACGATCCCGAGCGAAGGGTGCTTCCAGCGGACGAGCGCCTCGGCCCCGGCGATCTGACCCGAACGCAGGTCCACGAGCGGTTGGAAGTGGACGATGAACGCCCGCTGATCGAGCGCATCGCGCATCTCCCGCTCGACTTCGAACCGTTGGCGCGCCTGGACGCCCATCCACTCCTCGAAGAGAACCGCCGTCTGCTTGCCCCGCTTCTTCGCCTGGAACAGGGCGATCTCGGCTTCGCGGATGATGGATTCGGGAGTCGAATCCTCCCTCGACAGCGCCATGCCGCAGCTCGCCACCAGGTGGACCGGCGTGCCGGCCACATAGAAAGGCGCGGACAGGCTCTTGAGAAGGGCCTCGGCGGAGCGGAGGATGCGCTTCTCGTTCGCAAACCGGATCACGACGACGAACTCGTCGCCGCCCAGGCGGGCCAAGAAGTGCTCGGCGCTGGTCGCCTCGGCGATACGCCTCGCCGCCTCCACGAGAGCCAGGTCGCCCACCTCGTGCCCGACCGAATCGTTCAGGTACTTGAAGTTGTCCAGATCGAGGTGAAGGAGACCGACCTGCCGGCGGCGGGCTTGGGAGTGCTTCAGGACCTGACCGAGGCTCTCGGAGAACATGCGACGGTTCGGCAGGCCCGTGAGGGTGTCGGTGTAGGCCGTGCGCACGGCCTGCTCCTCGGCGCGCCGCCGGTCGGGGATCTCGCGGACCAGGACCATGCAACGAGCCCCCTCCGCATCGGTGAACATCGGAACGACCCGGCTCTCGAAGGCGCGCTTCGCGTCCCCTTCTCCGGCGGCGAACTCCAGGGTCTGAACTTCGGCCGATGCCAGTGCCTGGTCGATGGCGTTCTGAAGTTCCAGGGGGTCCAGCCCGACGACGCCCGCCAGCGACGACCCCGCGATGTCCTTCAGAACCGCCGGCTCCTTGGTCTGGACGGGATGGCCGGACGCCACCCTGCCCTGTTCGTCGACGACGAAAACATCGTCGGGCAACGCCTCGAGCAGGGTGCGCATGCTTTCGGCCGCCCGTCTCACCGAGATCTCGGTCAGCTTTCTCTCCGTGATGTCCTGAATGGCGCCCAGAAGACGGGTCTGCCGGCCGTTGACGGCATGCACGGTTCCGATCGCCCGGACCCAGAGGGAGCGGCCGGAAGCGTCGAGGCACGGAAGCTCCAGGTCCCATCCCGATCCGGTCGCCGCCGAGCGCCTGATGGCCTGTTCGAAGGACGCGCGCGCTTCGGCGGGCAGATGGCGGAGTATCTCGTCGAAGGTCTTCTCCTCGTCGGGTCCGTACCCGAAGATGCGGAGGGCCTCCTCCGACAGTTTCGGCACCATCGTCGCCAGATCGACTTCCCACGCTCCGACCTTCGCCAAGTGGCCGGCCTGACGCAAGATCTCGTCCTGCTGTCGGAGGCGATCGAGCTGAAGCTCCTCGTGGGAAACATCCCAGTTCGTACCGACGATGCGGAGCACCCGCCCGCGGCGGTCGACTTCGACCAGCCCGCGTGCCTGAACCCAACGAGTTTCGTTCTCGATCGTTTTGAGCCGAAACCTCACCGAATACGATTCCTTCGTTCGGATCGCTTCCTGCAAGGTCGCTCGGACAACGGGAAGATCCTCAGGATCGACGTGTTGGAGGAAGGCGGCGGACGGGAACCACTTCGGCTCGGACGGCAGGCGGTACAGCCGCCGCATCGCCGCGTCGGCGTAGACCCGGTCGGACCGGACGACCCACTCCCAGAACCCGATGCCGCAGGCCTCGGTGGCGAGCAACAGTCGGTTCAACCGGGCCGCATCCGAAGAGGAGGTCGCCCTTCTGCCGCCGGCGGTACAGCCCATGGATGGTGTGCGTCGATTCGCCAAACGTCCAGCCTGTCGCCCGTGATCAAGATTCTCTGCCTTGGGCAGGAAGCGGGCCGTCGAGTCTGCCGGGGGCGACGATCTCGAATCCTGGGAGAGCGGCTTAGCCGTATTGGACTCCATCGGTACGAGTTGGCGAAACCCTTCCGGCCCGTCAGTCTTGATTCTCGGGCTGGGCGACACCGACGCCTCCGACGAAATCTTGCGCAGATTTAAGCAGAATTCAATCGGTTCGCGTACACAGGTTCATGCTGGAAACTTGATCGGATCGTCCGCAGGAACGCGGGCCGCCGAGAGCACTCCGAGGTTGGTCCGCGGCATTCGGCACCGGCTGGCGCGCGGTGGGCGGGGCAAGCCCCGGCCTCCCGTCTCGAGACCGTGCCCGCGCCGGCCGACCTGCTCCGCGAATCGGCCGGCCCGAGCGGCCCGGCATGCGGCATATCTCGGGCCATCGGGGCTCCCATCGCCGTCCCGCGAGCGGGATGTCGGCGACTCGGCCCGACGCGCAAGCCCGCGAACGGACGGCCGGCGGAGGCGCGACCCGCGCAGGCCGGTTGGGGGCTCGGCGGTGGGGAGGACCCTCTTCGGTTCGACTCGGACCTGGTTTGGAACCCGAATCCGAGTGCCGGCCGCCGCACCGGCGGCTCCCCCTCGGGGCGGGCCCTGTTTTTCGGGAAACGGGGCTTGCTTCGCACCTTTCCAGGCCATATAATCGTTCTGTCATCAAGGAGTACCCGTCCTAGTGCGGGGAGCCCGGATGGACGGGTGGTTGTCTGGCAAGAGCAGCTTCCGCCCGAACAGCAAAGAGGAGGTCTTACCAAATGTTCAAGAAGATTTTCGCGATCGTTCTCGCCGTCAGCGTGATGAGCTTCGTTTTCAGCGGTTGTCA
>JBDNCL010000075.1:0-11791 GCA_046719655.1 Fimbriimonadaceae bacterium
TCCCGCGCCGACAGGGAGAACCGGTTCGCGCTCTCGCCCGAACCCAAGCCCCCCGTCAGACCGTTGGGGCCGAAGTACCGCACCAGCGGACCGTCGGTCAGGCGGAAGGCGTAGTTCAGGTCGGTGCGACGGTCCCAGGGCAGCTCGGCCCGGAGCGTCTCGTGCAGGTCGTCGCGGTCGATCGAGACCATCGGGATGGGCGTGCGCCCGCCGATCACCACCTCGACCTTCTCGACGTCGTTCGGGCGAACGCGGAGGCTCAGGAAGAGCCGCCCGCGGTCCCAGTTCCGAGCCGGAATCTCCTGGTCGTGCACGATGGCGCCGTCCGTGATCCGACCGTCTCCCACCCGGGCCGGCAGATCGAAACCGGGGGGCAGGATGATCAGGACGGAGTTGATGTTCCCGTTTCCGTCGTCCTCGTTCCGGGCCGCGTTGGGATCGGTCACCCAGGTCTCGCCGTTGATGACGAACTTGTAGAGGTGCTTCCCCGGCTGCAGGCGAACGCGAATCCGCCACACACGGTTGTCGGTCCCCGGGTCGGCGACCATCGGCGTCGCGTCCCGGTTCCAACCGTTGAACGTGCCCGCCAGGTTCACCCGATTGGCCGGACCGTTCGCCCGAAACACGAACTCGTGCTCGACCGACGAATCGACGACCGCAGCCGGCAGCGCGGTCAGGAGAGACGCGACGAGCAGGGTCAGATCCATGTCCCTCTCCCCGACCGCAGCGACGACCCGCGGACCCGGAGAACGCAGGGAACGATGTGCCGTTGGGGCGTCTCCGCCTGCTTGCCCTCCATGATCGCGAGCAGCGTGCCCACCGCACTCTTGACGATCTCGGGGATGTTCAGACTGACCGAGGTCAGACCGCACGCCAGGAACTGGCACACGTTCGTGTCGTTGAAGCTCACCAGCCCCAGATCGTCCGGAATGTGCAGCCTCAGCTCCCGGGCGGCCAAAACCACCCCCATCGCCATAAAGTCGTCCAGAACGACCAGCGCGTCGGGCGCGTCGGAACCCGAAAGAGCCCTCACCGCCGTTTCCCGCGCCGCTTCAAACCCAAACTCGGCGTTCCACACCCGGCAGGGCGCGCCGTGCTCCGCCGTCACCCGCTGGTAACCCGCCAAACGGTCCTCGCTCACCGTGATGCCCGGCCGGCCGGCCAGAAATCCGACCCGCCGGTAGCCGTTCTCGAAGAGGTGGCGCGTGGCGACCTCGCCGGCATAGACGTTGTCGTTGTCGACCGACCACACGCATGCGCTCAGCGGATTGCCGATGAGGACAAAGGGGAACTGGTCGCGCTGAAGACGGTCCAGACGCTCGTCGTTGGCCTCCGACTCCACCAAGATCAGGCCGTCGACCCGCCGCGAGCGGAGCAGCTCGTCGTAGACCGCCCCCTGGCTCCGACCGGCCGGCACCGTCTCCAGGCAGAGGTGGTACTCGGTGTGGACGAGCATGTCCAAAATCTCGGAGATCAGGCTCGTGAAGAACGGGTCGCCGTTGAGGCCGCCCTGAGGCCGCTGGATCGCGAGTCCGATGAGGTTGCTGGCCTGGGTCCGAAGCGAGCGCGCCCGGGCGTCGGGGCGGTAGTTGTGGCGCGAAATCGCCTCCATCACCTTCGACCGGAGCTCCGGCTCCACCCTCCGGTCGCCGGCCAACACGCGGGAGACGGTCGCCTGGGACACCCGAGCATAACGGGCGATGTCGCGTTGCGTGACTCTCATCGTCGGTCCTGCATCAGCATCGATTCAGAATACGGATTCACGGTTCAGAATTCGTATTCGCATTATAGACGCATCCGCCCGAAATGCAAGAGATTTTTGCGCGACCCGCAAAAATACGGGGTCGTTTCTGACGTCTCGGTCCGCCTTTGCCCGGGCCGGATCGTCGGTTTCCGTTGCGGCGACCGTTCCCGCCGTGGACCGCGGCGGGCGAACCCGCCCCTCAGAATTCCGATTCCCGAATTCCGGCCGGGAAGAAAGGCGCGCCGAGCCCGCCCGACGTCCCGGTTTCGACGACGATCGAACCCGTTGCCCCGCCGCCCGAACCATTCCGACCCGGCAAAAATGCCGGATTGTGATCCCCGACGAACCGGAGAATATTCCCGAAGAATACGAATTCACAGCCTTCGGCTTTTCCGTGATATCCTATGGCCGTACTGGCGTTGCCGCCGAACGGTTTCCGACGGACGACCGTCGCGGGCAGGGCGCCGCAACATCTCGAGGAGGAGACATGACACTGAAATTCACTGCCGTCGCCGCCGCGTGCGCCGTAGCCGGCGCCGCCCTGGCAAACCCGTTCTTCATCCGAGGCAGCTGGCACGGTTGGGGATCGGCCGGACAGACGCCGATGGTCGATCAGGGAGACGGACGCTGGACCGCCACGCTCGACACCACGGTGCTCGGAACCGTGAAGCGCGAAATGAAGGCGACCAACGAGGACTGGTCCTTCAGCGGCCCCGCCCACAACCTGTCGGTGAAGCTGGCCGAAGGCCAGTCCATCACCGTCACCTTCTGGCCGGACAGCCCGTTCGGAGTCGGCTGGGTGCCCGGCGCCGGACCCCGCGTCGGCGTCGACGACTGGCGCTACTTCGGTTGGGAGCTCATGGGGAGCTTCAACGGCTGGTCCGCCCCGCTCGCCATGAACGATCTCGGAAACGGGCTCTTCCACACGACCGTCAACTTCGCCGCCGGCGACGTCGAGTTCAAGTTCCGCAAGATCGGCGACTGGGATGTCGCCTGGGGCAGCGACGGTGGCGACGGCCCGAACATTCTCTACACGGTCGGCGCCGAAGAAGCCGTTCTCGGCACCAACATCTGGTTCGACCGCGCCAACGGCGTGTACAAGGTCGAGGCCGTGCCCGAGCCCGCGAGCATGCTCGCGCTGGCCGTCGGGGCCGGACTCGTCGCCCTGCGCCGACGACGCAGGTCGTAAGCCGACCCAAACTTCTCCACTTCCGTCCGAAGGCCCGGGCCGCTCGCCCGGGCCTTCGGTTTTCGGGACCCGACCGGAAGGCGCCCCCCTGCCGGCCCCCCCTCCAGCGAACGGCGCGCGCGGGCGGGTACGTTCGAAAACAGGCCGATGCACGCGATCATCCCCGCCGCCGGACGCGGCACGCGAATGGCCGCCGTCACCGGAGGGCGGCCCAAAGAGCTCCTGACGCTCGGAGGTCGGACGATCCTCGAGCGCGTCGTACAAGAAGCCGAGGAGATCGGCTGCGCTCGGATCGTCATCGTCAACGCCCCGGGCAAGCCGGAGATCGACGCCTTCGTGCTCGAACGGTACGGGCAGCCGAACCCCCGCGTCGAGGTCCGCTACCAGAAGTCGATGCGCGGACTAGCCGACGCGGTCGCCAGCGCCTGTCTCGCCGAAGACGCCGTGGTTCTCCTGGGCGACACCGTGATGGCCCCCCGCTCCCCGGCCCGACGTCTGGCCGATGCCCTCCGGCAAGGCGCCTTCGCCGCCGTGGCAACCGAGACCGTTCCCGACGACGAGGTGTCGCGGTACGGCATCGTCGAAGCCGAATCGGGCGCCGTCCGCCGCATCCTGGAAAAGCCGGATCCCGGCGAAACGACCAGCCGGCAGGCCGTCGCCTCCCGTTTCGCCCTGTCGGGACGGGCCCTGACCGAGCTGGCCGAGTTCGTGCGGGACTGGCACGCGGCGCGCGAGGTCACCCTCAGCGATTTTCTCTCCCAGGCGATCGGCCGCGGCGAACCCGTGGCGGCCGTGCCTTTGGGCGGCGACGAAAACCGGGTCGACTGCGGCACCCCCGAGGAGTACGCGTCCGCCAAGGAGTTGCCGTGGTGGTCGTAGCCTCCGCCCCGGGCCGGTGCGGCATCGTCGGCAACCCCAGCGACATCTACGGCGGGGTCGTCGTGTCGTGCGGACTGCCCGCCCGAGCCACGTGCCGGCTCACCCTGACCCCCGGACAGCCCGACTCCCTGCCCGAAGACACCACGCTCTGGCGGGCGGCCACCGCCCGGTACCCCCTCTCGGGAGTCCGCGTCGAGTGGTCCACCGAGGTCCCCCGATCCAGCGGTCTGGCCGGTTCGACGGCCCTGCTCGCCGCGACTCTCGCCTGCGTGCTGCGGGCGCGGAACGACCCGTCCGAATCGGCGGTTCTGGACGATCCCGTCGCCTTCTCCGAACTCGTCCGCGACATCGAGCGACACGAGGCGGGCGTGGTCTGCGGCTATCAGGACGCGTACATGATCGTCCACGGCGGCCTGCGCCGAATGGACTTTGCGGGCAAGCATCCGGTCGAGCCGGGGCCGCCCGGTCGGGTCGAACGCATCGCGGCTCCCGGTCTCCCGTTCCTTCTCGTGACGACGGGCGTCGAGAGGCTCAGCGGTTCGGTCCACGGCCCGATCGTCGACCGCTGGCTGCGGGGGGACGACGAGGTCCGCACAAGCATCGACCGAATCGCCGAACTCGGCCGCATCGGGGCCGAAGCCCTTCAGTCGGGAAAGTGGGAGACGCTCGGCGAGGCGATGAACGAAAACCACGCCCTCGTCGCCGCCATGGGGGGTTCGGGGGACGTGATCGACGACCTCGTCGCACGCTGTCGGCGATTCGGCGCCTTCGGCGCCAAGCTGGCCGGGGCGGGGCTCGGCGGCACCGTGATCGCCCTGCACGAAGACCCGGACCGACTGGAAGCCGCCCTCCGCGCCGAAGGCTACACGCGGTTTCTGCGCCCGGCCGAAGGAGACGGGCTCCGGGTCGAGAGCGAGAGTTGAAGGTGATGAGATGATCTTGATGGGATGTCCGGTATCCGCGTTCGCCGATGAAATCGACCCCGATTTCGCCGTCCAGCTCGATCTGCTGCGACGGCTCGGCATCGATCTCGTCGACTTGAGGAGCGCATGGGGCACCAACGTTCTCAGCCTGACCGAAGAGCAGCTGAACCAGATCGTCCAGATCGCGGCGGAGTCCGGCATCGGCTTCGAGTGCGTCGGGAGCCCCGTCAACAAAGTCGACCTCAAGCCGGAGAACCGGGAATCCGAACTCGCGAACCTGGCCCGATCCATCGAGATCGCGCGGAAGATCGGCGTCGACAAGATCCGCATCTTCACGCCTCGCGTTCCGCCCGCCGAGTTCGAATCGGCCTGGCCCGAACTGAAGGCTTGGATGCGGGAGCAGGTCGAACTCGCCGAGCAGAACGGGATGACCTTGCTGCACGAAAACGACGCCGACTTCTACGGCGCCTACCCCGACAACGCGCAGCGCCTGTTCTCCGAGTTCGGAGGCCGGCGATTCCGGGCCGCTTTCGACTTCGCGAACACCGTTCTGCTCGGATTCAGACCGATGCAGGACTGGTTCAACTGGATCACGCCCCATCTCGAGACGCTGCACATCAAAGACGCGGTCCAATCCGGAAGGAGGATCGTTCCCGCCGGCGAAGGCGATGGGCAGATTCTCGAGGTCTTCCGGTGGCTTCACCGCCAGAACTGGCACGGCACCCTGTCCATGGAGCCGCACCTGGCCGCCGCCGGAGAACGAAGCGGGTTCAGCGGCGCCGACCTCTTCACCGTCGCCGTCGAAGCGCTGAAGGAGACAGCAGGAAAGGTGGAACAAGCATGAGCGACATTCGTTACGGACTCGTAGGATGCGGCGCCATCTGCCGCACGCACACCGACGCCATCCGCAGCCTGCCGGGCGTCCGCCTGACCGCGGTGTACGACATCGTGGCTGAGAAGGCCCAAAAACTGGCCGACGAAACCGGCGCCGAGGCCACCCGATCCTACGCATCGCTCCTCAAAAAGGTCGACGCCCTCAACATCTGCGTTCCCAGCGGGCTGCACGCGAAGCTCGCCCTCGCCGCCGTCAAGGCCGGCAAGCACGTTCTCGTCGAAAAGCCGATCGACGTGTCGCTCAGACCGGCCCAAAGGCTCGTCGAGCAGGCCCGGGCCGCCGGCGTGACCCTCGGCGTCGTGTCCCAGCATCGGTTCGCCAACGACATCGTCACCCTGCGCGACTCAGCCCAGTCCGGCGGCCTCGGAAAGCTCGTTGCCGGCGACTGCTACGTGAAGTGGTACCGAACGCAGGAGTACTACAACTCCGGGGACTGGCGCGGCACGGTCAAGCTCGACGGCGGCTGCCTCATGAACCAGAGCGTGCACTACATCGACATGATCCAGTGGATCATGGGCGGCGTCAAGTCGGTGCAGGCTCAGATGCGCACCGCCGGCCGCGACATCGAAGCCGAGGACATCGCCCAAGCGCTCGTGGAGTACAAGAACGGCGCGACCGGCATCATCTACGGCACCACCCTCGCCTACCCAGGTTTCGCCGAGCGGCTCGAAGTTCACGGGATGTACGGCACCGTCCTCATCGAAGGCGACCGGATCAAGCTTTGGCAGGTGGACGAGAAGGGCGCCGCCGAGGGCAAGTACGGGCGCGGCGTCGTCAAGCAGCCGACCCCCAGCGTCCCCATCCTCGACGGCGGCGACTCGGGAGGAACGGGAGCGGCCGACCCCACCGCGATCTGGGGCGAGCAGCACCGTCTGCAGATCGAGGACTTCGTGCAGGCGATCCGCGACCGACGCGACCCCAAGATTTCGGGCGAATCCGCTCTCGAGCCGCTGAAGGTCATTCTCGCCATCTACAAGAGCGCCCGCAGCGGCGGTCGACGGATCGACGTGGACTCCCTGAAGTGACGCCTTGAAGATCGCCGCCCAGCTCTACACGATTCGGGAAGACACCCGGACGGCGTCCGGCTTTCGAGACGCGATGCGCAAGATCGCCGACATCGGCTACCGCTCGGTCCAGCTGTCGGCCGTCGGCGCCATGGACGGCGACTCCCCCGAGCTGACCGCGCTGGACGCCCGCGCCATCCTCGACGAAGTCGGTCTCGAGGCGGTCGCCACCCACCGCCCCATGTCGCGGCTCCTCGAAAACGCCGACGAGGAGATCGAGTTCCACCGGGCCCTCGGCGCCGCCTACACCGCCGTCGGCATGGCCCCCAAGGAGTACTTCCAGGCCGAAACCGCGGGCTTCGAAAAACTGGCCGCCGACCTCTCCCCCATCGTCGACCGCCTCGATCGGGCCGGCATCGCGTTCGGATACCACAACCACGCCGTCGAGTTCGCGCGCTTCGGCCCCGAGCGCAAAACCCTCTTCGACACCCTGCTGGAACACTCCGACCCGCGGCTGAAGTTCGAGATCGACACCTACTGGGTGGTCCACGCGGGTGTCGACCTGGTGGATCTGATCGAACGCCTGAACGGCCGGGTTCCCGTCGTCCACCTCAAAGACAGGGAACCGGTCGGGTGGGAAGTCGACTACGCTCCGGTCGGCGAGGGCAACCTCCCGTGGCCGAAGATCCTCGCCGCCCTCGAGGCCGCCGGCACCCACACCGTCGTCGTCGAACAGGACACCTGCCGCCGCGACCCGTACGATTGCCTCGCCTCGAGTCTCCGGTACCTGCGCCGGCTCCTGCCGAACGCCGAGTGACCGGGGATCAAGGCGCCGTGAGCTGACGGATCCGTTCGACGACGAGTTGGGCCGCCCCCGGGCGGCCCAACTCCTTCGCCTTGGCCGACATCTGGGCCAGATGCGAAGGATGGACCAGAAGGTCGCCGACGAGCAGTGGGATCGCCGCCGGGTCGGGCACCCGGATTCCGGCGCCCGTCTCGACGAGAAAGTCGGCGTTGCGCTCCTCTTGACCGGGAATCAGGAACGGCTCGAACACGGCAAAGGGCCGGCCCACCGCCAGAGCCTCCGAGGTCGTGAGGCCGCCCGGCTTGCTCAGGACGAGGTCCGACGCCGCCATCAGTCCGGCCATCTCGGCCTGGTCGATGTGCCCCTTCAGCACCACCAGCGGGGGACCGACCGCGATGTCGCCGCCGAGCTCCTGTTGGAGCGTTCGGAACGCCCGTTCGTTCCGTCCGCAAACCAGCACCACCGTGTCCAGACCGGGCGTCCGCCGCAAGGCGGCGAGCGCCTCCGCCATCGGCCCACCTCCGATGCCGCCCGAAGTCGCCAACAGCATCCGCCCGCCGGCGGGCAGACCCATCCGATGCCTCGCCTCCTCCTGCCCGACTCGCTCCCGAAAGCACGAGTGGATCGGGATGCCGGTCGCCTCGACCCGGTCCGCCGCCCAAGCGGCCCGTTCGACCAAGATCTCCGCCGACCACTCTCCCGGAACGAAGAACCGATCCGGCCGCCCCCGCAGCCACATCCGGTGCGGATACAGGTCGGTGACCACGACCGCGGTTCGAAACCGGTACCGTCGACGCAGCTGGGCCAGCCGGGGCTGGGGGAGCGAGTGGGTGCAGACCACCCAGTCCGGACGGAAGTCGGCAAACAAGGTGCGGAGCCGGTTCACGAACACGACGTCCAGAAACGTCTGGAAGTGATAGCTGAGGAGGGGCCGGTCCGAACTCCGGTACAGGTGCCCCCACAGTTCGGGGCGCCGCCGAACCAGGGTCTCGTACCCTCCGGCGTACCACGCCCGAAACCCCCTCGGCGCGAACGCCAGCGTATCGACCGTCTTGGCCTCCAGACCCTGAACGCGGGCTTCGTCCTCGAGAGCGCGGGCGGCCGCCATGTGGCCGTTGCCGGTCGAAGCCGACAGCATCAGGAGCCGGGGGCGCTTCCCGGCGAAGTCCGGATCGAAACCGTAGTGTCTCGAGGGTGCGGGGACCGCCATCTCAGTTCGTCGGGGCCGTCTCCAACGGCTCCCGTCCCGCGCCGGCCTTCCCGCGCCGCGACCGCTTGGCAAACGCGGCCAAGGCGCGGCCGACGCGGATGCGGTGCTGGCGCTGCAACAAGCCCAGATGGGTGTCGCAGAACGCGACGACGAAAAACCAGCCCGCCCAAATCCACGCCCCGAGACCGAGTCCGACGATGAGGCCGGGAAGGTTCAGAGCCGCGGCCGCGAGGTGCATCGCTTCGCCGGTTCGCGTCTCTCTCTCGAATCGGAGAAGCTCGCCGACCGACGGCGACTCCAAAAACTCGACCCGCTCGCCCGCCCGCCGCTCCCGACGATTCAGGCGCGTCGACTGGATATAGGCGACCGTACACTTCTGGCAGAGCCCGACCAGGGTCACCCGTCGGGCCCAATCGCGGTCGAAGCGGCTCGGCCGAAAGAACTTGTCGCCGAGAGACCGAGGCTGTTCCAGAGACTGCAGGACCGCCTCGACCCGGGCGAGTTCGTCCGCCTCTTCGGACGCCCGACGCGGGCCGTCTTCGGCCGCGCCGGGCGTGGCCCGCGGCGCCAGCCAGCCCGCCAAGACCCACTTGTAGGCTTCCAGGAACGCGCACAGACCGTGGAACGCCACGAGCGCCCCCAGCAAACCCAACACGCCGATGGTCGCGGCCGTCCACCCCCCGGCCGTCGGCAGAGCGAGAGCGAAACCCGCCATGGGAGGGACGTAGAGGAGCCCGCGGTACAGGTTCGCCAATCCGAAGTATCGGGCTCCCTGACGGATTCGCCGCAGGCGCTCCACCGACCAGAACGGATCGACCGGCCCGCTGAGGGCGACCGTAGTCGGGGGCATCGTCGTCTCCCCCGCCGCCCGCGCCATCACACCGTAGAACCGACGAACGCCCAGCCGTTCGGCCGCTGCCGCGAAGATCGGTGGGGATGGCGCCCGCGTCGTCATGGCACGACCACTATACACCGGCGCCCGTCCCGTCGGAACGCGGCGCCCGGGCGACGTTCAGCGGGCCGGGGCCACGCCGAGATCTTCGAGCCGCACGGGGGTCTCCAGATAATGGTCGCGCCAATGGATCAGCTCCAGTCGGCCGTCGAAGTGCTCCACCACGGCGGTGCAGTTCTCCACCCAGTCCCCGCAGTTGACATACACCCAGTCGTCCCCGTGTCGTTCGATCGCCGGACGATGGATGTGCCCGACGACGACCCCGTCGTAACCGAGCTCGACCGCATGCTCGAGAACGCTCGTCTCGTAGCTCGACACCCTCTTTGCGATCCTCTTGACCGTCCTCTTCACGATCGAACAGAAGTCGATCGGCCGGCGGGAACGCGCCTTGCGGCGCCGGTTGACGCTCATGTTCAGCATCACCATCCACTCGTAGATCCACGCGCCGACCCAGGCCATGCGGGGGTATCGGGTGCAGGTTGCGTCGAACGCGTCTCCGTGGACGACGAGCAGATCGCGACCGTCGGCCGTGGTGTGCGCGAAACTGTGGTCGACCTCGATGTTGCCGAAGTCGGAGCCGTTCATCCGGCGCATGAAGGCGTCGTGGTTGCCGGGAGCGTAGAACACCCGCGTCCCCCTTTTGGACATCCCCAAGATGGTGCGCACGACGTTCGTGTGGGCCTGCTGCCACTTGCCGTCGCGCGTTCCCACCCACCCGTCGACGATGTCGCCGACGAGATAGAGGGACTCGCACCGGATCGAGTGCAGAAAGTGCTGCACGTAGTCGGTCTTGCACCCCGCCGCCCCGAGGTGCACATCCGACAGAAACACCGTCCGGAATTCGAGTTCAGGCTGTGCCATCCGGCCTCCTCGACGCCACGTTCGGGCGTCCCCTTTCCGCTGTTCTCCATTCTATAGACTCAGGAGCCTCCCGACAAGATTGCCGTACGTACGCCAGTTAAAGGCCCTTTAAAGGTTCGGCAACGCCCCGGCCCCATCGGAGCCCGGCTCCGGCGTGCCTCGGGGCCGAGTCGTCCGTTCCAGGACCTCGGGAAATCCGGCATCCGGAGGCCGGAATCGGAACACGAACTGCACGCTCGGGATCGTGAGCACGATCGAGAGGGCGAAAACGGCGGCGAAGTGGCCCAACCGCGGCCTGCGCCGAGCGCCGAGACCGTACACGCAGTAGGTCGGGAGGTACAGGATCGGACCGTAGACCGCGATCCAGAACGCGAACGCCGCCGCCTGGTGCGGTCCGTCGTACATCACCTCGCCCATCACGCCCTGCAGCCCGTACACCAGATAGGCGGTGTTCGGATGAACGGCGACCCAACGGACCAGAAGGGCCCAGGCGATGAAGCCGGGAAAGATCGCGACGACGGAGTGCCACAGAACGACCTCGAGATAGTTGGCCGAACCCGTGATGTACGCCACGCCGACCTCGGACCCGAACACCGGGGCCAGGTTCGTCATCGTGGTCGTGACCGCTTCCTCCAGCAGGACGAGGGCGAGGCAGAGAAGGAAGAACTTGAGCCAGGGGTTCCCCGGCGCCCGGAGGAAGCGCTCCCGAACCGCGTCCCGCCAACGCCAGATCAGCCACGTCGCCCCGACGCACCAGATCGCGTAGAGGCCGACCGCCATCGACAGAATGGCGCGGGCGCGGGAATCGCCCCAGTTCTCGTACAGCACAATCGGCAGCGGCAACCCTCCGAAAACGACCGTGAGCCGAATCAGGTTGCTGTGCCAAGGCCGGGACCGGCACCCCCGCCTCTCCTGGCCGCCGACCCCGGGCGTGCGAGTCATGGACGTAAGTTCGCGCCCGCGGCCGCCGATCCTCCAATACCATCTCCCCGGGGGACCAAGCCCGGCATCGGCGCGTCGCCCAAGTAATATTCACCCGATGCCGAAACGCTTTTACCTGACGACGCCGATCTACTACGTGAACAGCGTGCCGCACATCGGAACGACCCTCACCACCGTCGTCGCCGACATCACGGCCCGGTATCGCCGTCTGAGGGGAGAAGAAGTCTGGTTCTTGACCGGAACCGACGAAAACGGCACCAAGGTCAAGGAAGCGGCGGAAAAGCAGGGGAAGACCCCGCGCGAGTTCGTCGACCAGATCAGCCAGGCGTTCGTCGACGTTTTCGGCAAGATGAACGTCTCCTACGACGACTTCATCCGCACCGTCGA
>JBDNCL010000076.1:0-11714 GCA_046719655.1 Fimbriimonadaceae bacterium
CGAGTGGATCTCCGTCGCCGGCCAACCGTTTGGGCGTGCGCTGCGCGTCGCCGTCTCTCCCCGGCCGGGCGAACCGGTCTGGCACGTCGAAGCGGGGAGGGTCGTCGAGACCGCCCTTCCCGCCGAGCGGCCGTTCCGGCTCTCGTTCTGGGCGCGAAGCCCGCAGAGCGTGCGCATGGCGGCCATGATCCAGGAGAGCGGGGAGCCGTACACGTCGTTCGGTCGCCGAGAGGTCGCCCTGACGCCTGAATGGCGCGAGTACACGGTGTCGGGAGAAGCGACTCGAAACCTCGCGCCCCGCGAGGCGATGGCCGCCTTTCACTTCAACTACGACCCGGGCACGGTGGAACTGGCCGACGTCAGACTCGTCCTCATGGATCGAGGCGGCGCGACTCCCGATGCGCCGGTTTCGCTGATGCCGGCCCAGCCGTTCGCCCCCTCCGCGCTCGCGGCGTGGCGCCCGACCGGCTCCCACCCTCCGAAGCCGTCCGCCGCGCCGGGGGCCGGTCCCCAAGGGGCCGACGCCGTGGTTCTGGACGTGGTGGCTCCACCGGACGGGGTGCCTTGGGCCAGCGGATTCGCTCATTCGAATACGGCCCCGATCAACGTCGGCGACATCGTCGAGGTCCGGGTGTGGTTGCGGGCTCCGTCGCCGATGCCGGTATCGGTCGTCGTCGAGAAGGCGTCGGAACCGTACACGAAGATGATCGGCTACGTGGTGCGTCCGGGGCCCGAGTGGCGCGAGTACGTCTTCGGAGGAAGGGCGCCGGAGACGTACGCCGCCGGCGAGGCGCAGTTCACCCTGCATCTCGGCCGTCAGTCGGGGCGACTCGAGGTTGCGGGGCTGACCCTGCGGAACTTGGGGCGGGCCCGCCTGGAGGACATCCCGATGACGATCGACTTCTTCGGCGGACTGCCGAACCCGGACGACTGGCGGGCGGCGGCCGAAGCCCGAATCGAGGCCATCCGCAAGGGGCCGCTCACGGTGCGGGTGGTCGATTCCGACGGGCGTCCGGTGCCGGGAGCCGAGGTTCATGTCGAGCAGCAGCGCCATGCGTTCCGGTTCGGGACGGCGGCGGTTGCCCGCTGGATCAACGGTCAGGACGAAGACGCGCGCCGGTACCGGGAGCACCTGACCCGCCTGTTCAACACGGTCGTCTTCGAAAACGACTTGAAGTGGCCGAACGACCGCCCGACCACCCACGAAGGCATCGGTCAGGCCCTGGTCTGGCTCGGCCGCAACAACTTCGAAGTTCGCGGGCACTGCCTGGTCTGGGGGTCTCGCCGCTATCTTCCGGCCGGCCTGTGGTCGCTGTCGGACGAGGAGCTCAAGGAACGAGTCCGGGCGCACGTCCGCAACTACGCAACCAAATATCGAGGCCAGCTCTACGTGTGGGACGTGGTCAACGAGGCGGTATCCGAGCGCGAGCTTTGGGACCGCCTGGGTTGGGACTTCTTCGCCGAGGTGTTCCGATTGACCCGCGAAGCCGATCCGACCGTCCTCCTCGCCTACAACGACTTCAACATCACGGAAGAGGCGGCGGCGGGCCCCGGCCACCGCCGCCGGGCGATCGAGATCGTCCGCCAGGCCGTGGCGGCCGGAGCGCCGATCGACGTGTTCGGCATTCAGGGGCACGTCGGCGTGCCCTTGACCCCGATATCGCGGGTGCTCGAGATCCTCGACGAAGTCGCCGAGACCGGTCTTCGGCTCGAGATCACCGAGTTCGACACCGGCGGCGTCCACGACGCCAGGCTCCACGCCCAGCACACGGTCGACTTTCTGACCGCGTGCTTCAGCCACCCGCAGGTCGACGCGTTCCTTTTCTGGGGATTCTGGGAAGGCGCGCACTGGCGGCGAAACGAGGGCGCCGCCATGGTGACCCGCGACTGGCAGCCGACCCCCACGCTTCTGGCCTACGAGGATCTGGTCAAACGCCGGTGGTGGACCCGGGTGTCCGGTTTGTCCGACGCGGGCGGAACGTTCGAGACGCGGGCGTTCTACGGCCTCCACAAGGTGACGGTCGCCCACGGCGACCGTCGGGCGGAAGCGACCGTTCTGACCGCACCCGGTCAGGCGTCGGCGGTCACGGTTCGGTTCTGAAACGAGACGACCTCGGGGCGCGCAGGCGATCCCGAGGTCGTCGCAAGATGCCGACTCGTCAGCGGACGGACGCTTCGCCGACCAGTTCGGCATCGCCGCCGGTCGAGTCGCCGGAGGCGAACTCTCCGTCCGGAGACACGTCGAAGCCCTCCTCGCCGTGGTAGATCGAGTCCAGGCCCCGCACCTCGTCCTCGACCGACGCCCTCATCCCGACGATCTGGACGAGCTTCATGAGCGCGAACGACAGCACGCCCGAATACGCGAACACGGCGGCCACCGCGATCAGCTGGGTGACGATGAGTGCGCCTCGGCCGCCTTCCAGCGCGCCGGCGATGCCGGGATTGATGGCGGCGCTGGCGAAGACCCCGGTCAAGATCGCTCCGAGCAGGCCGCCGGCGCCGTGTACGGCCACGACGTCGAGAGCGTCGTCGTACCCGAAACGGTGCTTGAGCGACACCATCGAGTAGCAGAACGAGCCGGCCAAAAGCCCGATCACGATCGCCGCCATCGGACTCACGAATCCGGCTCCGGGCGTGATGCCGACCAGACCGGAGACCAGACCGGACGCGGCGCCGACCGCCGTCGCCTTGCCCGTCTTGACCTTTTCGATGGCCAGCCAGCCCAGCATCCCCGCGCCGGCGGCGATCTGGGTGGTCACGAACGCGACGACGGCCACGTCGTTGACGCCGAGCGCCGAGCCGGCGTTGAAGCCGATCCAGCCAACCCAGAGCAACCCGGCGCCCGTGAGGGTGAAGACGACGCTGTTCGGTTTGGCCGCTCCGAGGTGGCGCTGACCCAGGGCCGCGCAGGCCGCCAGAGCGGCGACTCCGCTGGCGAGGTGCACGACGGTGCCGCCGGCAAAGTCGAGGGCTCCGAGCTTGAACAGCCAACCGTCCGCGTTCCAGACCCAGCAGGCCACGGGCGCGTACACGAGAACCGACCACAGCACCATGAACAGGATGTAGCCGCCGAACTTGACCCGCTCGGCGAGCGCGCCTGAAATCAGGGCGGGCGTGAGGATGGCGAACATCATCTGGAACAGCATGAACAGCGCGGCCGGTACGGTCTGCTCGCCGTAAGGGGTCGACATCGACACGTTGCCGAAGGCGAATTCGAAGTTGCCGATCAGACCGTTGCCGCTGGCCCCGAAGGCCAGGCTGAAACCGATCAGGACCCAAGCCACGCCGATGGCGCCCATGAGGATGTAGGAGTGCATCATCGTGCTGAGCACGTTCCGGCGGCGGACGAGGCCGCCGTAGAACAAAGCGAGCGCAGGCGTCATGAGAAGGACGAGGACGCTCGCCACCATCAACCAGGCCGTGTCCGCCTTGTCGATGGCGGGTGCAGAAGATTGCGAGAATGCAGGAAGCGTCGTACCGGCGAACGCCATTACGGCTCCCAATCGAGCTCGTAGCATCGGAACCTCCCGGAGTAAAGGTGGACTCCGCGCCGGTGCGGATGGTGGAATTTTAAGAAACACGGCGGCGGCGAGCCAAGTTCGTTGAAAGAATTTTCAGCATATATTCGGCCGTCGAACCAGTGCCGGCCGCGACGTGCGCCATCCCTCTCGGGTTTGCGGGTCGGCCGACGCCGGCCCAACGGAACGGTCGCCGGGTCGGGCACCCCCCCGACTTGCATCTGGAGCGAACTTGCTCTAAAGTGAAGGTCCTTGCCGGTGCCGACGCCGGCGATTCCCGTGATGCCGCGGGAGCCCTTCGATCCGCGGTTATGTACGAAGTCATCAAGAACGGCAGGCGCCGGCTGGAAGCCGACGCCTGCGGCATCGGGTTTCTCGCTTCGCGCAAGGGTGTCGCCGAGCGCGAGCTCGTCGCTCGGGCGGTCGAACTGTGCGCCTGCTTCGATCACCGGGGGGCGGCGGGCCACGGCTCCGGCTTTCAGATCGACATCCCCTGGCCGCTCCTTCTGGACCGCTTCGCCGGCTTCGAGAAGCTCATCGCCCAGCGCGACGTGGCTCTCGGCATGTTCTTCCTCCCCTACGACGGGCAACTGCGACGCCGCTGCGTCGAAGAGGTGGAGGAACTGGCCAATCTGGTCGGAGCGACCGTTCTCGGTTGGGCCGAAGTCCCGACCGATCCCTCCGCCCTGCCGCCCAACATCGGCGCGCACCGAACCCTGCCGGTCGTGCGTCAGGCCCTGTTTCGCCGGCCGGAGGGCATGGGAGAGGACGCCTGGTTCAACGCCCGATACCTGTTGCGCCTGGCCCTCGACAACTCGGTCGGCGAGCACGCCGGCGACGAGTTCTCGGTCGTCAGCCTGTCGAACCGGACCGTCAACTACAAGGGCCTGGTCGAGCTGTCCCGAATCGCCGACTTCTATCCCGACCTCCGGAGCCCGGAGTGCGCGTCCCGCTATGCCCTGTTCCACAGCCGTTACTGCACCAACACGACGACGGCGTGGCGCCGCGCACAGCCGTTTTGGGCGCTCGCCCACAACGGCGAGATCGCAACCATCCGGGGCAACGTCGCCTGGATGGAAGCGATCGGCCGCGACCTCGTGCGGGGCATCGCGGAGCGGTACCCCGCGCTGGCGCCGCTGGCGGTCCGGTGCGGGCCGATCGTCTGTTCCGGCGGTTCGGACTCGGCGAACCTCGACGACATGCTCATCGCTCTCCTCGCCGGAGGCATGACGATCACCCAGGCGATCTTGGCCCTCCTGCCCGAAGCGACGACCGTCATCGATCCGGACAGCCCCCTGTCCGAGTTCTACAAGGCGATGAGTCTGTTCCTCGGGGCTTGCGACGGACCGGCCGCCGTCGTGGCGTGCGACGGCGACGAGGCGGTGGCCCACCTCGACCGGAACGGCCTCCGCCCGCTCTGGGTGACCACCACGGCCGACTACGCCTTCGCGGCCAGCGAACTCACGGGCACGTTCCCGCTGGGACCGGTGGAGAGCCAGCGGCTCCTCGGTCCGGGAGAGACGTTCAGCGTCGTCCTCGCCACCGGCGAAGTCCGCTTCAACAGCCAGGTCCACGAGGAGGTGGCGCGTCGGGGCTTCCCCAACCCGAACGGCCGCGTCGTTTCGGCCGGGGAGCGCGAGTCGCGCCCGCCCGCCGGAGACCTGACCGCGCTGCAGGTGGCGTTCGGCATGACGAAGGAGGACGTCGACGTCGTCCTCGAACCGCTCTTTTCGGGCGCCAAGCCCGCGGTCGGGTCGATGGGCGACGACACCCCTCCGGCCGCGCTTCTGGACGATCTGCCCCGGCGGCCGGAGGACTACTTCAAGCTGAGATTCGCCCAGGAAACGTCGCCGCCCATCGATCCCATCCGGGACGAGTGGGTGTTCGACCCGAGCGTGATGCTTGGCGATCGGTCGGGTCTGTGGAATGCGACCGACCGGCCGTGCTTCTTCCTGGACAACCGGATCCTGCACCCCGACCAGCTCGCCTGGCTCGCGGACCAGCCGCCGGTCGCCCGCCTGAACCTGACCTTTCCGGCCGATCGCGGCGAAATCGGGCTGGAGAAGCGGCTGGACGACGTAGTTCTCGAAGCGATCGAGTCCGTGGACTCGGCGTGCGTGCTCGTGGTTTCGGACTCGAGCGTCGACGCCGGATCGGCCCCCGCCCCGATGCTGCGGGCCGTGAGCCGGATCCATTCGCGCCTCGTCGGTCTGGGCCTGCGCCATCGGGTCGGTCTCGTGGCCGACGCCGGGGTGTGGGACATCCACCACTGCGCGATCCTGGTGTCCCTCGGCGCGGACGCGGTGTGTCCCTGGCTGGGTTGCGCCACGGCGGGAGACCGGGTCGAGGCGTACCTCAAGGGTCTCCGATCGGGCTTTGTCGAGGCGATGTCCATGATGGGGGTCACCCCGTCTTCGGCGTATTGCGGGGCCGGCCTCGTCGAGGCGATCGGGCTGGATGAGGAGTTCGTCTCCGCCGAGTTCCCGGGCGTGCCCACCCACCTCGGCGGCATCGGAGCCTCGGTGTGGGACGCGGAGTGGCTGTCTTTCCATCGCACCGCCTACGCGGCCCGCGAGCCGGATAAGGCACTCGCCCTCGTGGACGCCGGCGAGTTTCGGCACACCAAGAACGGACGGCCGCACGCCAACAACGCCGAGATCGTGCGGACCCTCCACACCGCCAGCGGCTTCCAGGCCAAGTTGGGCCCCGTACCCGCCGGATCGCGGGAAGCGTACCGTCAGTTCAGCGCCGCCGTATCCGACCGCCGGCCGGTGATGCTTCTGGACTGTCTCACCCTCGATCGGGGGTCCCGCGAACCGATCCCCATCGATCAGGTGGAACCGGTGGAGCGGATCCTCTGGCGCTTCATGGCTCCGGGGATGAGCGAAGGCGCCCTCAGCGAACCGGCCCATCGGACCGTCGCGCGGGCGATGAACATCCTCTACCGGTACTGCCGCCTGAAGGCGTCGAACTCGAAGTCGGGTCTGCCGCCCGGCATCGGGCCGATCGCGAACAGCGGGGAGGGCGGGTTCGACAAGGAGCGGATGGGGCGTCGCGACGGAAACGCCAGCGTTCAGTATGCCGGCGGTCGGTTCACGATCACCCCGATGACGGCCGCCCGGGCGCGCGAGGCCGAGATCAAGTTCGCCCAGGGCGCCAAACCCGGAAAGGGCGGGCAGCTTCCCGGGAAGAAGGTCGGCCCTCTCGTGGCCGCCCGCCGCGGTTGCGAGCCCGGATACGAGCTCGTGTCGCCGCCCATCAACCACAACCTGTATTCGATCGAAGACGTCAAGCTGATGCTGGAGAGCTGGCGCCACCTGAACCCGGACGTGCAGTGCGCCCTCAAGTTTGTGGCCACGTACGGGGTCGAGATGGTGTGCCTCGGCGGCGTGAACGCGGGAGCCACCCGCCTGCACGTCAGCGACGGCTGCGGGGGCACGGGCGCGGCCAAGCGGGTGGACCAGAAGCACGCGGGCGTCCCCCTCGTCGCCGTGTTGCCGACCATCCAGGACGCCCTCGTCGAAGAGAACGTGCGGCACCGGATCGAGCTCAGCGTGGACGGCGGCGTGCAGAACGGGGAGCAGGTCCTGAAGCTGATCCTCCTGGGCGCCGACCGGGTGGGGTTCGGCACCTCGCTTCTCATCTCGATCGGGTGCTCGATGCTCCGAAAGTGCCACCTGGCCGGAATCGACCCGGCCGACCCCAACGGCGTGCGGCGGCTCGGCTGCCAACCCGGCGTGGCGACTCAGGACCCCGTTCTGGTGGCCAAGTTCGCCGGTCGCGCCCGCCACATCGCCCGATACCTGATGCACGTCGCGGAGGAGGTTCGGGAACACATGGCGGATCTGGGGATTCGGCAGCTCGGCGACGTGGTCGGCCGGCGAAACCTCCTCGTCCGGCGGTCGGATCTCACGGGCAAGGCGGCGCGGATCGACTTCGAGCGCGTCCTCAGTGCCCCCCACGGCGACGTGCGCCACCGAAACCTGGCTCGGCAGCAGGCTTGCTTCATGCCGACCCTCCGTCGCCACGAGATCGAGGCGGCCGAGAGCGCGATCCGGGGCGAAACCTCGACTCTGTACGAGGACTTGACGAACAGCGACCGCTGTGTCGGCGTCGGCGCCGCCGGCGTGCTCGCGCGGCGTCTCGGGGACCTGGGGCTGAAGTCCGGCGGCGTCCACTTCCGGCATCGGGGTGCGGCCGGGCACTTCTATGCCGCCTACATGGTGGACGGCATGAGCTTCGAGCTGGACGGTCTCGCCGCCGACTCGTGCATGGCGGCGGCCTACGGCGGGCGCCTCGCGATTCGGCCCAGCCAGGACCAAGGCGGTCTCACCGTCGTGGGCAACACGTTCGGCTACGGCGCTCGGGGAGGGCGCGCGTATCTGGCCGGACGGGGGGGCAACCGGTTCGGAATCTGTTTCCGCAAGAACCACGAGGGCGGCGGTCCGAGGGTCGTCGTCGAGGGGGTCGAGGCGAACGCGTTCCAGTACATGACCGGCGGCGTCGCGCTGGTGTTGGGATCGACCGGGCCCAACCTCGGCGCGGGGATGACGGGGGGCGTCGTCTACCTCCTGGATGCCGATCCGACGAAGCTGAACGCGGCCTACGTTCGGGCCTGTCGACTGACGATCGACGACGAAGACCAGGTGCGGGCCCTGCTGACCGAGCACCGGGAGGCTACCGGCAGTCGGGTTGCCGAGCGTCTGCTGGCCGATTGGAACCCGGACCGGTACGTCCGGGTGAGCACGTCGATCCCTCCCGAAAAGGTCGACTAAAAAGGGCTGGCCCACCCGGGGCCAGCCCAAACGGACAAGTCCTAGGAAGCGGCGGTTATTTTGGGACGCAGTTGCCGACCGCGTCGAAGGTGTCGGCCGGGGCCGTCCAGGCGTTGCAGTCGGGCCGAACGCCGGCGCTGTTCGGGGTCGTGCTGGTACCGCCGCGTCCGCCCTCGGGCCAGCGCCAGAACAGGTAGTTGCACTGGACGGTCGGCGCCGATCCGGCGGTCGGAGCGAACCCGGTTCGGCGATACTTGGCCGAGCTGTCGGTGAAGAGGAAGTTGGTGCCGCCGGCGTGGCCGCCTCGCGGGGCTCGATTCTCGAAGTTGCCGGGGCAGTCGTCGGTTCGGCTGTAGAGCTTGCGCAGCTCGTCGCCTTCGATCTCGGTGTCGTTGGCCTCCAGCACCCAAAGCGTCTCGCTGGGTTCGGCGTAGCTGCTCATGTTCGGCCATTCCTGGACGTTGTGCTCGTTGATCGAGTAGCTGGCCCAGAAGACGATCGCGCGCACGCCGGCGGGATCGGTGAGGTCGGTCCGCATTCGGAACTGCTGGGCCAGGCCCGATGCCACGAAAAAGTCGTAACGCAGGCCGCTCAGGTACTGAGGAGTGTTGCCGGGAGCGGTCGGCGAGTAGAAAAAGTTGCTTCGAGTTCCCGAGAAGTCGGACGGAGCACCCTTGATGTACGGCGAGTACAGGAACATCCAAATCCACTCGGCGTAGTCGTCGCCCTGCGGGTTGAAGTCGTCGTGGTCTGCTTGGTACATCAGACCCGCCAGGCCGATCTGCTTCAAGTTCGAGAGGGACACGGTGTTCTTCGCCGTGGACTTGGCCTGGGCAAAGACGGGGAAGAGGATGGCGGCGAGGATCGCGATGATCGCGATCACGACAAGAAGTTCGATAAGAGTAAAGGCTCTACGCATATAAACCTCCAAATCAGGCGGCACGAGACACACCCTTCTTATGGTGGGATGCGAGGATTAAGAAGCCGTTAACCTGGCCCGATCGGCCGTTCCTCTTCCCGTCTTAGAAAGCTTCTTCACCCCGGGCGGGCGCGCGCCGAGGCCGACCCGGCTCGGATCCAGGACGAACCGGAACGGGTAGAACCCAAGCCAGATGTCGGAGCTGCGCTATCATCCGTTCCTCGATACGTGGGTGATCACGGCCACCCATCGGCAAGATCGGACGTTCTTGCCTCCCGACGACTACTGCCCACTTTGTCCCACCGCTCCCGGAGGTTTTCCGACCGAAGTGCCGTTTCCCGAATACGACATCGTCGTGTTCGAGAACAAGTTCCCGTCTCTGTCGCCGACGCCGCCCGAACCCGCGATCCGGTCGACCGGACTGACGCCGGTGCGGCCGAGCGAGGGCGTGTGCGAAGTCGTGCTCTATTCCCAGGACCACAACGGCACGTTCGCCGGTCTGCCGTTCTCCCAAGTCCGAAAGTTGACCCGGGTTTGGCGGGAACGCTATATCGAACTGTCCTCCCGGCCCGCCGTCGAGTACGTGTTCGTGTTCGAAAACAAAGGGAAGGAGATCGGAGTCACGCTCGTGCATCCGCACGGGCAGATCTACGCCTACCCTTTCATCCCGCCGACCCTGAGGACCGAACTCGCGAGCGAGCGGCGGCACCTGGAGTCGACCGGGAAGAACCTCTTCGAGGAGTGGCTCGCGCAAGAGCTCGCCGGCCCAAGGATCGTCGCTCAGAACGACAGCTTTGTGGCCGTGGTGCCGTTCTTTGCCCGCTACCCGTACGAGGTGCACGTCGTGGCGAGGGGGTCGCTGCGGTCGCTCGCCCCGATGTCGCCGGCCGAGTTGGACGACCTGGCCGAGATCCTTTTGGTGGTGGCCCGGAAGTACGACCTCCTGTTCGGGTTCTCGCTGCCGTACATCATGGTCATGCACCAGGAACCGGCGGTCCCCGGCTACGAGTTCACCCGTTTCCACGTCGAGTTCTATCCCCCGTACCGGACCGCGAACAAGCTCAAATACCTCGCCGGGAGCGAAGCGGGGGCGGGGGCCTTCATCAACGACACGTTGGCGGAAGACACCTCGGCCACGCTTCGTCGGCTCGACGTGGGTGCGGTCCGCTAGACCGGCGCCGGCGGCATGCGTCCCGGCACCCCCTTTGAACGGAGGTGCCGGGACGGGAACTTCCGGCGGGGAGCCGGGCTACGGGAGCTTGGAGACTGGTTGGGTCCGCGGGTTGGCCGCGTCGGCCCGGTTCGTGCTGTCGACCGTCTTCACAGTCAGGAAGAACACCACCTCGGTTCGGACCTTCGTGTTGTCGGTCCGCTTGAACAGGTTGCCCACGATCGGGAGATCCTTGAGAAGCGGAATCCCCCTCACGTCGACCCGGTCGCCGTCTTGAATGAGACCGCCGATGGCGATCGTCTCGCCGCTGACGACCTGCACCGTGCTCTGGGCGATGCGCAGGCTCGTCTGCGGCAGCTGGCCGCCGCCCGGGACGGGCGTGAAGCCGCGCAGAGTGCTCACGACGGGACGCAGGTCCATGGTGATGTTGCCTTCGCCGCCGATCCGGGCGAGTACGGCGAGTCGGACGCCGACCGGCACTTCGCCCGTGGTGACCGTCGTTCCGTTCTGGCTCTGCACGATCGACTCGATGTACCGGACCACGTCGCCGACGAAGATCTCGGTCTCGCGTCCGTCGATCGCCAGCAGGTTGGGTCGGGCGATCAGGTTTCGCTTGTTGGCGATCGAATCCAGAGTCGCGAGAATCGAGGCCGTTCCGCCGCCCGCAAACCCGAGGTCTCCCGAGACCGTGCCGGGGCTCGAGGAGGTGTCGCCGACTCCCTGGTTGATCCGGATCGCCTGCACGGTTCCGCCGGTGAGAACCGACCAATCGAGTCCGGCCCGAATGGCGTCTTCCTTGCTCATCTCCATGACCCGGAGTTCGAGGGCGACCTGGCGCGGAGCGATGTCGACGAGGCTGAGGTACGCGAGCGCCAGCTCGATCTGCTCGTCGGTGCCGCGGAGGACGAGCCGCATCGGCACGGCCGCGCTCTCGACCTCCTGGAAGGGTTGGGCGATGCCGCGGACTTCGGCCGTTTCCTTGGCCACCGACACGGCGCCGACTTGACCGGCGGCGGCGGGCGGAGCCGCACCGCGGTCCTGACGGGCCTGTTCGGGGCTGACCGTCTCGGTTGCCTGGCGCAGGGCCTGCCCCTCGCGGAAAAGCTTGGGGTTGCCCGACGAGGCCGGCGCGACGCTGACCCGGATCCCGGGAACCTGGGCGACGATCTCCTCGCGCAGCGTCCGCGGGTCGGCGAACTTGACGTCGTAGATCCGGATCTTGTCTCCAACGTTGGTGCCGGTGTCGAGTTGGCTGAGCACCTCGATCAGGCTTTCGACCGAAGCGCGGCGGCCTTCGACGATGAGGACCTGACGCGTGCTCTCCCTCGGTG